>CAYZKT010000212.1:0-4710 GCA_964478885.1 uncultured Syntrophaceae bacterium | reverse complement strand
CCGGTAGGGGCAGCCGAAGAGGCACTTCATCCGCACCCACGCCGCCGTGACCACCGTGCTCGGGTGGATCACCTTCGCGTGGTTGACGCCTTCCGCCAGGGCCTTCTCGATGTACTTCTCCAGATCCGCTGTCTGCATGGCACGTTCTCCTTTGCCGGGTTGATCGGGGCGCCGCCCGCGTGTTTGCGCACCCGTACTCATAGAGGAAACGGGGCCGTTTGTCAAAACCTGCCGCCGCCCCGGCGGGCTTGCTTTTTGCGCCGAACCCGGGTACGACGTGAAGCCATGAGAGCCTTCATCCGGACAACCCTGCTGCTTGCGCTTCTTGCCGCCCTCGCGGCCCCGCCTCCCCTGCGCGCCGAGGGCGAGCTGCGCCTGGCCGACCTGGGGGACTTCCCGCTCGAGGCAGGCGGCGCGATCCGGGAGTGCCGCGTGGGATACCGCACCTTCGGCACGCTCAACCCGGAGCGCTCCAACGCCGTCCTCTTCCCCACGTGGTTCGGCGGCACCTCGCAGGACCTCGTCAACCTGGGCCTGGTCGGGCCGGGAAAGCTGGCCGACACGTCGCGCTGGTTCGTCGTGGCCGTGGACGCCTTCGGCAACGGCGTCTCCTCGTCGCCCTCCAACAGCAGGCTGCAGCCCGGCCGCTCCTTCCCGGAGTTCACCGTGCGAGACCTGGTGAGGGCGCAGCACCGGGTGATGACGGCGTACCTCGGCCTCGAGCGGCTGCACGCCGTCGTCGGCGTCTCCATGGGCGGCATGCAGGCCCTGCAGTGGGCGCGCACCCTGCCCGGCGTCGCGCAGCGGGCCGTCTCCATCGCGGGGACCCCCCGCGCGGCCCCGTCCGATCTTGCCCTCTACGACGCGGGGCTTCGCGCCCTGGATGCGGCGGGCTCCCTGCCCGCGAGCGAAGCCCGGGGGCCGGAGACCCTGGCCGCCCTGATCGCCCTGCTCGCGCTCACCCCTGCGCAGGACCGGGATCGACCGCCGCAGGAGCCGGAGGCGGTCCTCGCGCGTTATGATTTCACGAACTGGGCCCGGCAGCTGCGGGCCATGACGAAGCACGACATCTACGCCGGCGCGGCCGAGCGGGAGGCCGCCCGGGCGATCCGCGCGAAGCTCCTGCTCGTCGTATCGCGCAGCGACCTCCTCGTGAGCCCAGAGCCCTCCCTGGCCCTCGCCGGGGCCCTGAAGGCCGAGACCCTGGTGCTCGAAAGCGAGTGCGGGCACTTCGCCGTCCTGTGCGAGGGGGAGAAGATCGCCCGCGCCGTCTCGGCATTTCTCGCCCGCAAGCCCTGATGCCCCCTCTCTCAAAAGAAAAGGCGACCTCCGCGGCCTTTGGGGCTGCTGTCTCGCGGCACGACAAATTCTAAAGAGCCCGTTGACTCTACAGGGGATTTAACGTAGTAAACATACACGGGATCATCGAGAGATCGTTATGGAAATTCCCAGAGATAAGATCGATTCATTCTGCAAGCAATGGAAGGTGAAGGAACTTTCATTGTTCGGCTCCGCCTTGCGGGATGATTTCCGGCCCGACAGCGATGTGGATGTCCTCGTGAGTTTTTTCGCCGATGCTCGATGGAGCCTGTTCGATCTGGTGAGCATGGCCGATGAGTTGTGTGACGTCTTTGGACGCCCGGTCGATCTCGTAGAGAAAGAGGCCCTGCGAAATCCCTTCAGGCGCCAGTCCATTCTGTCGAGCAGGAAAGTCATCTATGCAGCCTGAGGAACGAGACAAGGCTTATCTCTGGGATATGCTCGATGCCGCCAAAGCCATCAGAAGCTTCACGGATGAAATCAGCTACGAGCAGTACCTCCGGGACCGAAAGGTCCAGATGGCTTGTGAGCGAGCCCTTGAGATCATAGGCGAGGCGGCGCGCAAGGTTTCAGAAAGAACAAAGTCCGAGCAGAAGGCAATTCCCTGGAAAGCCATCATCGCGCAGCGAAATGTCCTCGCCCATGAGTACGGTGAGATCAGACAGGATCGAATCTGGGAAGTGGTGAGGAAGCACATCCCGATCTTGATCGACAACATTGGAAAAATGATCCCGCCGATCCTCTCATAAATCAAAACCCCGTCCGCTCCACTCCGTGTCACCCGGGAATCTCGCCTATTGAAAAATAAGCAGGCATGGTGTACCCCGTGGGTACGTCAGTCACAGGGGAGGGCACGGTGATGAAAAAAGCAAGAGCGGTGAGGCTGGAAGCCTTCGGCGGCCCGGAGAGGATGACCGTCGCCGCGGTCGAGCTGCCCCCGCCCGCGGCGGGCGAGGTGCAGCTGCGCCAGACGGCGATCGGCTTCAACTTCATCGACATCTACCAGCGCCGGGGCGTCTACCCAATCCCGCTGCCCACCGGGCTCGGCCACGAGGCGGCGGGCGTCGTCGAGGCCGTGGGCCCCGGCGTCGCGAACCTGCGCCCCGGGGACCGGGCGGCCTACATGAACGCGGGCCTCGGCGCCTACGCCGACCGGCGCAACGTGCCCGCCGAGCGGCTGGTCCCCATCCCGGCCGGGGTGTCCGACGAGGAGGCCGCGGCGATCCTGTTCAAGGGCCTCACGGCCCAGTACCTGCTCAAGAAGACCCACCCCGTCAGGCCCGGCGAGATCGTCCTCGTTCACGCGGCCGCAGGCGGCGTGGGGCAGATCCTGTGCCGCTGGGCCAGGGGGCTGGGCGCCACGGTGATCGGGACGGCCGGCTCCGGCGAGAAGTGCGCCGACGCCCGCGAGGCGGGCTGTCACGCCGCCGTCGACTATTCCAGGGAGAACTGGCCGGAGCTCTTCCTGCAGGCCGCGGGGGGCAGGAAGGCCGACGTGGTCTACGACTCCGTCGGCAAGGCCACCTTCCTCAAGTCCCTCGACTGCGCGGCCCCCTTCGGGATGGTGGTCATTTACGGCGCAGCCTCCGGGCCGGCCCCGGCGATCGAGCCCGAGCTGCTCAACAAGAAAGGCTGTCTCTTTCTGACCCGGCCCTCCGTGTTCCCGCACAACGCGGACCCGGCCGTGTTCCGGGCCAACGCCGCCGTCCTGTTCGAGGCCGTCTCGGCGGGCCTGGTGAAGGCGCAGATCGGCGCCCGGTTCAAGCTGGACGACGTGGCCGCGGCCCATCGCGCCGCCGAATCGCGGGCGACCCGGGGGGCGACGCTGATCATCCCCTGACGGCGCGCCGGGGACTGGAACCGAACGGGCCCGGCGCCGGGCCCTGACATGAGATGCACGTGGGAATGAGATCATGCTGAATTTTCTGCCGTCCTTTCTCGTGGGAGTCATCGCGTCATTGCTCCTGGCCGTCAACGTGGTGGTGTGGGTGTCGCTGCTGCTCGTGTTCGCCGTCCCGAAGTTTCTGCTGCCCGTCCCGCCTCTGACCCGGCTGCTGAACCGCATCCTCCACTGGATCGGGGAGATTTGGATCGCCTGCAACAGCGCCTGGATGCGCCTCACCCAGAGGACCGAGTGGGACGTGCAGGGGCTCGAGGGCCTGAACTACCGGGGCTGGTACCTGGTGGTCAGCAACCACCAGACCTGGGTGGACATCTTCGTGATGCAGCACCTGCTGAACCGCCGCATCCCCCTGCTGAAGTTCTTCATCAAGCGCGAGCTGATCAAGGTGCCCTTCATGGGGTTTGCCTGGTGGGCGCTCGACTACCCGTTCCTCTACCGCCACAGCGCGGCCTTCCTGGAGAAGCACCCCGAGCAGCGGGGCAAGGACTACGAGGCCACGCGCCGGGCCTGCGAGAAGTTCGCCACCATTTCCACGAGCGTCATGAACTTTCTCGAGGGCACGCGCTTCACCCCGGCCAAGCACGCCCGGCAACAGAGCGAGTACCGGTACCTCCTGCGGCCCAAGGCCGGGGGGCTTGCGCTGGCCCTGAACGCCCTGGGCGGCAAGTTCCACTCCCTGCTGGACATCACGATCGTCTACCCCGACGGGATCCCCACCTTCTGGGAGTTTCTCTGCGGCAAGGTCCGGCGCATCACCGTGCGCATGAGGACCCTCGAGGTCCCGCAGGAGCTCATGCAGGGCGACTACGAGGGCGACCCGGCCTTCCGCGACGCCATGCACCGTTGGGTGCAGCAGCTCTGGCAGGAGAAAGACGGGCAGATCGAGGCGCTCCTGGCGGAGGCCCGCTCCCGGTAGACGCCCGCCCGCCTTTCGCCGAAAACCCGCACGGGGCGGTCGTTCCCCCGACCGCCCGCGGGGCCCCGGCCCCTTGCCCTTTCCCTCCTTTCCCCGCATGGTTCTTGCATCCCTCCGGCTCTCGGGGCACCCCTGCCGCGGCTGCCCCGCATCATCACCCCCGGGAGCCTGTCAACCCATGAGAAACCGCCCTGCATCGCACGTCGTCGTCGTCCTTTCCGTCCTCGCACTTCTGCTGCTGAGCCCTGCCCCCGGCGCCCTCGCGGCCCCGGCCGCAAAGGACAAGGTCGCCCTCGACGTCATGAACGACGCCGTCAAGCAGACCGTCAAGCAGACGGGCACCGAGGCCGCCGGCGTGGGTTCCTGGATCAGCCAGCAGAAGTACAAGGGGCCGCTCACGGGCGGCACGTCGGACCACGACATGCGCGTCATCCTCACCGGCGAGACCGACGAGGCGAAGCTGGTCCGGAAGTGGAAGGACTTCCAGGGCTCCCTGAAGAGCAACATCCAGGCCGCGGGCCGGCAGAAGGGCCTGAGCCAGGCCGAGATCGACAAGCTCGTCAACAGCACC
>CAYZKT010000211.1:0-4802 GCA_964478885.1 uncultured Syntrophaceae bacterium | reverse complement strand
TGAATTCGAGGTACGCGGGCAGCGCGACGATGTTGATCCGGTAGACGAGCCCGCCTAGCAGGACAATCCAGAAAAAAAGGATGACGACGCCGGCGGCAAAGGCGTTGTTGCCGGCCCCGTTGCCCGCGGTCGTGTTCTCGTGCGCCACCGGCGTCTCGTCGAGACGGGTGAAGAGCAGGGCGATCCCGCACAGCAGGCTTACGGCCCCCATGACGGCGTACGCGATCTGCCAGCCCGCCAGCCAGTTCATGAGCCCCGCCAGGAAAGGCCCCACGATGAGCCCGACGGTCCCCGCGACGCTGAAAAGGCCCAGGCCCGTACCCCTGCTTTTCATGGCGCGCGAGATGAGCCCCATGCCCGCCGGGTGGCAGATGCAGGAAAAGGCCCCGATGACGGCAAGCGACCACAGGATGCCTGAGGGGGTCGTCGAGAGGGACGTGAGAAACGAACCCGCGGCAACGCCGAAAAAGCCGATGATCAGCGCAAGCCGGTTGGTCGTGTGATCGGCGAAGAGGCCCCAGGGCAGAGCGCCGAGGCCGAAGAGCAGGTACATCGGGAACCCCAGGGCGAGGACGTCCTTGAGCTCCATGCCCAGCGAGAGCGTCAGCGGAATGGCGAGCGCGGGGAAGGCGATCTCGTAGAAGTGGAAGAGGAAGTGAGATGCCACGGGGAATAGGAGGATTTTCTTTTCGTTGTCCATGGTCTCGCTGCAGCCCGAAGATCAAAGCCTGACGGAACCATACGGGAGAGGCCCCGAAAAAGCAAGGCGGGAACGTCGAAAGCGCTTCCCGCAAGCGGGCCCGTGGTGTATGATCCTCTCGACCGGGCAAAGGACGGCACTGCCATGGACAGGGAACAACGGAAAAGACGGGTCGCGCTGCTGTCGGTCTTCTCCAACGCGGCGCTGGTCGCCCTGAAGCTCGCCGTGGGCCTTGCGATCGGCGCCGTTTCCGTCCTGTCCGAGGCGATTCATTCCGCCGTCGATCTCGTCGCCTCGGGCATCGCCTGGTATTCCGTCAGCACCTCCGGTATCCCCGCCGACCGGGAGCACCCTTACGGGCACGGCAAGATCGAGAACGTCTCGGGCACCGTCGAGGCCCTCCTGATCTTCCTGGCCGCCGGGTGGATCGTCTACGAGGCCGTGGGGAGAATCATCCGTCCCGAACCCATCGACATGGCCTCCTGGGGCGCGGCCGTCATGCTCCTGTCGGCCGCGGTCAACACCGCCGTTTCGCGGAAGCTGTTCCAGGTGGGCAGGGAGACCGATTCGGTGGCCCTCATCGCCGACGGGTGGCACCTGCGCACCGACGTGTACACCTCGGCCGGGGTCATGGCGGGCCTGGGCGCCATCTGGATCGCGTCGCACGTCGCTCCCGGCGTGGACCTCAACTGGGTGGACCCCGCGGCGGCCCTCGGCGTGGCCGCGCTGATCGTAAAGGCGGCGTGGGACCTGACGAGGCGGTCCGCGCGGGACCTGCTGGACGCGAGGCTGCCGGGCGACGAGGTCGCCTGGATCGAGTCCCTGATCCGGAAACACCGACCCGTCGTGAAGGGGTACCACCAGCTGCGGACCCGCAAGTCCGGGCATTTTCGCTTCGTCGAATTCCACGTCAAGGTGGATCCCGCGATGACCGTCGAGGCCTCCCACCGCATCACGCAGGAGTTCGCGCGGGAGATCCGCGGGCGCTTCCCGGGCGCGAGCGTCACGATCCACATCGAGCCCTGCGACGGCGACTGCCGCGATCGATGCGTGGCGGGCTGCCTGCTGGACGAGGCGGAGCGCGGCGTCGCGGCGGCCCGCCGGGCGGCGAGCGGGGCCCCGCCGGGCGGCTGACGGGCCTCGCCGGGGCGAGCCGGTCCGTGGTTCCATTCCCGGCGGAATTCTGGTACCCTGTGGGCGTGCGAAGAACGACCTGGAGGCGGTAGAAATGAGACGAAACGTCGTTGCGGCCTGGCTGACGATCCTGACGGTCCTGGTTTCCGGCTGTGCGTCCCTGTTCTGGACGGGGGAGAAGCCGCGCGTTGACATCGTGAACATCACCCCGAAGGAGATGCGGCTCCTGGAACAGACGTTCCTCATGGAGCTGCGCATCCAGAATCCCACGGATACGGATCTGGATGTCAACGGCCTGTCCTTCGAGCTCGAGATCAACGGGCAGCCCTTCGCCCGGGGTGTCTCCAACCAGAGCGCGACGATCGAGCGACTGAGCACGAAGGTCGTCCAGGTAGAGGCCTACACGGGGCTCACCAGCATCCTGCGGCAGCTCTCGGAAGCCAGAAAGGGAAGCTATGCCTCGGGGTTCACCTACCGCCTCAAGGGGTCTGTGCACACGGGCGCCCCGTCCTTCCGCATCCCCTTCGACGAGACGGGCGAATTCAAATAATGCCGCAAGGCTGCAGTGACCGAAGTGAAGGAAGTGACAGAAGTGACAAACGTATATGAGTGATAAGGGACAGGGCTCTTTCCCCCTGTATCCTTGAACGCTCCCTGCCGGTCTGTTCCCATCAGCGGCCGCTCAATTTTTTCCCCACATCAGCCGAAAAGAACAAATGGATAGTGTCCCCGGGGGAGGGGTCTGCCAGGTCCGCCCCCGGCCAGCAAGCCACCCGGAGCGTATGCGATGCTGAACGTCCTCATCGGCCTCATCCTGGTCCTGCTTTTCTTTGTCGTCCTCTTCTTCCACCGGCTCCGGGAGGCCTTGAACACCGGCGGCATGGCCGTCCTGCTGGCGATCCTCCTCGGGCTGTCCGGCACGGCCGCCTGGCTGGGCTTCATGGACAACGGCAGGCTCGCGAAGCGGGCCGCCCCGGTTCCGGCGGGCCAGGGGGCCCCGCCGGTGGCCGAGGCCCCGGTGCAGGCGATCGTCGTCCCCGGCGATTCGGGCCCCTGGGCGCCCGCAAGGGAGGCCCCTGCGGGTGAGGGGTTCTTGAGCGTGCAGGAGATTTACGAACGGGTCAGCCCGTCCGTCGTGGTGGTCTACAACCTGAACGAGTCCGGGCAGGTGCGGGGGCACGGCACGGGGTTTTTCGTCGACCCCTGGGGGATGGTCGCCACGAACTACCATGTCGTGGAGGGGGCGTCGTCCCTGAAGATCAGGACGAAAAGCGGCGCGACGATGGACATCCGGGGCATCGCCGCCTCCGATGCGGAGAACGACGTCGTGATCCTGTCCGCCATCCTGCCCGTCGACAGCATCCAAACCCTCCGGATGACGTCTTCCCTTCCCAAGGTGGGCGACAAGATCGTCGTGATCGGCACCCCCTATCACCCCCAGCTCGCGCAGACGATCACCGACGGGCTCGTCTCCGCGATCCGGCCGGTGCCGGGCGGCAAGCGGTTGATCCAGATCTCGGCCCCCATTTCCCCGGGCTCGAGCGGGAGCCCCGTGGTGAACATGAAGGGGGACGTCGTCGGCATCGCGACGCGCGTCCACCGCCAGGCCTCCCACATCGGGATCGCCGTGCCGGGGGAGATCCTCTCGGGCCTGACCCCTTCCAGCCCGTTTCCCGTGGCGAAGCTGCCCGTTGTCTACGCCGGGCAGTCCCTGTCGGTCGAGCCGGCGCCGCAGCCCGGGGATGCGCAGCGCAAGCTCGAACAGGAGAGGAAGCGGGCCCTGGAGCAGCAGGCCCGCATCCAGGAGGAACACCGGAAGTGGCGCGCGCAGCAGATCGGGGAAGCGACCGACCTGCTCGACAAGGCGAGGCACAACCTGAGTTTCGACCGCTACGACCTGGCCTTCAGCCAGTTCGAAAAAGCCCTCCAGATCTTCAGGGGCATCGGGGAAACGCAGGGCATGGTCGTCTGCCTCGAGCAGATGGGCGGGATCATGCACAAGAGGGGCCGCGGCGACCTTGCCCAGGAGTATTTCCGCCAGGCCGCCACGCTCCGGGGGCGGTTGTAGGCGCGCGGGCCCGGGGCGCGACGCAGGCCGGCGACCCGCCAACTCCTGATTTTCCCCTCAATTCCCGTCGAAAAGAGCCGATACCCTATATGCAGGGCCGCCTTTCGGGGGCCCCGCGGATCACGATTTGGGACGGGAACCCGGATGATCGTCGTCGCATCGTTTTTTCTCGTCGCGCTCCTGCTCGCCGTGCTGTTCTACCGGAGGCTCCGGGAGTCCTTCAGCCGCCGGTCCCTGTTCTTCCTGGGCTTCGTCCTCGCCTGCGTGTCCTTTGCCTTCGCCTACAGCGATTATCTCCTCCTGCGCCAGGCCATCGAGGTGACACAGAAGCCCTCCATCGTCATCCGGGGGCCGTTCTACATCACGATCCTGCTCACGGTGCTGTTCTACCGGAGGCTCCGCAAGCTGCTGCGCCGCCGCGTCGTGCTTTCCATCGTCCTCGTCCTGGGCGTCATCACGAGCGGCTTCGCCAGCTACCATTTCACGGCGCTTCGCGAGTACCTCAGCGGGAGCCGGGAGTACCAGTTCGCCAAACGGGTGAAGAACGCCGCCCAGCGGGTCGTCGTGAAGATGACCAAACCGGACGAGCCCGTGGTGTACGCGCTCAGCAACCAGGATCTCTACCGGAGGGTGGCCCCCTCCGTGGTGCTCGTGAGCTGTCCGGGCAAGGGCTACGGCACGGGGTTCTTCTACGGCGGTGACGGGGTGGTGGCGACCAATCACCATGTGCTGCGCGGGGTGGACCATGCCGAGATCGTCACGCAGAACGGCCAGCGCTACCCCGTGTTCGGCATCGTGGCCGAGGACCCGGCCCACGACCTCATCCTGCTCTCGACGGGCATCCCCCCCTCCGAGGTGCGGGGCCTGCCGGTGAACCCTGCCGCTGTCGACCCCGGCGAT
>CAYZKT010000210.1:0-4824 GCA_964478885.1 uncultured Syntrophaceae bacterium | reverse complement strand
TGCAACACCTCGTCGGCCAAGGCCCTGAGGCGCATCCAGCAGGAATACCTGCCCGTGACCTTCCCCGACCGCCGCGTCCTTGGCGTCGTGCGGCCTCTCGTGGAGGAGGTGGCCGACAGGGGGTACCGCAGGGTGGGGCTGCTCGCCACGGAGGGGGTCGTCGCCTCGGAGGCCTACCTGCGCGAGATCGAGAAGCTCGACCCCGCCATCCGGGTCTTCCAGAAGGCCTGCCCGCTGCTCGTGCCCATCATCGAAGCGGGGGAACAGGACTGGGAAGGGGCGGAGCTGATCGTGCGAAAATACCTGGCGGAGCTGATGGCCGAGGCGGGCACGATCGACACGCTGCTTCTGGCCTGCACCCATTACCCGATCCTCTACGAGACGATCCGGCGCAACCTGCCCGCCCGCGTCGAGCTCTTCGAGCAGGGCCCCATCGTCGCCGCCAAGCTCTCGGACTACCTCCGGCGCCACCCGGAGGTGGAACGAAGGCTCTCGCGGGGAGGCACGCGCGAGTTCCTCACAACGGACCTCACGGAGCGGTTCGACCGCCTGGCCCGGACGTTTTTCGGCGGGCCCATCCGCTCGAGGATCGTTTCGCTCGGGTGACGGCGGCAGCGGCGAAACCGGCGCGTACCGAAATTGTAACACTCCCGCAATCCGGATTTATCCAGCAACAACGGGATGTTTCATGTTTCCTCACCGCCGCGGCAGCTGCACGCCAAGCGCCTTGACGGGCCTTTTCTTCTGTGCTAGCTTACGCCATTATTTTTGCGGCGGACGATCCCGCCGTCGCGGGTGGAGCATGCCGCAGTTCACACACCTCGACGAAAAAGGCAAGGCCCGGATGGTCGACGTCTCGGAGAAGCGCACGACCCGCCGGGAGGCCGTGGCCCGGGGAAAGGTCTTCATGAAGCCGGAGACGGCGAGGGCCATCGAGGAGCAGTCGGTCGCCAAGGGAGACGTGCTGGCCGTTGCGAAAATCGCCGGCGTCATGGCGGCCAAGCGAACGAGCGACCTCATCCCGCTGTGCCACCCCCTCGAACTCACGGCCGTCGATGTGAGCTTTCGGATCGATGCCCGGCGCGGCGCGGTCGAGATCGAGGCAACGGTCCGGACCCTGGGCCGCACGGGCGTGGAAATGGAGGCCCTCACGGCCGTCAGCGCCGCGGCGCTGACCATCTACGACATGTGCAAGGCCGTGGACAGGGCCATGACCCTTTCGGACATCCAGCTCGTGCTCAAGCGGGGCGGGAAGAGCGGGACCTTCCGGCGAAAGGACTGACGGAAACACACCCGTCGTTGGAACCCATGACAACCCGGATCTACACCATCAACAGGGCACTCGTTGTGCCGCTGGCCCTGAACGCCGTGCTATTGCTGGCCGTCCTCGTCCTGGCAACCGTCAGGCCGGGGACAACGGCGGAGCGGGTCCTGCTGGTCGCGGCGCTCGTCCCCATGGCCGTCATCGCCGTCGAATCGGCCCTGCGCAAGGTCGCTGTCGGCGACGCGGGCCTCGTCCTGTCGAAATTCTTCAGGCAGAGGTCCCTCGCCTGGACGGACATCACCCACGTGGGCGCCCTCGCGGTCCGCAGGAAGGTCTACCTCGTGCTGACCACGACCAAGGGCTTCTACGTCCTGTCGAACGCCTACGGGCGGTTCGGCGACCTCGTCCGCGACGTGCTGGCCCGCGTGGACGCCGAACGGGTCGAGGAAGGCGCCCCGCAGATTCTCGAGGCGGCCGGGGTGAACCGTGCAAACCTGTACGCAGCCTGGATCGCGGTGGCGCTGCTCCTGGTTGTCGCCGCCATGAAGATCGTATCGTGAAACAACCAGGGAGTCCCGCGAAGCAAGCGCCGCAGACAATAGGAGAGGACATGAACGCCACGAAGGCCACGCCCACGCGCAAGACGGCATCGACACTGCCCGGTATCGACGAAATCTTCGAGAAGAAGCTCGAGGAGCTGATCACCGTTCTGTCGGCCGGCCAGGGCGCCAAGAGCCAGGTGTACGACGAGGTCCTCGCCCTCGTGGAGAGGGGCCTGATCCGGATCGCCCTCAAGCGGAACAAGAACGTGAAGTCCTCGGCTGCGGCCTTCCTGGGAATCAACCGCAACACGTTCCAGAAGAAGATGACCGCGCTGGGCATCCCCTGCGGGAAAACAAAATAGACACTGTCGGGTCCCATGCCATCTGATCGAAATCTCTGCAACCTGCGCCGTCCCGGCCCTCCCCCGTCCGACATGAAAGCAGGGAACACCGGCGTCGGGGTCCCGCCCCTGACAGGCGTCCCGCGCTACGAGGGGACCGCTTCATGAAAATCGGCGTGCTCGCCCTCCAGGGGGCCTTCCGCGAACACATCCGGATGCTGAAGGCGCTGGGCGCCGAGGCCGTGGAGATCCGACTGCCCGGCGAGCTCGACGAGGTGGACGGTCTCGTCATCCCCGGCGGCGAGAGCACGACGATGCGCAAGCTCATGGCCGATTTCGGGCTCGTCGATCCTATCCGGGAATTTGCGGCATCGGGGAATCCCGTATTCGGCACCTGCGCGGGTCTCATCGTCATGGCCGAGCGCCTCGGGGGCCGCAGGCAGGAACTGCTGAACCTGATCGACATCGACGTGGAGCGAAACGCCTACGGCCGCCAGGTCGACAGCCGGGAGGCCGACATCTCGGGCGACGCCCTCGGCCCCGAGCCCTTTCACGCCGTGTTCATCCGGGCCCCGCAGATCGTGAGCACGGGCCCCGGGGTGGAACCGCTCGCCCTCTACAAGGGCAAGGTCGTGCTGGCAAGGCAGAAAAACGTCCTCGTGGCCACCTTCCACCCCGAGTTGACGGGCGATGCGAGGATCCACGAGATTTTCTCGAGGATGTTCGGCCGCAAGGCACGATAATTGAAGCGTATCGGGGGTCAAAGGACGCCCCGCGAGAAAACGGCATGACCACGGAACTCCCGAAAAAAATCCTGACGCTGCTCGACAAGGGGGTTTCCATCCCCTTTCCATCGGCCGTCTGGATCGGCGACGAGGTGGAGGCGGAGCGCATCTCCGGCAAGGGCACCGTCCTGTACCCGGGGACCCGCCTGGCCGGCGAAAAGACCCTCATCGGCCCCGGCTCGAAAATCGGCCTTGAGTCCCCGGCCACCCTCGTCGACTGCGCGCTCGGCCCCGGCGTGGAACTCAAGGGGGGCACCTTCACCCGCTCCGTATTCCTCGCCCGCTCGTCCATGGGCTCCGGGGCCCAGGTGCGGGAGTGCTGCCTCATCGAGGAGGAGGCCTCCGGCGCGCATGGCGTGGGCCTCAAGCAGACCATCCTCTTCCCCTTCGTGACCCTGGGGAGCCTCATCAACTTCTGCGACTGCCTGATGGCCGGCGGGACGGACCGAACAAACCACAGCGAGGTGGGCAGCTCCTACATCCACTTCAACTACACGCCCAACCAGGACAAGGCCACAGCCTCGCTCATCGGCGACGTCCCGCGGGGCGTCATGCTGCGCGAGGCGCCCATTTTCCTCGGAGGCCAGGGAGGTCTCGTGGGACCTGTGAGGCTGGGTTACGGAACGGTCATCGCCGCGGGCACCGTGTGGGAAGACGACTGCCCCCGCGGGGGGATGCTTCTGAGGGGAGCGGTCCTGCGCTCCGAGCGCCCCCACCACCCCGGCCTGTACCGCGAGGTGAGGCGCAAGGTGTGCAACAACCTGCTCTACATCGGAAACCTCGCGGCCCTGCGGCAGTGGTACGTGCACGTGCGCAGACCGTTCCTGCAGTCCCTCGAGGGCGGCGCCGCACTGTACGAGGGCGCCCTGGAGGTCCTCGATACAGCCGTCGGGGAGCGGATCGAGAGGCTTCGCGCATTCGCTGCAAAGATGGAATCCTCCATTGACACGGCCGAGAAGGTTCTCAAGGATCGGACAAAGGCGATCCACCTGAAACACAAGAGCGAATTTCTGCAGAACTGGCCTGAGGCGGAGAAGAGGCTTGAGGGACTTGCCGACGACTCCACCGGACAGGACGGCCGCAAGGCCTTTCTTGCGCGAATGAATGAGCGGCTCTCCTCCGGGGGGGCCGGTGACTATGTTGATTTCATCCGGGCCCTGGACCGGGAGTCTGCGGATGCCGGTTCGGCCTGGTTGCAGTCCGTTGTGGACGCTGTCGTATCCCGTGCTCTGGACGCCCTTCCCTCTTTCCGGGGGTAGGGACAAGCCCCTGCGGGGAGCCGCTCCGGGGGATACGGGACGTTGCCGCCGCGAGGTTGAACCCCGGGAACGGCAGGGTCTGTAAGAGGAACCCATGGTCAAAACGATTTTCAGGCGAATCCGCCTATCCTTCGCGGCGTGGCACTTCTTTCTCGGCCGAGACCCCCGGCAGACCCCGCCCTTCTCGATTGTCCTTTTCCCGCTGCACAGGGCAGTGCTCTTCTGCGGCATCGGCGGCATCCTCGCCGTTAAGTCCGGCCCGAAGCCTGCCGACCTGGATGCAGGCGCCAACCTCGCGTCCTGTTTCGCCGATCTCCGAAAGGCCCCGCTCTCGAGGGTGATCGCGGGCAGGGTCGAACCCGAGGGCTACCTGTCCGGAACGGGCCCGCTTGCGGAGATGGAGCGCGACCTCGCACTGCTGAGGCAGGAGCCCCATTTCCAGTCCCTTTTCTTCAATCCCGGAAAGGCCGGATCGCTGAAGTCCCTCGTCCCAGAGATGGCAGCCTTCCTGGCAGGGGAAGAAGCCCTGTTGGAAGCGGAGGCGGGGCGATTCGCCACGGCCGAGATGGAGATCATCACGGGCCGCCTGATTCTCCTGAAAGACGTCCTCTGGGGCCTCGAAAAGGATATCCT
>CAYZKT010000209.1:0-4881 GCA_964478885.1 uncultured Syntrophaceae bacterium | reverse complement strand
ATGTTTGAACTACTGGATGGAGGGACGGCGTCCAGCGGGACGGCCCGGATCAAGGTGGTCGGCATCGGCGGGGGCGGCGGCAACGCCCTGAACACCATGATCAGCTACGAGCTGCAGGGGGTCGATTTCATCGCGGCCAACACGGATGCCCAGGCCCTTCGGGCATCCCTGGCGCCCCTGAAGGTCCAGCTCGGGAACGATGTGACGCGCGGCCTCGGCGCCGGCTCCGACCCCGAGATCGGCAAGCGCGCGGCCATCGAGACCATGGACTCCGTCAAGACGGCGCTGGCCGGGGCGGACATGGTCTTCATCACCGCCGGCCTGGGGGGAGGCACGGGCACGGGCGGGGCGCCCATCGTGGCCGAGATCGCCAAGAGCATGGGCGCGCTCACGGTGGCCGTCGTCACCAAGCCCTTCCTCTTCGAGGGGAAGAAGCGCGAGCGGCAGGCCGAGGAGGGACTGGCGGAGCTCAAGAAGATCGTCGACACCCTCATCGTGATCCCCAACCAGCGCCTGCTCAGCGTGGGCGGCAAGACGATGTCGCTGCTCGAGGCCTTCAAGAAGGCCGACGAGATCCTCTACCACGCCGTGAAGGGCATTTCGGACCTCATCATGGTGCCCGGACTCATCAACCTGGACTTCGCCGACGTGCGGAGCATCATGAGCGAGATGGGGCTCGCGCTCATGGGGACGGGAATCGCCAGCGGCGAGAACCGCGCCGTCGAAGCGGCCCAGCGGGCCATCTCGTCGCCCCTGCTGGAGGACAACTCCATCCAGGGCGCCCGCGGCGTGCTGCTCAACATCACGGCGGGGCCCGACATCACCCTCTTCGAGGTGAGCGAGGCCTCGGGCCTGATCCAGGCCGAGGCCGACGAGGAGGCCAACATCATCTTCGGCACCGTGATCGACGACACCATGGGCGACGAGATCCGGATCACCGTCATCGCCACCGGCTTCGAGCAGGGCGGCAAGAAGCGGCAAAGCGCCCCCAACGTCTCGCACCTGAGCAGCTACCGCCAGCGCGAGGACCTGAGCACACCGGCCTTCCTGCGCAAGGACAAGGAAAAGGCGGCAACGGCGGCCCAGGCGGCCATCAAGATGGGCGGCGCCGACGAGGACGAGGACACGAACCTCGAGATCCCGACGTTTTTGAGGAGGCAGGCGGACTAGCATGGCCGGGAGGCGCAAACAGGGCAAATCCTCCCTCCTTTCGAAAGAAGAAGGCTGTGCAACCGCGCCGTGGCGCGACAGGATCCGCATTGCGCTGGCCTATCCGAACCAGTACCGGACGGGCATGTCGAACCTGGGCTTCCAGACGCTCTACGCCCTGTTCAACGGTACCCCCTCTTTCCTCTGTGAAAGAGTCTTCCTTCCGGACCCCGGGGACGAAGGGGCCTTCTCCCCGGGGTCGACTCCCCTCTCGAGCCTCGAGTCGAGGCGGCCGCTTCGCGACTTCGACCTCGTCGCCTTCTCCGTCTCCTTCGAGAACGACTACCCGAACATTCTCGAGATGCTCGAGAGGGGACGCATCCCGCTGCAGGCTTCCGCGCGCGGCGATCGGGACCCCCTCGTCCTGGGGGGCGGCATCTCCGTCATGCTGAACCCCGAGCCGCTCGCCCCCTTCTTCGACCTGTTCCTGCTCGGGGAGGCCGAGGAGATGGTCCCCGAGTTCCTCGAGCGATACCGCACCCTGCACGCCGCCGGCTCGCCCCGCAGGGCGATGCTCGCCGAGATCCAGCGAGGCATCGAGGGAGCCTATGTCCCGGAATGCTACCGCGTGGGCTACGGGGCCGGGCAGCGCATCGACTCCTTCCAACCCGTCGACCCCTCCTTCCCGTCGAGAATCCGGGTGCGGCACGCCGGGGACATCAACGCCTTCCGGACCCACCAGGTCATTACCACCCCGGATACGGAGTTTTCCGACATGTTCCTCGTCGAGGTGAGCCGCGGATGCTACCGGGGCTGCCGGTTCTGCCCCGCCGGGTTCGTGTACCGTCCGGCCCGGTTTCGGACCCCCGAGGCCCTGTCCGCCTCGCTGGATGAGGGACTCCGCAGGAAGGGCCGGGTCGGGCTTCTCGGGACGGCCGTTTCCGACCATCCCCGGCTGGCCGAGATGTGCCGAAAGACCCTCGAGGACGGGGGCGGCTTCTCCATCGGATCGCTCCGGGTCGACCGGGTCACGGGTGAACTGGCGGGGCTGCTGGCCGATGCCGGCGTCGAGATGGTGTCGCTGGCGCCCGAGGCGGGCTCCCAGCGGCTGCGCGACGTGATCCGGAAGGGGGTGACGGAGGAGCAGATCTTCAGGGCCGCGGAGAGCCTTATCGAACGGGGCATCGTGAATCTTCGGCTCTACTTCATGGTCGGCCTGCCCGCGGAAGAGGAAGAGGATGTCGACGCGATCGTGGAACTCGCCCGCAG
Organism: uncultured Syntrophaceae bacterium; assembly: GCA_964478885.1. Classification (GTDB taxonomy): domain Bacteria; phylum Desulfobacterota; class Syntrophia; order Syntrophales; family UBA2192; genus UBA2192. The sequence goes on along the minus strand of CAYZKT010000209.1, from coordinate 2,463 downwards.
GATCGGCCACCACGCCGTGAAGACCACGAAGGGCACCCGACGTTTCCGCCGCCTCACCCTGAGCGTCAACCAGTTCATCCCCAAGCCGGCGACCCCCTTCCAGTGGCTCCCGCTGGCCGACGCGGGGCTCGTGAGGAGGCGGATTCAGAAGATCAAGCGGGCCTTCGGAAAGGAGCGCTCCGTCAGCGTCATCCACGACCTTCCCAAGTGGAACTACGTGCAGGCCCTGCTGTCTCTGGGCGACCGGCGCGTGGGCGAGATCCTGCTTGCGGTCCACGCAAGCGGCGGCAACTGGCCCCAGGCCCTCAAGCAGGTCAACGTCAACGCCGACTTCTACGTGTACCGCGAGAAAGACCCCGCCGAGTTCCTGCCCTGGGACTTCATCGACCACGGCGTGGGCCGGGAGTTTCTGCTGGAGGAATACCGGAAGGCGATGGAAACGGCGAAAGAAGGGAAGTTAGGAAGATAGGAAGTTAGGAAGCTCGGAAAAGAATAAGAGCGTATTGATTTGGGCCACCGGCTTCCCCCGATTGACGCGGCAGCGCCTTGGGCGTTATAGTCATTGCAGAGAATACCCGAAAGGACCGCCCCATGGACAAAGCTTCTCTCTACTTCGCCTACTCCTCCGACATCAATGAGAAGAGCCTCACGAAGTGGTGCGCAAAGAACGGACGGGACTACCCGATGAAGGCGAAGGTGGCCAACGCCTGGCTGCCCGATCACGAGCTCATCTTCAACTACCGCGAACGGGAAAACCGGGGGCGAGTCTCGAACCTCCGGCGCCGTTTCGGCCAGGCCGTGCCGGGCGTTCTCTTCGAGGTGAAGCCCGACGGGTGGTATGCCATAGAGGCCAAGAAGCTCGTTCCGCGGTGCTACAGGCCCTTCGACGCGATCGTTCTGACCGAGGACGGCCGCGAGCGGGAGGCCATGGCCTACCGGGTGTTCGCGGACCGCATCGCCGGGACCTTCTACCCCCCGCGGCTGGACTACGCCGCCGCCTTGAGGGAAGGGCTGCTCGCCCACGGGCTCGACGAGCGGATGCTCACGGCCGTTGCCGCGGGTCGCGAAGCCCCCTGGAGCATCGACCACATCTTCGTCTACGGAACGCTCATGAAGGGCTTCGCCCGGCACCACCTGCTCGAGGCCTGGGCGCATCCCATGACCCGCCAGGAGGGCTGCGCGCCGGGGTTCCTCTTCGATTCCCGGAAGGGCTACCCCTGCATGGTGCCGGCGAAACGGGAGGGGCAGATCGTCAAGGGCGAGCTCTACCGCCTCCGGGACAACCGCCAGGCCTTCGAGATGCTCGACATCGTCGAGGATTTCAGGGGGTACGGGGATGCCCGCTCGGAGTTTCGGCGGGCGATCGTCCGCGTGGAGGCGGGGGGACAGAGCATGCCGGCCTGGGCCTACCTGTACAACAGGCCGACGGCAAAGCTCGACGTCATCGAGTCCGGGGACTGGAAAAACAGGCCGTTCCTGGCATAGCGGAGAGCGGGTGCATCGACGCAAAAAGGGCGGGTTCCCGTGAAAGGCCCCGCCCTTTCCAGTTTCCGCTACAGCAAAAGTCTCAGATCGAGGGGAACGTGGCCCGTCCCTGCGGGACCGAGGGCCCCGTCGGCTCGAGCCTGCGAAGCGTCATGAAACCTGTTGTGGGCTGATTATGTTTCCTGGAACCGATACCAGAGGAATACCGCACCGCAAAAGAGGACAAAGGCTAACATGGGGTGGCCGACGAACTCGTCGAGCTTGCCGAAGGCTGCTCCAATGCAGATGAGGATCACGGAGACAACAAAGAGCAGTTCGACGAGAACCTTCACGGGAGACGGGTACCGGCTGTTCATAGCGCACCTCCCAGTGTCGCAGGATCTCTTTCGCCTTCTAACCTTGCAAGAAAGATGCCCCTTGCTTTGTGTTGCTCCTTTTTTTGTTTGTTCCTTTATTTAGCGCGCCGCAGGCTCACCGACCTTTACACCCCGGCTATTCATTCGAGTCGGACAGTTCATGAAAAAGTATGATCCTTGGTTTTGCGGACCGCACTACTACAAAAAATGTAGTCCCGTCTTCATCGCGTGTAAATACCCCCGCTGAAAAATGTCCGATCTCGACGGATCGCACTGATCGAAGCACATGCGAAGACCTGTCCGTATGCAGAAGTGACCAACCCCGACCAAGGACGGAACAGGAACAGGCAGAAAATGAGCACGCCCGGGATGAATGATGCCTAATCCACTGTATTTCTTGCTAATTTTTCATGATTCTTGCATACGATCCTCATTGGTGAGGTGTCTTCACTTTCACGAATGGGGAGCCTGAACGGCTGCCGGGGTGGAAATGCGAATCGGTCGTTACCTGCTTCTGATCATCCTCTTCGTCGGATTTTTCATCGTCTTCGGAAACCGGGGGCTGCTGGACAACCAGCGCCTGAAGGAAAAGCTCTCGGAACTGCGGGCCGAGAACGCCCGG
>CAYZKT010000208.1:2968-4931 GCA_964478885.1 uncultured Syntrophaceae bacterium | reverse complement strand
TTCTCCACGGCGACCCCGAAGGCCTTCATCGTCGCGAGGGTCATCTCCACGTAGGGGCGCGAGACGGCGGAGCCCCGGATCTCGACCTCCACGTCCCCCGCGGCACAGGGGGCCGCGAGCAGGATCGACGAGACGTACTGGCTGCTCTCGATGTCCCGGAAGACGACCCGCCCGCCGTGCAGCGTGCCGCCGTGAATCGTGACCGGCGGGTAGCCCGGGGCGTTCCGGCAGGTGCTGGACACTCCGAGGCTCCCGATCCCGTCGAGAAGCGGTTTCAGGGGCCGCTCGCACAGCCTCGCATCCCCCGTGAGGGTGATGTCGCCGTGCCCGAGGGCCGCGACACCGACGAGGAACCGCATGGCTGTTCCGTTGCTGCCCAGGTGCAGCTCCCGGCCGGGGTTCGCGATGCGCCCCCCCGTGCCCGTGACGATCACGTCCGGACCGGAGCTGACGATCTGCGCGCCTAGCAGGCGCAGCGCCTCGACGAGATAACCCGTGTCCTCCGCGATCAGCGCGTTGCGCAGCAGCGATGTCCCCTCGGCCAGCGATGCCGCGACGAGGGCGCGCTGGGTGAAGCTCTTCGAGCCGGGCACCTGCACCGTCGCATCCACGCGCGCCAGGGGCTTGATTTCTCTTACGTCGGTCATCTCGTTGTTCCGTCTTTTCCCTTCCGCTTTTCCCTGTACCCTTTACCCTGGACCCTGTCCCCTGTCTTTCGCCAGGGTGGTCCGCACCACGCGCGTCATCAGCTCCACCGGGGGCTCGAGCCCCGTCCAGGTGCGGATCTGTTCCGCCCCCTGGCGGACGAACATGGCAAGCCCCGTGACAACCCCGCAGCCCGCGGCGCGGGCCTCCCGGAGCAGGCGCGTCTCGAGGGGGTTGTAGATCGTCTCCACGACCCATTCGAATCGGGCCAGGTGACGCCCGTCCACGGGGGAATCCCCCGTGTCGGGGTGCATCCCGACGGGGGTCGTATTGATCAGGACGTCCGCCTCCGTCGTGCCCAGCGCGGCCAGCGGCTGCGTCTCGCACGAAAACCACCGGGCCAGGGAGTCGGCCCGGTCGCGGCTCCGGTTGAAGACGATCGGGGTCCCCCCCGCCCGAAGAATCGCGTGGACGGCCGCTCGCGCGGCGCCGCCGGCACCGAGCACGGCGAACGTCCTGCCCCGCAGGGGGACGTGTTCCTCTATTGCCGCGGAGAGCCCCACCCAGTCCGTGTTCGAGCCCCGGAGCCGCCCGAGGTCGTTGGTCACCGTGTTGACGGCGCCGATCGCGCGGGCATCGTCGTCCACCTCGTCGAGGAAGGCCATGATGGCCCCTTTCAGCGGAAGGGTCACGCTCACGCCCTCGAGCGGCTTCTCGCGGATCATTTGCACCGCAAGCTCCAGGTTCTCGACGCGGTGAGACTCGTAGCCGGCGCGGACCCCCATGGCCCCGAAGGCCGCGTTGATCATCAGCGGCGAGAGGCTGTGCCCCACCGGGTTCCCGAACAGGGCAAAGTGTCGCATCCCCCCCTGCATGGCGTCCCTCATGAATGCAGCATCCCCAGGATGGTTCTCATCTCCGCGGCCGTAAACTGCCCCGGCGCCGATGCGGCGCCCTTCTCGAGGCTCGCGTAACTCCAGCGGGACCCGAGGAGCGGGGCCGCCACGCGGCTCAGGCGCCCCTGTGCCCCCATGCAGAAGGCGACGAGGTCCTGCCCCATCTCCCGGGCCTGAGGCAGAAGCGCCAGGACCCGGAGATTGTCCTCCGCGCGGGTCGCCAGGGTAACGATCTTCACGACATCGGCACCGAGCGCCCTGCAGGCCTTCAGCCGCGCCGCCAGCGTCTTTGTGGAGGGCGTCCCCGCCAGGTCGTGGTGCGACACGATGAGTCTCGTCCTGCCGCCCCGGGACCGGACCGCATCGGCCATCCTTCCCACGGCCTTTTCCCCCGTGCGCGCCTCGATGTCCACGAGGCGGGC
>CAYZKT010000208.1:0-2868 GCA_964478885.1 uncultured Syntrophaceae bacterium | reverse complement strand
TTCAGAAAGGCCGTCTTTCGCTTCAGCTTCCGCAGGCCGTCCTTCACGGCCCGATCGGCCGCGTGCCCCTCGAAGTCGACGAAGAACAGGTACTGCCACATCCGGTCCCGTGCCGGGTGGGACTCGATGCGCAGCAGGTTGATCCCCGCCGACGCGAAGGGGGCCAGGGCCGCGTGCAGCGCCCCGGGCCGGTGCTGCGTGGAAAATAGGACGGAGGTCTTGTCACGGCCCGTCGGCCCGTTCGAGCCCGTCCCGATGACGATGAAGCGCGTCGTGTTCTCCGGATGGTCCTCGATGCCCGTCTCGACGGCGGGAAGGCCGTGGATCTCCGAGGCGAGGCGGCTCGCGATGGCCGCCCCCTGCCGGTCGCCGCGCGCCTGCAGCACCGCCGCCGACGTGCTCTCCGTCTCGACGGGAACGGCCAGGGGCAGGTGCCGCGCCAGCCACTGCCGGCACTGGGCCAGCGCCTGGGGGTGGGAGTAGACCCTGCGGATCCGCTCCCGGGGCGCCTTCGACAGCAGGCAGTGGGAGATCCGCAGGCAGATCTCCCCGCGGATCGAAAGGGGCGTCGCGATGAGCCGCGCCAGGGTGGTCCGCACGGGCCCCTCCACGGAGTTTTCCAGGGGGACGACGCCGAGGTCGCACCGCTGTTTCTCAACGGCGTCGAAGACGCCGCCGATCGTCACCTGCGGCGCGAGCCGCGTGCTTCTTCCGAAGCGCTCGAGGGCCGCCAAGTGGGCGAAGGACCCCTCCGGCCCCAGGCAGGCCACCGACAGGGGCGCCTGGAGGGCGCGCGACGAGGAGAGGATCTCGCGCCAGATGCGCCGCAGCGCCTCCGAGGGAAGCGGCCCTTCGTTCAGGGATGCGATCTCGTCGAGGACCCGGCGCTCCTGCACCGGGTCGAACACGGCAAGCCCGGTTTCGGCCTTCATCCGGCCCATCTCGACGGAAAGCCGGGCGCGCTCGCCGAGGAGCCTGACCAGTTCCCGGTCCTTGTCCCGGATCCAGCGCCGGATGCCTTCCACGTCCGTTCGTTTCATGACCGCATCGCCTCGATCGTCTCCCGCACCACGTCGAGCGGCACGCCGCCGTTGACGAAGGGCATGCCGGGTTTCTTGAGCAGGACGAAATGAATCCGCCCGTTCTCCTTCTTCTTGTCTTTCTCCATCCGCGCAAGGATCCTGCCCGCGTCGAGGTCCCGGGGGATGCGGCAAGGCAGTCCCAAGTGCTCGATGGCCCTCTCGATGCGGTTCCGGTCCTCGGCATTGAGATAGCGCAGGTGCTCCGAGAGCAGCGCCGCGGCGGCCATTCCCATGGCCACGGCCTCGCCGTGAGAGATCGCATACCCCGACTCCGCCTCGACGGCGTGGCCCACGGTGTGGCCGAAGTTGAGGATGCGGCGCAGCCCCTTCTCCGTCTCGTCGATCTCGACGATGCCCTTCTTGATGCGGCACGACGCGGAGACGATCCGCTCCAGGATCGCGGGATCCCGCCCCTGAAGGGCCGCGGCGTTTTCCTCGAGGGTCGCCAGCAGGTCCGGGTCCTCGATGATACCATATTTCACGATCTCGGCCAGGCCGCTTGTGAACTCCCGCTGCGGGAGGGTCTCGAGGAACGTCATGTCGATGAAGACGGCCTTCGGCTGGTGGAAGGTCCCGAGCAGGTTCTTTCCCTCCCCGGTGTCCACGCCGGTCTTGCCCCCGATCGAACTGTCCACCTGCGCCAGCAGCGTCGTGGGGACCTGCACGCAGGGGATGCCCCGCATGTAGATCGAAGCGAGAAACCCCGCCACATCCCCCACCACCCCGCCGCCCAGGGCGATCAGGCCCGAGGCCCTGTCGGCGCCCCTTTCCAGGAGTTCCTCGGCAAGCCCCAGGCAGGTCGCAACGGTCTTGGCCCCCTCGCCGGGGGGGATCGTCAGGCACTCGACCTTCAGCCCCGCACCGGCCAGCGCGGCGAGCAAGCGCTTGCCGTGCAGCCCCGCCACGGTCTCGTCGGTGACGACGAACCAGCGGCCCGCCCAGTTTCCCTTGGCAAGGATCAGCGCCATGCGGTCCAGGATGCCGCGGCCGATGTGGATGTCGTAGCTTGCGCTCAGGCGCCTGTCGAGGTTCACGCGGATCCGGTTCATGAGTGTGCCCTCATCTGCCGCATGGCTTTTTCGAGGACCCCGATATCCTCCATGAGCTGGTAGAACTTCTCCGGCTTCAGGGACTGCATCCCGTCGGAGACGGCCTTCTCGGGCTCGGGGTGGACCTCGACGATGATTCCGTCGGCCCCGACGGCCACGGCCGCCCGGGCCAGGGGGGCCACGTACTTCCAGTGGCCCGCCGCGTGGCTCGGGTCCACGATGACCGGCAGGTGCGAGAGCTGCTTGAGGACGACCACGGCCGAGAGGTCCAGCGTGTTGCGCGTGGCCGTCTCGAAGGTCCGGATGCCGCGCTCGCAGAGGATCACGTCGGGATTGCCCTCGGAGAGGATGTACTCGGCCGACATGAGGAGCTCCTCGATCGTCGTCATCATGCCGCGTTTGAGCAGGACGGGCTTGCGGGCCTGGCCGACCCGTTTCAGCAGGGCGAAGTTCTGGACGTTGCGCGCGCCGATCTGGAGGATGTCTGCGTAGGCCTCCACGAGGTCCACGTCGGCGGGGTTGACCACCTCCGTCACCACGGGGAGCCCCGTGCGCTCGCGGACCTTCTTGAGAAGCTTGAGCCCCGCCTCCTCAAGTCCCTGGAAGCTGTAGGGCGAGGTCCGGGGCTTGAAGGCGCCGCCGCGCAGGATGTGGGCCCCCGCCTTCTTCGCCACGTAGGCGCACTCCATGAGCTGCTCCTCCGTCTCGACGGCGCAGGGCCCCGCCATGACGGTGAA
>CAYZKT010000207.1:0-4935 GCA_964478885.1 uncultured Syntrophaceae bacterium | reverse complement strand
CACGTCGAGGCAGCCCATGAGGTTCATCAGGGTGGACTTCCCGGAGCCGGAGGTGCCCATGATGGCCGTGAATTCGCCCTGCTCGATCCGAAGGTTTACGCCCTTGAGGACGTGCAGGTCCTGGTCGCCCACGTGGAAGCTCTTGGTGATGTTCTCCATGAGACAGACGGGGGTGGACATTACTTCATCGCCCCCTTCTGCGGGGCCTGCTGGGCGTCGGTGGAGACGGGCAGGATGATCTTCGTGGCGATCACGTCGCCCTCGCTTGCCCCGGACAGGATCTCCGTCTTGTCCTCTCCGCGGATGCCGATCTTGAGGGTCAGTTTCTCGACCTTGTTCTTCCCCGTGACCTTGTACGCCACCTGCCTGCCGCGTTCGAACTTGATGGCGGCGTTGGGCGCGGTGAGGATGTCTTTCCTCTCCTCCGTGATGATCCTCACGTGGGTCGTCATCTCCGGCTTGAGGTAGGCGGCGTCGTCCGGGGAGATCTTCATCGTGGAGAGATAGTACACGATGTTCTCCTTGACGACGGGCTGGGGGTAGATCTTCTCGATTTTTCCCTTGAACGTCTTGGCCGGGAAGGTGTCGACGTAGAACTCCACCTCCTGCCCGACGGCGGCTTTCCCGATGTCCGTTTCATCGACGTAGATCCACATCTCGAGCCTCGAGGGGTCGAGAACGGTGACGAGGTTGGCGACCTGAAGGCCGGCGACAATGGTCTCGCCCTCCTGCGCCGTCACGTCGGAGACGACGCCGTCGATGGGGGCGTAAATCTTCGTGTAGGTCATCCGCACTTCCTGCTGGCGCAGGCGCGCCTGGATCTCCTCGAGGTTGGATCTGGAAATCGTGAGCTGCGTCTTGTACTCGTCCTGGAGGCGCTTCAGGACGGCCTCGGAGGCCGTGAACTGGCTCTCGGCCTTGTCGACGGCGTCCTTTGTCGTGTACTCGTGTTTCAGCAGCTCGCGCTCGCGCTCGGCGTTGACCTTGGCGTAATCGTAGTTGGCGCGGGCCTCCCGGATCCTTTCGGGGTAGGTCTTCTCCACCTGGATGAGCGTGTTTTGCGCCGACACGAGGGCCGCCTGCTGCTGGCCGATCTGCTGCCGGATCTCGCGGTCGTCGACCAGGGCGATCAGCTCGCCCGCCCTGACGCGGTCCCCCACTTTGACCTTCATCTTCTGGATCCGTCCCGTCGTCTGGGCGCCGATCTTGACGACGGCCCCGACCTGGGACTTGATGATGCCCGTTTCAACGAGGACCCCACGGATGCTCCCTTTTTCCACTTTTCCCGTTTCGAGGACCTGGAGGGCCGGCTTGGCGAAGAAAACCCGGTAGAGAAGGAATGCCGCCAGCAGGACGATGAGGGCGGCTGCAGCGGCGAAAGCGATTTTTTTCTTCATCGGAAGCGCTTTGAGCGAGGAGAGATTCATGGGCGGATGCATCCGTTCTGAACGTTGTCCGGGACCTATCGCGTCCCTGGGTTAGCGGGTTGTGCGGCGGTCTCCTGCAGGGCTTCCAGGTGTTCGATGCCGGAGACCCTTTCCAGGAGAGCCTTTGCGAGGTACAGGTTGAGCTTCGCCTGGACGTCCTGCTCGCGCGCCTGCGAGAGCAGGGTCTCGGCGATCACGACGGAGAGGATGTCCCCCTTGCCGACCTTGTATTCGCCGAAGGCCTGGTCGTAATTCTGCAGGGCCTGCTTGAGCTGCTCGTCGGCGACTTTCACGTTGCGCGATGCGGTGATGAAGTCCTCGTAGCTTTTCCGGAGCTCGAGACGCAGCGAGCGCTCCGTCTCCTTGAGGGTTTTCGCCGCCGTCACGGTGTCGATCGAGGCGGCCTTCTTCCGGTAGAACTTGCCGAGCTCGAAGAGGTTCCAGGTGGCCAGCAGCGACGCGGAACGGTCCTCGTAGGGGTTGCCGTAGACGGATGCGGACGTAGACGCCGGGCTGCTGGTGTCCGTCCGGGAATAGCTCACGTTGCCCGAAACGACGGGGAGAAAGTCGCCCGTGGAGATCCCTTCGGCGCTCTCCGCGCGCTTGACCGCCAGTTCGGCCTGGAGGATTTCGGGCCGCCTCAGCAGGGCCTCTTCCAGTCGCTTTTCATCGGGCAGGGCAAGATCGAAGGTCAGGGCCCCCTGGAGCTCGGCGGCATCCGCGACGGGCGTGCCGATCAGGGAGCTCAGCTCGGAGAGGCTCTTCTGGAGGCTGCCTTCGGCCTGGACGAGGTTGAAGCGGGCCTGTTCGAGACGCACGGAGACCTGCAGGACGTCGGAGAGCTTGGCCACACCGAACGTTCTGCGCCCTTCGGCCACCTCGTAGTTTTTCCGGGCGTTTTCGAGCTGGATTTTCCTCTGCTCGAGGATACCCCGGTTGGCCACGGTCGTGTAAAAGGCGGATTTCACGCTCAGCTCGAGGTCCAGGAGGCTCCTGCGAAGGCCTTCCTGCTCGGAGTTGAAGTTGTAGCGGGAGATGTCCCGGGTGTAGCCTCGCTTGTAGTCGAAGAGCTTGAGCGAGGCGGTGACGTCGAAGCTGTTGGACGAGGAGTCATAGCCCGCGATGTCGCGCCTCGTGGCGGCGCCGCCGGCGTCGATGCTGGGCGCGTACGCCCCCAGGGAGGCCTTGTAGAGGGCCTCAGAGGACTGTACCCGGCTTGCCTGCGCCTGGTAAGCCGGAAGGTTCGATTTGGCCAGCGACAGGGCCTCCTCGAGCGTCAGGGCCGGGGAGGGAGCAGGGGCCGTCACGATCAGCGGGATCAGAACGAGCGACAGGGAGAAAAAAATCTTTTCAACCAGCCTGCGGCAGAACATAATGTTACCTCGAAAGCCATGGTCGCGTCATGCGGGCCCTGCCGGCAGGGTGACGGTCAGGACGCGAATGCCGGTTTGGTGCGTTCCTTGCCGGGAATGCCTGTCCCGGGGCGGGGCGGCTCAACCGGGGGGCGCTCCGTGGCGTTGCGACCCCTCGGAATGGCGATAACGCTGCTACTGTATGTAGTTTCATGCCCTCTTCGCAAGCAGATTTTCACAGCGTGCCGCTCGGCCCCAAACGGCAAGATTATGAGCATAATGCGTGCCGCAAGAGAGAAACCACATAACATATTGATATTATTGATTAAAGTATTTGCTCGCTGGCCGGTTGGGTGCCTCGGCCCCTATCAGTTAGGATGCTATTTATCCAAGCAGTTGGACATGACGTATAATTAATATCCACAGCGTGGCGATCCCTGCGGACGGGGACCATGAGGCAGACCTGTTTTCTTCCGTTTTTCGGCGTTGAGAACTGTGATATAAAATACCAGCCAAGTCCCCGTCCGGAAGGCTGGAACAGATTCCGGACCGGGAAGGCCGGTTGCGCGTGCAGGCGCTAAAAAGGAGGAGCCGATGAAGATCATCCGCTTTATTACAGACAAGAACGAGCAGCTCTACGGGGCGTACAACGGGGCGGAACCGGGCAGGGCCCGCGTCATCGAAGGCGATATACTGGGGAGATTCAGCCTGACGGAGCGGAATGCCACCGTGAAGAAGATCCTTCCCCCGGTGAATCCACCGAACATTCTTGCCCTGGGGTTCAGCTATGGCAGGCACGCCGGGGAAACGGAGAGCCGGGCGCCGGAAAGCCCTGTGCTGTTCATCAAAGGGACGAACAGCCTCCTGGGTCCGGGGGAGACGATCCTGCTTCCCGAGGCGGGGCCGGACGAAGTGGATTTCGAGGCGGAACTCGCCGTTGTCATCGGAAAGCGGGCGAAGAACGTTACGCCGAAAGAGGCCATGGAGGTTGTCCTGGGCTATACCTGCGGCAACGATGTCAGCGCCAGGGACTGGCAGATGCGAAAACAGAAGCAACAGTGGGCCCGGGGCAAGAGCTTCGACACGTTCTGCCCCCTGGGGCCCTATCTGGTCACAAAGGACGAAATTCCGGACCCGAACAACCTGCGGATCCGGTCCATCCTCAACGGAAAGGTGATGCAGGATTCGAACACGTCGGACATGCTCTTCAGCGTAGCGGAGATCGTGAGCGATCTGAGCCGCTCCATGACCCTCCTGCCGGGGACGGTGATCATGACGGGAACACCGGAGGGCGTAGGCTTCGTCCGCAAGCCCCCCGTGTTTCTCGGGCACGGCGATGTCATCACGATCGACATCGAGAGGCTGGGAGAGCTGACCAACCCCGTCGAACGGGAGCCGTAGGCAAGACGGTTTCACCGGACAACAGGGTGCACCGGGGTGCATGAACGTCTGGAAAATCGGGGCGCCCTGTGTTATGAGAGCCAGGGGGTCTTCGAACGATAACCCCCATTATTTCATCGTGAATTCGCGGAGAACGACAGGCGAGCCCCAGGGGGGCGAGACAGTCGGCATCAACAGGAGGTCGAGATGAGTGACGGAGCGAACGAGAGGAAGCATTTTTTCGTGATCCTCGTCGTCTGCCTGGTGGGGCTTTTCATCCTATCGGTGATCGGGGTGTTGCGGTTTTCCCTGGCCCCGGGACTGCGCTCATCCTATGCGGGGGCCGACGGCGCGGGGGCGCCGGCAACGCCTGCGGCCGCGCAGAGGACGGTGTTCCCCTCCATGATCGGGGGATCCGGCGCGCCGGGATCCCTTGCCGATCTCGTGGAGAAGCTCAGCCCCGCCGTTGTGAACATCAGCACGACCAAGGTCGTGAAGATGGATGGAAAACGTACGCCGTTCAACGAAATGTTCCCCTTCGACCGGTTCTTCGGCGGTGAGGACGAGTTCTACAAGCGGTTCTTCGGGGACAACCCGGAGAAGGAGTTCCGCCAGCGCAGCCTCGGCTCGGGGTTCATCATCAGCAAGGACGGCTACATCTTCACGAACAATCACGTTATCGAGCGGGCGGACAAGATCAAGGTCCGTCTCTCGACGGGCAAGGACTACGACGCCACCGTGAAGGGGAGGGATCCGCGGACGGACCTCGCCCTCAT
>CAYZKT010000206.1:1481-4940 GCA_964478885.1 uncultured Syntrophaceae bacterium | reverse complement strand
ACGGCCCAGCTCTACCGGGCGAACCTCCAGCTGGCCGGCGAGATGGAGGAGCGCAGGCGCTCCGAGGAAGCCCTGCGGGCGAGCGAGGGAAAACTCAACGCGATCCTTCGCTCTGTCGGCGACAGCATGGTCATGATCGACCGGGACCTCAACATCGTCTGGTGCAACGACAAGGCGAGGACCGCATTTTCCCCGGGCTGCGTGGGCAGCAAGTGCCACGAGGTGCTCTGCGGCAGTCAGTGGCCCTGCGAGCCCTATCCCTGTTACGCGATCCGGACGTTCCGGGACGGGAACATCCACAGCAGCGACGCGGCGCTGACGAACCAAAGCGGCCATGAAGTGTCTTTCCACTGCGTTGCCAACGTGGCCCTGCGTGACGCCGACGGGAGCCCGTCGGCGGTGCTGACCATCCTGCGGGACATCACGGACCGCAAGCGCGCCGAGAACGCGCTCATGGAATCGGAGAGGAAGTACAGGACCCTCTTCGAGGACTCCCTCGAAGCCATGAGCGTCTCGCGTGCCGGGAGAATGATCGACGTCAACCCCGCCTGGCTCGCCCTTCACGGCTACGAGAACAAGGCGGAGATCCTGGGCCGGGACGTCATGGAATTCATCCACCCCGACGACCGCCACATCCTCGCCGAGCGCAGGGAGTCGTGGCCGAACCACGACCTGAGCGCCTACCAGATCCGCGACATCCGGCGGGACGGGGACATCGTCGATATCGAGGTCTGCGCGAGCCGCATCGCGCTCACGGGCCAGGAGGCCATCCTCACCACCCTGCGCGACGTGACGGAGAAGAGACGCAGCGAGCGGGAGCGGAAGGCCCTCGAGGAGCGGCTCGCCCGCTCGGAGAAGATGGAGGCGCTCGGGACCCTCGCCGGGGGGGTTGCCCACGACCTGAACAACATCCTCGGCGGCATGGTCGGCTACCCGGACCTGCTGCTCATGGAACTCCCGGAGGACAGCCCCCTTCGCCGGGGCATCATCACGATCAAGCACTCGGGGGAGAAGGCCGCGGCCATCGTCCAAGACCTCCTGACCCTCGCGCGGCGCGGCGTGCCGGTCATGGAGCCCGTGGGGCTCAACCGGATCATCACGGACTACCTGAGGAGCCCCGAGTTCCAGCGGCTGCGATCGTTCCACCCCGGGATCCGCATCGAAACCGACCTGGCCGCGGAACTGCTTCCCATCCAGGGTTCGTCCGTGCACCTCTCCAAGGTCGTCATGAACCTCGTCTCCAACGCCGCCGAGGCCATGCCCTGCGGAGGCTCGATCCGCATCGAGACCTCGAACCAGTACGTGGACACGACGATCCGCGGCTACGACCAGGTCTCCGAGGGCGAGTACATCGTCCTGAAGATTTCCGACACGGGCGTCGGGATCGCCCAGAAGGACATCAAGAAGATCTTCGAGCCCTTCTACACGAAGAAGATCATGGGCCGCAGCGGCACGGGCCTGGGCATGGCCGTCGTCTGGGGCACGGTGAAGGACCACAAGGGCTACATCGACATCGACAGCGTGGAAGGGAAGGGCTCGTCGTTCATCCTCTACTTCCCCGTGAACCGCACGGCGGTCAAGCAGGAGGACCGAAAGATCCCCATCGAGGACTACCTCGCGAAGGGGGAGACCATCCTGGTGGTCGACGACGTGGCGGAACAGCGGGAACTGGCCTCGGCCATGCTGCGCAAGCTGGGCTACGCAACCGAGACGCTCTCCAGCGGGGAGGAAGCCGTCGAGTACCTGAAGGAAAAGCCGGCGAACCTTGTGATCCTGGACATGATCATGGACCCCGGCATCGACGGTCTCGAAACGTACCGGAAGATCCGCGAGCACCGCCCGGGACAGAAGGCGATCATCGTGAGCGGGTTCGCCGAAACGGACCGGGTCAAGGAGGCCCAGAAGCTCGGGGCGGGCCAGTATCTGAAGAAGCCCTACACGCTGGAGAAGATCGCGATGGCCGTCCGCAGGGAACTGGACAAGGCGGCCTAGACGGGCAAAAGACAAAACACGCGGGAGTTCGAGTTGTGGAAACGAAGAGCACGATGACCAGGGAAGAGATTCACGATTTCGGCGTCCAGATCGTCTACGAGGAGATGATGAAGGACGGCTTCGAGATCCTCGGGGCCAACCCGTCGCAGGCCGTGACGCCGCAGATCGTGGCGAAGAAGAACGGGCGGCTCTGTTTCGTCGTCGTCCGGACCGATGTCTACCCGAATAAGGGCCGACTCGCCGACGACCGCGAGATGTTCTACAACCTCGAACATGCCGAGCGCAACGATGCGGTGTGCTACTTCGCCGGGGTGGGGATCTGCAACGCGGCGGCGACCGATGCGGGGGACGAGGCGGCCATGGGGATCCCCGTCCGGGACGACGGGTTCTACGTGGATTTCGACGGGCTGAAGATCATGACGACGCTCGACCGTGTCGGCGTCGCGAACGGGAACGGACAATAAACAAGGTTCAGGGTCCAGGGTACAGGGAAGGAAAAAGGCGAAGACAGCATCTTCGCCTTTCTGCATTCATTGCCTTTATCTCTTGTCCTTTGACCTTTATCCTGTCTTTACCGGTCGTCGACGAGGTGGGCGAAGAAACCGAGTTCCTTCGACCGCTTGTTGAAATCCTCCTGCGACATGTCGACCTTGCCCGACTCGGCGACCACCATGGATTCCTGGACGCAGCCGGGGATCCAGTACTTCTCGTAGCCGGGGAGCGGGGGTTTGAACTCGACGCCCGTGCGGCCGATGGCGACCTTGTAGAATTTGACTTCGCCCGGCCTGACCGTGATGCGGGGGTGCGCGTCGTCGATCAGGATCGCCGTCTTCTTGAGATTCTCGTAGTAGGGCACCACGTCGTCGCCCCTCGGGGTCTGCACGACGATGAGATCGGCTCCCCGGAGCGTCTCCATCCCCTCGCGCCCGATTTCCACGCGTCCCTCCGCGATCCGGATATCGATCCCGACGGCCCGGTATCCCTTCTCCTTGAGGTTCGCGATGATCGCCGCGCCGATCTCGCCCACTCCCAGGATGGCGACGGTCGTCTCACCCCGGTTCAGGCCGTGCGTTGCGGCCACCTGTTCGACCGTTTCCACCACGGAGAAGACCCGCCCTTTCAACCCGTAGACGAATGGCTGTTCGTAGGGAAAGTGAGACTTGAAGAACCGCGGGCCCTGCCCCGCGACGGCGATCGTCTTGGCCCCCGTCAGGGTCCTGGTGAGCTTGAGGTTCTTCATGATGGTGCCGACCAGGTCCTTGTCTTTCTTGAATTGGTCGACCGTGTTGGGCACCGCCAGCACGAGCCCGCGTCCCAGGCCGTTCCCGGTGGTGATGACGCCTGCGACAAAAGGCTTGCCCGAAGCGGCGGGCTTCAGGAACCACTTCAGCCCTTTCGGGAAATATCCGTCCACATCCCTCTGGGAGCCGGGGTAGACGGTGAAGATGCAGTTGATTTTCAGGAACC
>CAYZKT010000206.1:0-1471 GCA_964478885.1 uncultured Syntrophaceae bacterium | reverse complement strand
CCTGCCGAGCGTCAGCATTAGAAGCATCGGCCAACGCAATGTGACCGCGACGAAACCGAGAAATTGCCGGGACCATTTCTTTCTGTAAATGGCAACCACCTCCCCTTCACAGGACTCCATGCCCCGTGTTGAAATCGGGGCGAACTGGAGATGCCGCACGGCAGAAGTTCTATATTGTATCTATATTCTCATTGCATCCTGTGCAATGGAATCATCCTATATTACCGGCGCAACGTAAGTTCATTAATAATGTTGACGAATCTTGTCAAGTTAAATTTGCGTAATGATTTACAATCTGACTCCCGGTCACAACCGGATCACTGTAAAGAAAAGCGGCAGTCGACCCCGTGCTTGACAACAACGCCCGTCCCGACTCATATAGAGCATGCAGAAAAACGGGGGATTGCAGATGAGCCCACTCGTTCGAATCCTTTCGGTGTCCGTCGCGACAGCGATGTTTGTGATCCTTGCAGGGTGCCAGGATGGGGGAGTTATCCGTCTGGCGGACCGCGCCTCAATCCCCTTCGATCGGATGGTTGCGGAAGCCTCAAAGAGCCGGATAATCCTCGTGGGCGAAACCCACGACAACCGGGCCCACCACGACCTGCAGCTCAAGATCATCCGTACGCTGCACGAGGGGGGCGCCGTGCTTGCCGTCGGCCTCGAGATGTTCAGGGCCGAGAACCAGGAACTCCTGGACAAATGGTGGCGCTGGGGGATGTCGACGGAGCAGTTCGAGGCGCTCTACCGGGAGAACTGGGGCATGCCCTGGATTCTCTATCGGGACATCTTCCTGTATTCGAGGCAGAAACGGATCCCGCTGGTCGGCATCAACGTGCCCCGGGAGATCATCGCCAAGGTCGCCCGCGAGGGGTACGCATCGCTCACGGCGTCCGAGCGGAAGAAACTGCCGCCGGGGCTGACCTGCACCGTCGACGAGGCCTACCGGTCCTTCATTCGGAAAACATTTGCAGCGCATGCGCACGGATCGGGGCGCAGCTTCGAGAACTTCTGCGAGGCCCAGATGGTATGGGACACGGCGATGGCGATCTATGCCCTCGAATACCTGGACAGGAACCCGGCAAGCCGGATGGTGATCCTGACCGGGTCCGTCCACGCCTGGAAGCGTGCGATCCCCAGGCAGATCGTGACCATGAGGCCCGACGTGGCCGTTTCCGTGATCCTGCCCGTTCAAAGGGGGGAGGTGGACAAGGTGACGGCGGAGGATGCGGACTACGCCGTAGTCCTAAACTAGTCCACATCAGGGGTCAGGCCTGATTATTGACTTTCCGAGAAATATCATTCTGACGTACGACTTAAAAGTCAATAATCAGGCCTGACCCCGGTGGATACCGGTGGATAGCGAAGGGGGATATGACGCGAAGCCTCGAAAAAGATGCGGGCCTGTACTGGGAGTTGAGCCGCCACGACGAGCGGGTTCAGGACCAGTCGCACTGGGCGGGCTCTGCCC
>CAYZKT010000205.1:0-4945 GCA_964478885.1 uncultured Syntrophaceae bacterium | reverse complement strand
TCCCGGCCGATGGGTCCCTCGAGTACGACACGCTGCGCCCGCCCGTCACGGGAGCGGAATCGTGCGAGCCGGCGAACGGCAAGAAAGCGGAGAGAACGGAAAGGAGAACGAGGGATGTCGCAGCGAAAAGAGCTGACCAACGTGACCTTCGACGAGATCCGGATCGGTCAGGCCGCCGAAATGTCCGTGACCCTGACGAAAGACCAGGTCGAACTGCTGGCCGCCGTGTCGGGCGACGTGGACGCCTTTCACCTGAAGACGGAGGATGCGGCCGGCGTGCCGGCGTACGGGAAGCGGACCGAAGCGGCCGGCGCGGTGGCCCTCATCTCCTCCGTGATCGGCACGCGCCTGCCGGGGCCCGGTTCGAAAATCCTGCGGCGCGAGTTGAGCTTCAGCGGCGACATTGCCGTGGGGGATACCCTGACGGCCACGGTGGCCGCGAAGGAAAAGATGGCGGAGGGCAACGTCGTGGTCTTCGACACGCGCTGCGTCAACCAGGCCGGCCACGTGCTGATCTCGGGCATCACCGTCGTGGCGGCCCCGACGAAGCGGCTCGTCTACGACGACATCGCGCCGCCCCACATCGAACTGCGGCGAAGCGACTCCTTCATCGAGCTCTTCAAGACCTGCGACACCTGCGAACCCGTTACCTGCGCCGTCGTGCACCCCTGCGACCGGGATTCGCTCCTGGGGGCCGTCGAGGCGGCCCGAAGGGGCATCATCGATCCGGTGCTCGTGGGGCCCGAGGAAAAGATCCGCAAGGCCGGAGAGGCGGCCCAGGTGGATCTGGCGTCCTTCCGGATCGTTCCCACGCCCCACAGCCACGCCTCGGCGGCGAAGGCCGTCGAGCTGGCCCGCGCGGGCGAAGTGGAGTCGCTCATGAAGGGGAGCCTCCACACCGACGAGATCATGGGGGCCATCGTCCCGTCGGCTTCGGGGATGAGGACCTCGCGGCGGATCAGCCATGCCCTAGTCATAGACGTCCCCACCTACCACAAGATGTTCATGATGACCGATGCGGCCGTCAACATCGCCCCGACGCTGGCCGACAAGAAGGACATCATCCAGAACGCCATCGACCTGGCGCACGCCCTGGGAATCGAGAAGCCGAAGGTAGGCATCCTGTCGGCTGTCGAGACGGTCAATCCCGGCATCCACTCCACGCTGGACGCCGCCGCCCTGTGCAAGATGGCCGACCGGGGGCAGATCACGGGCGGCATCCTGGACGGGCCCCTGGCCTTCGACAACGCAATCAGTGCCGAGGCAGCCCGGATCAAGAAGATCCGGTCCGAGGTCAGCGGGGACGTGGACATCCTGATGGCGCCCGACCTGGAGTCGGCCAACATGCTCTTCAAGCAGCTCACGTACCTCGCCGGGGCCGAGGGGGCGGGGATCGTGCTGGGGACCCGGATCCCCGTCGTCCTCACGAGCCGCGCGGACACGGTGCGCACGAGGCTTGCGTCGGCCGCCGTCATGGCCATCGTGGCACAGGCGCGCAGGACCGGGACGGTCGGGGTGACGTAGAACCCCGCCTCCCCCCGATCCGAAGCCCATACAACCTGCCAGAATTCCTGAAAAAATCCCAAAATAGTGATGGACATCCCGGATGGCCGGGAGTATAAATTCGCAACATTTCCTGCAAGGAGACGGGTCATGCCGAGCCTGGTGGGCTGGAGTGCGGTGAAATTCCTGCAACGATTTGCGGTTCGGGTCTGTCCCTTCGCGGCCATGGTTCTGCTCGCGGCCGCCCTGCTCGCGGCGGGCGGATGCGCAAAAGGGCCCGAAGAGAAAGGCCAACACAAGAGCGCCGAGGTCACGGTGCTCACCGTCGAGGCGAAGGACGTCCCCGTGACAGGCGAGTTCGTCGCACAGACCCAGAGCTCGCGGCTCGTGAACATCCAGGCCCGGGTCAGCGGTTTTCTCGAAAAGCGCGTCTACACCGAGGGGGCCATGGTGAAGGAGGGGGACACGCTGTTCCTCATGGACCAGAAGCCCTTCAAGGCCCAGCTCGATCAGTCCGATGCGGCGCTTGCGAGGCAGAAGGCGGCCATGGAAACGGCCAGGGCGAACCTGGATCGCGTCAAGCCACTCGCCGAGATGGATGCCCTGTCTCAGAAGGACCTCGACGACGCCAAGGGGCAGTACGAGAGCTATGCGGCGGCCGTCGATCAGGCAAAGGCCCAGGTCGATACGGCAAAGCTGAATCTGTCCTACACGGTCATCACCTCGCCTGTCACGGGCATCACGAGCTTCGCCCAGCAGGCCGACGGCACCTACATCAACCAGACAAACAGCCTTCTCACCACGGTGGCGGTGCTCTCCCCCATGTGGGTCAACTTCAGCCTCTCCGAAAACCAGATGGCCACGTTCCGCGACCAGGAGAAAAAAGGGCTGATCCGCATGCCCAGGAACAACAACTTCGTCGTGGAGATCATCCTGGTCGATGGGACCGTCTTCCCGCACACAGGACGGATCACCTTCGCAGACTCCTCCTTCAACCCGCAGACGGGGACCTTCCTCATCCGGGCGAGTGTGGACAACCCCAGGGGGGTTCTCCTGCCCAATCAGTACGTGAGGGCCCGGCTGAAGGGCGCCATACGTCCCAACGCGATCCTCGTCCCGCAGCGGGCCATCCAGCAAAGCTCGAAAGGCCACATCGTGTGGGTGGTGCGCGAGGGCAAGGCGGAGGCCCGGCCCGTCACGGTCGGGGAGTGGAGCGGCGACGAGTGGTTCGTCTTCGAGGGCCTCAAGCCGGGCGAGCAGGTCGTCGTCGACGGGGGCCTCCTGCTGAGTCCCGGCATGCCCGTGACGGTCAAACCGTATGCGAAGCCCGCCGACGCGCAATCACCGGGCGCCGAGCCGAAGAACAACCCCGCCAGGGCGGCGGAAACAAAAAGCTGATCCCCGCGGCGGAGGGTGTCCTTCATGTTCTCCCGGTTCTTCATCGAGCATCCCATTTTCGCCACCGTCATCTCCCTCGTCATCGTCATCGCCGGGAGCGTCTCGATGTTCCTCCTGCCCGTCGAGCAGTACCCGACGATCACCCCCGTCCAGGTCACCGTGTCGGCCACGTACCCGGGGGCCGACTCGCAGACCGTTGCCGAATCGGTGGCGGCGCCCATCGAGGCCCAGATCAACGGCGTCGACAACATGCTCTACATGACCTCGACGAGCTCCTCGAACGGGCAGCTGCAGCTCACGGTGTACTTCAGCCTGAACACGGACCCGGACATCGCGCAGGTCCAGGTGCAGAACCGGGTCAACCTGGCGGCGCCGCAGCTGCCCGAGGCCGTGACCCAGCTGGGCGTCTCGGTGCAGAAGAAGTCCTCCTCCATCATGATGTTCATCGCCGTCTACGGCAAGGGCGATCGCTACAGCGCCGGCTACATCGCCAACTACGCCAACGTCTACGTCCTGGACCGGATCAAGCGCGTCCCCGGCGCCGGGCAGGCCCAGATCATGGGCGTTCCGGACCAGGCGATGCGCGTCTGGATGAACCCGGACCGGATGGCCTCGCTCGGGATCACGACGAGCGACATCCAGCAGGCGGTGGCCAGCCAGAACCAGCTCTTCGGCGCGGGCCAGATCGGGCAGGAGCCGACGGCGGGCCCCGTGCAGCTCACATTCCCCGTCGTCACCCAGCGCCCCTTCAAGGACCCCGCCCAGTACGACAACATCATCCTGCGCGCGAGCCAGGACGGAAGCGCCATCGTGCGCCTGAAGGACGTGGCCCGGTCGGAGGTGGGTCTGCGGCAGTACATCGTCGACAGCAAGCTCAACGGCGCCCCCGCGACGTTCATCGCCGTCTACCAGCAGCCGGGCTCCAACGGCCTGCAGGTGTCGGAGGCGGTCCGCAAGGCTATGGAGGAGATGAAGTCGCGCTTTCCCGAGGGGATCGACTACACGATTTCGCTCGACACGAACGACTTCGTGCGCATCTCCATCGACGAGGTGAAGAAGACGCTCTTCGAGGCGGTGCTGCTGGTCGTGCTCGTGGTCTACCTCTTCCTGCAGAATTTCCGGGCCACCGTTATCTGCACCGTGGCCATCTTCGTCGCCCTCGTCGGGACCTTCGCAGGCATGATCGCCCTGGGCTTCTCGATCAACCTGCTGACGCTCTTCGGCCTCATATTGGCCATCGGCATCGTCGTGGACGATGCCATCGTGGTCGTGGAGAACGTCGAGCGCAACATGTCGCAGTTTCACCTGTCGCCGAAGGAGGCCACCATCCGGGCGATGGGGGAGGTGACGAGCCCCGTCATCGCGACGGTTCTCGTCATGTCCTCCGTGTTCGTCTCGGCTGGCTTCCTGCCGGGGACGACGGGACAGCTCTACAAGCAGTTCGCCATCACCATCGCCATCTCCGTGGCCATCTCGGGGTTCGTGGCCCTCACCCTGACGCCGGCCATGTGCGGGGTCCTGCTGAAGCACTCGAAGCCCCCCGAGCGCGGCTTCTTCGCGAAGTTCAACCGCTGGTTCGCCAGCTTCACCGACGCCTTCGGGCGGGCGGTACTCCTGGTGATCCGGCGGATGAGCGTTGCCTTCGTGCTCCTGGCCGTGATGCTCTACGCCATCGTGCACTTCTTCATGGTGCTTCCCACGAGCTTCGTGCCCAACGAGGACCAGGGGTACGTGATGAGCGCCATCATCATGCCCGACGCGGCAAGCCTCAACCGCACGGCCGATGTCTCGCACCGGGTGGACGCCATCTTCGCGAAGATGCCTGCCGTGGAGAACCGGACGGAGATCACGGGCTACAGCCTTCTCGATGGCGGGTTCAAAACCAACGCGGGGACGTTTTTCGCGACCCTGAAGCCCTTCGAGGAACGTTACGAATCGATGAAGACGGCGAAAGAGCAGAATGCGCGGGCCGTGCTCACGCAGCTCCATAGGGAGAGCCAGGCCATCGACCAGGGATTGGTCATCCCCATCGCACCGCCGGCCA
>CAYZKT010000204.1:0-4958 GCA_964478885.1 uncultured Syntrophaceae bacterium | reverse complement strand
CAGCTCGATCGCCGCCCCGCAGTAGATGCCCTCGTCGCCCTTGTCCTGGGCCTGGGCCTCGCGGGCCGCCCGGCGGGCCGGCTCGACGACCCCGCGGGCCTCCGGCGAGAGGTGGAAGTCCTTGAGGAACAGCTCGGCGCGCTGCACCGTCTCGCGGTCGGCAAACCCCATGGCGTACTCGCACCGGTACCGGAAGTAGCGCCGGATGAGTTCCTGCCGGGCCGCCTCCTTCGTCACCTCGTCGTCGACGATGGCGAAGCCCGCGCGGTTGACGCCCATGTCCGTAGGCGATCGGTAGAACGACTCGCCCCCCGTGATCCGCTCCATGATGCGCCTCAGCAACGGGAAGGCGTCCACGTCGCGGTTGTAGTTGACCGAGATCTTGCCGTAGGCCTCCAGGTGGAAGGGGTCGATGATGTTGAAGTCCCGGATGTCGGCCGTGGCGGCCTCGTAGGCCACGTTGACGGGGTGCTTGAGCGGGATGTTCCAGATCGGGAAAGTCTCGAACTTCGCGTAGCCCGAGTGGATGCCCCGGCGATAGTCGTGGTAGAGCTGGGAGAGGCAGGTGGCGAGCTTGCCGCTGCCGGGCCCCGGCCCCGTGACGACGACGAGGGGCTTGGTCGACTCGATGTAGTCGTTGGCCCCGTAGCCCTCGTCGCTCACGATGAGGTCCACGTCGGTGGGGTAGCCCTTCGTGTAGCGGTGCGTGTAGACCCGGACGTCGCGCCGCTCGAGCTTGTTCTTGAACTGCCGGGCCGCGGGCTGGTTCTCGAAGCGGGTGATCACGACGCCCAGGACGCTGATGCCCCGGTTGCGGAGGTCGTCGATGAGCTTCAGGGCGTCGGCGTCGTAGGTGATGCCGAAATCCGCCCGGATCTTCTTGCGCTCGATGTCGCCGGCGTAGATGCACAGCAGCAGGTCGACCTTGTCCTTGAGGTGCTGCAGGAGCCGGAGCTTGACGTTGGGGTCGTAACCGGGCAGGACGCGGGCGGCGTGGTAGTCGTACAGGAGCTTCCCCCCGAACTCCAGGTAGAGCCGGCTGTTGGTCTTCCCCACCCGCTGCAGGATCTCCGCCGACTGCTCCTCGATGTACTTCTCGTTGTCGAACCCCACCTTCCCGGTCATCGCCACCCCCGTCGGGTACCAAAATGGTAACGCTTCCGGGGGTGCACGTTAGCGGGTTTCGCCCATTTTGTAAAGCCCTTTGCAGGCGCCCTGCCGGCTGCGCCGTTCCCGGCCCGGGAGCCGTGCGGGGAGGGAATCCCGCTCCTTCGGAACTTTCCCCTTGACTTGCCTTTTCGTTGCCGATAATGATCAAAAACGGTTCCGCCTCGGGTGGTTCGCCACGTTCCCATTCCTGCCGTTTCTCATCGATGAGCCCCGCGCGTTCGCTTCCGGTCGGGGTGGAACCCGTCGATGGTTCATCGTTCGTTTGTCATCGCCGTTTCGTTTTCGATCGTCGGGCATCCACGGGGTTTTCCCGGCCCGATGTCGCGGCACGCCATGCCGGAAGGAGGGGAATATGAAAAGGACGGTCCTGGCCCTCGCGGGGATTCTTCTTTCCCTGTCGTTCATCGCCTATGCGGCGGCGAGCGGAAGCGGGTATCACAACCCATTCCATTACATCCTGCATTGGTTCAAGGTCATCCCCGGACCTCCGGGCCCTCCCGGGCCTCCCGGTCCCCCCGGCGAGCAGGGTCCCCCGGGTCCTGTCGGACCGGCAGGGCCGCAGGGTGAGCAGGGGCCGATCGGGCCGCAGGGACCTGCCGGCGGGACCGCCGGAATCCAGCGGGTCGTTTACGGCGCCGTGGACGCCAGTGGCGGGATCTTGCAGGGCAGCGGGTACACCGTAGGGATTCCGAGCACGGGGACCTGTTCGTACGGGGCAGGCTCGATCCCCTGCACGTTCTACACCGTGAACTTCAGTCAAGGCTTCGCCGGCGTACCCGTTTGCACCGCCACGTTGGCGGGATCGCAATCTTTCACGAATCAAGGGGTCATCGTGATCTCGGGCACAAGCCAGAACAATGTCAACATCCAGACGGGAGGGTCGCCGGAAGGGTCCTTGCCTTTCAATTTCACCTGCGTTCAATGAAGCGGCCGTGAAAGGGGACGGCGCCGCGCGTCGGCGGCCGGCGGAGCGTCTTCCCGAGACGGGAACCTTCGCTACACGTGCGACGCATGGATGCAACAGGGATCGGCGCTGCGGGCCGATCCCTGTGTCGTTCAGAAACCGGCGGGCATGGCCGATAACCTGGACTGAAACGCAGCGTCGTCGTGACGCAGCGTCGAGGAGGCGCACATGAAGCCATGCCGTGAATGCCGACAGGAAATCTCGGAACAGGCCTACGCCTGCCCGCACTGCGGGGCCCCCCGGCCGACGAAGGAGAAATGGGACGGCTGGGGCTTCGAGTACAAGACCGAGGCCCGGTTCCTCGGCCTTCCCCTGCTTCACATCTCCTTCAAATACCGCCCCAACCGGGTCCCCGTCGTGGCCAAAGGAGTCGTCGCCATCGGGCAGTTCGGCTGCGGGATCTTCACCGTTTCGCAATTCGGCGTGGGTATCGTGAGCGTGAGCCAGTTCACGGTCGCCGGCCTTGCGCTGGCCCAGTTCGCCTTTGCCTGGAGGCTCGTCGCCCAGATCGGCGTCTACATCGACGAGGGACGCGGCCAGCTCGTCTGGAGCCTGCAGGAGATCCTCAAGCTGCTTCCATGACGATAAAACAAAAGCAGAGCCATTCGGCTCTGCCTGTCCCTTCCTCCTCCGCGAAGCGGTTTCGCGTCTTGTCGTTCGTTGCACCCGATATCCTCGCAAGGCCGGATTCGAGTTGAGCCCGGGTTTGTCGAGTGCGCGATCTATCGGGGCATCTCCGAGAACAACCCCCCGGCGACCCTGCGGGGGGCGGGGGGGTCCCGTTCCAGATTTTCCCTCTCCCACTTGACGGGAACATTACAGCCGGGACAGTACCCGGCGTAATATTTCGCCATTTCCTCGTCGGTGCCGTAGACCGCTACTCCCTTGCGGGGGCATCCCGGCCTGTGCCCGGCCATGTCGGTCCATTTCTTCATCTTCATGATGTGCGCTTCCCTGCATGAACCGCCGCTGCGCTGCTCTCGGCGATGACGACGTGAAAAGCTAGCTGGGCCACCCGGTCCGGCTGATGGTGAGGCGCCCGTCGATTCGCATGAGCTGAAAAAGCTTCTTGAGCTCACGGGATGCATTTTCGATGATCAACTCGCCCCTGCTCTTGCACAACTGATTGTAGAGCAGGAGGATCGTATGGAGACCGAAGGGGTCGATCGTCCGGACCCGGGCAAGGTCGAGGACAAGCGCTTCCATGTCGTGCTGCGCATACTCCTGGACCTGCCTGTGCATGGACTCCGCCTCCTTGGCCCGTAGATCCCCCTGAGGCGTGACGTAAATGACTCTTCTGTTCTCATCGCAACAGATCAGCATGGGGTCACGTACCGTGAACTTCCGGAGCATGGGTTTGATAAAGCCGCACCGCTACAGAAACAAAAACAACTTGCATGCCATGTTTGTAACTCGTTGAATCGTAATTGAAATCAATATATTGGAGAAACCGCCACCCGGCGAAACTGTAAGCCAGGGCGACAGCGTGACGGGGAGAACAGGGCTTTGTGCTGGCAGGTATTTGCAATCATTGAATTTTCTCGGAATCCGTGAACCCGTAAATGATCCCGACGATATTTCGGAAACCTCGCTTTTCCTGACATGTGTAAATACGAAGAAAGTATTATTTTGAATGCAAAAAGCGTTACATGTAACGAAACAAGTAACATTTATGGCTTTGCTCTCAGGTATTGCGACGGCCAGGGGACATCCGCCCGAAGCGTTCCCGCCGCGTGGAGAGGCCAGTAAGGGTCTCGAAGCATTTCCCGGGCGACAATGACGACATCCGCCTGGCCCGTTGCCACAATCTGCTCGGCCTGCATGGCCTGTGTGATCAGGCCGACGGCGCCGGTCGCGATGCCGACGCGGGCGCGGATTTCCGCCGCAAAGGGGACCTGGTACCCGGGACCGGCGGGGATTCGGGCATCGGGCACAAGCCCGCCGCTCGAGCAGTCGATGAGATCGATGCCGATTTGCTTGAGGCGAAACGAAAGCTCGACGGACTGCGGCAGGTCCCACCCCCCATCGACCCAGTCCGTGCAGGAGAGTCTCGCAAAGAGCGGCAGGTGGGCCGGCCAGGCCTCGCGGACGGCCCCGGCCACCTCCAGCGGGAACCGCATCCTGTTTTCCAGGCTTCCCCCGTACTCGTCCTTCCGTCGATTGGTCAGCGGGGAGAGGAACTCGTGCAGGAGATAGCCGTGGGCCATGTGGATCTCCACAACCTTGAATCCCGCCTCCAGGCAGCGGCGGGTCGCTTCCCCGTACCGGATGACCAGGCCCTTCAGGTCGGCGGCCGCCAGTTCGCGGGGTACGGTCGAAACGCCGTCGAAGGCGATGGGGCTGGGCCCCAGGGGCTCCCAGCCGCCCTTATCGGGAGCGATGGGAGCGCCGCCTCGCCAGGGGACCTCCGTGGAGGCCTTGCGGCCGGCGTGCGCGATCTGGATGGCGGTCACGGCGCCCTGCGCTCCGACAAATGCCGTGACGCGCCGGAAGGCCTCCCTGTGCCCGTCGGACCAGATGCCGAGATCGCCGTGCGTGATCCTGCCCTCGGGCGACACGGCCGTGGCCTCGACCATCACCTGCCCGGCCCCGCCCACGGCGCGACTGCCGAGATGGACGAGGTGCCAGTCGTCGGGCATCCCGTCCCGGGCGCAGTACTGGCACATGGGGGACAGGAAGATTCGGTTCCGGAACTCGACACCGCGTAACTGCAAAGGTGTAAACAGCTTGCTCATATCTATTCCAAAAATTGGGTTACATGTTAAAAACGTCTACCTTAAACAAATTCCCAAAATAACCAAAACTCTCTGTTTTGGCCTTATCG
>CAYZKT010000203.1:0-4977 GCA_964478885.1 uncultured Syntrophaceae bacterium | reverse complement strand
TTCTACGAGGTGGGGATCGTGCCGCGCAACGACTACCTCCAGGCCGAGGTGCGGCTCGCCGACGGCACCCAGGGGCTTGTCCGGGCCGAAAACCGCCTGCTCGAGGCCAGGGCCCGATTCAACACGGTATTGCGCCGGCCCATCGACGCGGCCGCAGAGGTGGAGGACATCCTCGGCCACACTCCCTACGAGACCCCCTTCGAGGAGTGCCTGAAAACGGCCCTCGAGAACCGCCCCGAGATCCGGCTCTACACGGTGAGGGCGGAGCAGGCGGGCAAGAGGGTCAGGGTCGTGGAGAGCGAGTTCTATCCCTCTTTGAATGTGGTCGGCAGCTACCAACGCTACGGCGACGGCGGCGACCTCAACGGCTCGCGCTACCGGGACCCCGAGAACTGGTCCGTCGCTGCCGTGGCGACGTGGGACCTCTGGGAGTGGGGTCGCACGAAGTATGCCCGCGATGCCAGTGTCAGCCAGGAGAAACAGGCGCTCAACGCGCTGACCGGCGTCCAGGATCAGGTCACCCTCGAGGTGAAAAACGCCTGGCTTGCGGTGAAGGAGGCCGAAGCGCTCATCGCCGTGACGGAAAAGTCGATCGAGCAGGCCGAGGAGAACTACCGGATCAACCAGGAGCGCTACCGGGAGCAGGTCTCCCGGATGACGGACGTACTCGATGCCCTCACTCTGCTGACCGTGGCCCGGGCCTCCTGGTCCAATGCGCTGAGCGACTATAAAATTGCACGGGCCTTCCTCGAGCGCGCCATGGGGGTGATCTGGAAGCCCCAGGAGGCTGCTTCGCAGCAGTGAGAAGAAGTGACAGAAGTGGAGGAAGTGAAGGAAGTGGGGGAAGGCAGTGGCAAAAGTGACAAGAGTGACAGGCGAAAAAAAGAGGTCGAGGGTGGAGAGAGAACAGGCAGCTGATAAAGATTGGAGGGCGGACGACCGAAAAACAAGGTATAAAGAGAGGGTGCGATGAGCCGCAGACTTGACGGAAAGCGCGTATCGGTTGGACGGTTGTTTTCACTCAAGAAATTGGGATTTTTTACGATTATCTATACTGTGGCATTATTGCCCGGGATCGGTTGCTCCATGACAGGTTCGGAAATTGCACGAGGACCCCTGGTGGGCGGGCCCTGCGAATACAGGTCCTACCCCGGGCAGGCCGAGATCGTCTCGGTGGACCCTTCCACTGCTGTCGGCGGGCGGTTCGACGTGAGGTTCCGCTTCATTCCCGATGGGCAGGTCGAGGAACCCCTGGGGAAGGCGGCACTGGAGAGGACGTTCGCGCTTCTTCCGGACCGGGAGACGCCGCCCGACAGGGCCACCCTCGAGCAATTTGACATCAGGCCGGGGAAGCGGTTGGCCTGCACGCTCAAGGTGATCACGCGGGGGACCTGCACGCCGATCCTGTTCGATTTTCCCCCGTCGGTGCCCCGCTGACGGGGAACCGGACTTCGGGTCCCTTTGATCGTCACCGAACGGGTACCCCGCCGCCGCACCGTTCAGAATACTCACGCTCAGGACTTGCCTCATGAGAAAAACCCGGACCGGCTTCACGCTCCTCCTTGCCACCCTCGTGGCAATCCTCCTGACCCTTACCGCCTCCGTTGCCCTGGCCGATGAGGTCGCGCGGGTCAGGGCTTCC
Organism: uncultured Syntrophaceae bacterium; assembly: GCA_964478885.1. Taxonomy (GTDB): domain Bacteria; phylum Desulfobacterota; class Syntrophia; order Syntrophales; family UBA2192; genus UBA2192. The sequence goes on along the minus strand of CAYZKT010000203.1, from coordinate 3,335 downwards.
ATTGCCGAAAAACAGGCCCGGTGGCAGGCCGGCGAGACGTCCATGACCCGGTTGAGCCCCGCCGAGAGAAGGCAGAGGCTGGGGCTCGTGAAGCCCGTGCTGGCTGCCGGGGCCGAGGTTATGGTCATGGCGGATCTTCCCGTCGTGGGCGCCCCGCCGAGCCTTGACTGGAGAGACAACGGGGGAAATTTCGTCACACCCGTCCGGAACCAGGGGGGGTGCGGGAGCTGCTGGGCCTTTGCGACCACGGCGGCCCTGGAGTCGTCGGTCCTGCGCGCGGCGAACACGCCAATCACGACCGAAAACCCCGACCTGAACCTTTCCGAGCAGGTTCTCGTCTCCTGCGGCACCTCGGGGAGCAACGACGCGGGAAGCTGCAGCGGCGGCGTGATCCAGTATGCCTCCGACTACATCCGCGACACGGGCCTTCCCCTGGAGACCTGCTACCCCTACACGGCAACCGACGGCAGCTGCGGGAGCGCCTGCGGGACCTACGACACGGCGACGTACCGGATCACGGGCTGGGCCCACGTGACCACCACGTCCCCCACGGTGAGCGCCATCCGCGATGCGCTGGCGAGTTACGGGCCGCTCGTCACCACCATGGATGTCTACTCCGATTTTTACTCCTACTCCGGCGGGGTCTACACCTACACGACGGGAGACTACGAAGGCGGTCACGCCGTCCTCATCGTCGGGTACAGCGATGCCGGCCAGTACTTCATTGTCAAGAACAGCTGGGGGGCAGGCTGGGGGGAATCGGGCTACTTTAAGATCGCCTACTCCGAACTCGGAACGGCCGTCAACTTCGGCGATTACTCCCTGCGGTACACGGGCTCGGCCTGCAGTTACTCCATCTCCCCGGCCAGCCAGTCCTTCGGGTCCGGTGCCGGATCGGGAAGCGTGTCCGTTGCGACGCAGAGCGGCTGTGCCTGGACGGCCTCAAGCAACGCTTCGTCCTGGATCACAACGAGCGCGAGCGGGACGGGCAACGGGACGGCAACCTTTACCGTGGCGGCCAACGCGGGCGCTAAGACCCGGGCGGGAACGCTCACGGTGGCGGGCCGGACCCACACCGCCACCCAGGCCGGCTCCCCGCCGACCATCACGAACCGCAGTCCTGCCAGCGATGCCGCGGGGGTTGCCACCGATACGGCCATCACGGTCGATTTCAGCGAGACCATGAGCGTCGCGTCCATCGGCACCTCGTCTTTCACGCTGAAGCAGGGGACGACGACCGTGCCGGGGTCCGTCAGCGCGACGTCCCTCAGCGCCACGCTGACCCCGTCGAGCAGCCTGACCCCGGGGACGGCCTACACTGTCACCGTCACGACGGCCGTGCAGGATGACGAGGGCGTGGCGCTCGCAGCGGAGAGCTCCTGGAGCTTCACCACTGCGGGGACTGCGCCCGTCACGGGCAGCAGCGGCGGAGGGGGCGGCGGCGGGTGCTTCATCGCCACGGCGGCCTTCGGCTCGGCGCTCGAGCCGCGGGTGGTCGCGCTCCGGGAATTCCGGGACGTCTACCTGCTGCCCTCCACCTCGGGCAGGGCCTTCGTGGAGCTCTACTACGCGCTTTCGCCTTCCCTGGCCGATGTCATTGCCGCAGACGAGGGCCTGCGAGCCCGGGCGAGGACGATGCTTACCCCCATCGCGGACGCAAGCGATGCCCTGCTGGGCGCGAAAGCGGAGACGGTCGGGATGTTCGGGTGGATCGGCGCCGCCGCGCTCCTTCTCTGCGGCATCCGGAGGAACGACGGGGCTTCACACTAAATTTTCGTTGACAAACGCAGCGGCACGCTTTATGCTCTCCCAACATTTGAGAGGTTTTGATTTCGAAATGAAGAGCATCATCGGCATCATCATCCCCATTATTATCGACATAATCGGCATACGTCCGGGCGGCGTAGGGGGCTGATGATGGCTTGATGGCATAGTCGGAAGGAATCCACGAAATCCGTTATCAGGCTCCCTGGTAACGGATTTTTTTATTTCGAGGGGGTTGCAGAAGATGGACAACAGAGCGGTTCTCATCTACGACACGACCCTGCGGGACGGCACCCAGGGCGAGCAGGTGAACTTCACGGCCGAGGAGAAGCTCCGCGTGGCGCGGCGCCTCGACGAGTTCGGGATCTCCTACATCGAGGGGGGCTGGCCCGGCTCGAACCCGAAGGACATGCGCTTCTTCGAGCTGGCCCGGAAGGTGAGGTTCAAGAACGCACGGCTTGCCGCCTTCGGCAGCACGAGGCGGGCGCACACGCCCTGCGCCGAGTGTCCGAACGTGCAGGCCCTGCTCGAGGCGCAGACGCCGGTGGTGGCCATCTTCGGCAAGAGCTGGGACCTCCACGTCCGGGAGATTCTGAAAATCTCCATGAAGGAGAACCTCGCCATGATCGGCGAGACGGTGGCCTGGCTCAAGTCGAAGAAAAAGGAGGTCGTCTACGATGCCGAGCATTTTTTCGACGGTTACCGGGCCAACCCCCGCTACGCCTTTCAGACGATCGATGCGGCCTTCGCGAACGGCGCCGACCTGATCGTGCTGTGCGACACCAACGGCGGGACGCTGCCCTCGGAGATCGCCCGCGTCGTCGACGAGGTGGCCGCCCTCGTGCCGAGGGAGCGCCTGGGCATCCACGCCCACAACGACGGGGGGCTCGCGGTGGCCAACTCGCTGGCCGCCGTCGAACGGGGCGTCCGCATGGTCCAGGGCACGATCAACGGCTACGGGGAGCGCTGCGGCAACGCGGACCTCGTACCGATCATGGCCAACCTGGAGCTCAAGATGGGCAGGCCCTGCCTGCCCGCCGGCGCCCTGAAGGAGCTCACCCCGCTTTCGCTCTTCGTGAGCGAGATCGCCAACATCACCCCCCTGAACTCCCGGCCCTTCGTCGGACGAAGCGCCTTCGCCCACAAGGGCGGGGTCCACGTGCACGCCGTGCTCAAGAACCCGGTGGCCTACGAGCACCTTCCCCCCGAGACCGTGGGCAACAAGAGACGGGTCCTCGTCTCGGACCTTTCCGGCAAGAGCAACATCGAGTACAAGGCGGCCGAGATGGGTCTCTCCCTGGGAGAAGACACCCGAAGCCGCCGGATCGTGGAAGAGATCAAGCACCTGGAAAACGAGGGCTACTCCTTCGAGGCGGCCGAAGGGTCGCTTGCCCTCATCATTCGCAAGACCACGGGCGAGTTCGAAGAGCCTTTCTATCTCGAGTGCTTCCGTGTTATAAACGAGAAACAGGGCAACGAGCCCTCCCGCTCCCAGGCTCTCATCAAGGTGATCGTAGGCAAGGACACGGAGATCACCGCCGCCGAGGGCAACGGCCCGATCAACGCGCTGG
>CAYZKT010000202.1:4506-5017 GCA_964478885.1 uncultured Syntrophaceae bacterium | reverse complement strand
AGGCCCACGGCGTCGCAGTCGACCACGTAGATGGTCCTGCATCCCTGGAGGTCATAGTACTCGGAGATCACCCGCACCTCTTTTGGCCACTCCCAGTTCGCCCGTTTGGTTCTGACCTCGCGCTCGTCTTGCGGATCCCAGGTGCAAATCATCATGAACAGCATACGACCACCTCCCGTTCTGGACTTTTCCCCGTTGCGGGCTCGCGGCGCTGAAGGCTGCATCTTGTCCTGTGGCCCGATGGCGGGGGACGGTTTGCTGGTGAGTTGACCTGTTATGACTCGTACGAATGAGCGGATGATGCCGGGACCGGATGATCGGATCGAGAACGTGAACGGGAATCGGCGAGTGGATCTGTTGAAAAAGGTATGGTTTATTCTACCTGCGGCAGAGCCGGCAAGTCAACGAAAAACAGCCGGGCGCGTCTCGGACACGGCCGGCTGTCACGGCTGCGGGGCCTGGGGGGGGCTGCTACTCGTTGAAGATCTCGTTGAGTCGATTCTGGTTGAAC
>CAYZKT010000202.1:0-4496 GCA_964478885.1 uncultured Syntrophaceae bacterium | reverse complement strand
ATGAGAGGATGATGCCGGGACCGGATGATCGAATCGAAAACGGGAACGGGAAACGGCAACAGGATGTGCCGTGTGAATTCGTATGTGTTATTCTATCCGCGGCAAAGCGGGCAAGTCAACGAAAAACAGCCGGACCCGATGCGGACACGGCCGGCTTTCGTGCCTTCAGGGGGGTGCCTGCTAGTCCTTGAAGATCTCTTGGAGGCGATTCTGGTTGAACCCGACGATCACCTCGTCGCCCACGACGATGACGGGCACGCCCGTCTGGCCGGAACGTTTCACCATCTCGTCGAGACCGTTGCGGTCGCTGGTCACGTCCACTTCCCGGTAGCGGATCTTCCTGTCGCGGAGCCAGGCCTTCGCCTTGTGGCACCAGGGGCAGGTGGGAGTCGTGTAGATGGTCACCTCCGCGGGACGCACCTTGAATTCCTTCTTGTCCGTCGACGGCCCCGCCTTCGTCCCCTTCTCGGCGTCTTCCCCGACGACGGCCTGGGCGACGTTCACCCTTCCCTCGGGCGGGTGCTCGGAGATGTGGACCACGCCCCGGTCATCGACCCAGCGGTAAAGGGTTGCCGCATCGCACAGGCTCACCGTGAGGGCCATGATCAAAAGGGCGGCGCAGGCGAGCATCCTGGGGCAGGAAACGTTTCTCATGCAGGGGCTCCTTGTCTGATTTCGGGACCGCTCCGGGCTCGCGCACCGGAAGGGTTTTCCTTTCTAATCGGTCCGGTTCCTTGATAACCTTAATCGCCCCGCCGTTCAAGCCTTAATTCCCGGGTCTCCCCGGGCATGCAGTGAGGGTTTGACAAATGGGCCGAGTCGGACTATACGTAGACCCCTGCACGGATGCCTGCCTCGGCGGCCGGGCGGTAAATAACGATTGGACGGAAGAAGATCATGGAAGAAGAGAAAAGTTTCGCTGAACTCCTGGAAGCCTCCGAGCGCAAGCCGGTGAGGCTCAAGCAGGGGCAGAGCGTTGAGGCGGTGATCGCCAAGATCACGTCGGATTGGGTTTTCATCGATCTCGGCGGCAAGACGGAAGGCATCGTCGAGCGCAACGAATTCCTCGGCAAGGAAGGGGAGTTGACCGTAAAGGAAGGCGACACCGTAAAGGTCTATTTCCTCTCGTCGCGGCACGGTGAGAGGCTCTTCACAACGAGGGTTTCCGGGGATGCCGCGCGCCAGTACCTCGAGGAAGCCTGGCAGAACGCAATCCCCGTAGAGGGAATCGTGGAAAAGGAAGTCAAGGGGGGGCTCGAGGTCCGCATCGCAGGCACCTACCGGGCATTCTGCCCCTTCTCGCAGTCCGGCATTCCCCGCGGGGAGACGACGGCGGCCTTCATCGGTCAGCGCCTCCCGTTCATCATCATCGAGTACGGAGAACGGGGCCGGCGAATCATCCTGTCGCGGCGGAGGATCCTCGAGGAGGAGGAGCGAAAGAGAAGGGATGCCATCAAGGGAACGCTCCAGGAAGGGATGCTGGTGACGGGCACGGTCCGCTCCCTGAGGGATTTCGGCGCATTCGTCGACATCGGGGGCATCGAGGCCCTGCTGCCCATCTCCGAGGTCGGCTGGGGCCGCGTCGAGGACATCCGCGACCGCTTCACCGTGGGGCAGACGATCGAGGCTCTCATCCTCGGCATCGACTGGGCAAAAGACCGCATCACCCTGAGCGTGAAGGGAACCCTTCCCGATCCCTGGGAAAACGTGGAGACCCGATATCCGGACGGTTCCCGCCACCAAGGAACCGTCGCGAGACTCGCCGACTTCGGGGCCTTCATAACCCTCGAGCCCGGGGTCGACGGGCTGATCCCCATCTCCAGGCTGTCCCGGGGCAAGAAGATCCGGCACCCGAGGGAGGTCCTCGTCCAGGGGGACACGATCGAGGTCGTGGTGGAAACATCGGACCGGGCAAAGCGGCGCCTCTCGCTCTCGCCCGTGGTGCCCGAGGAGGAACAGGAAGACTCCTATCGTCCCTTCCTCCAGCAGAAAGGGACCAAGGGCTTCGGCTCCCTCGGGGACATGATGAGCCGGAAAAGCCCAAAAGGGAAAAAGGACGGGCCCGAAGGCTGATCCTCGGCCAAAGGGCGATCTGAACCATGGATCTTGATGCGATCCTCGGGCACATCGGATCGGCGATTCTCGTCGCGATCCCCTTTCTGCTGGTCTACGCCCTCGTCATCCGCGAAGTGCGGCGCAAACGGGAGCGGCAGGCGGCACTGGCCGCGATTGCGGAGGAGCTGGAAGTCCTCCGGCAGAAAGTCGAGATCGTCACGACGCCGCACGTCCCCGGCAGGGGAAAGGGCAAGGATCTCGGACCGGTCGTCGCCGAGGGTTCGGCGGGCGCCGGGTTCCTCGGGGTCGCCGAGAAGAGGGCCATGATCCTCCTGCTGAGGAGGGCCCTTGCTCTCGGGGCGGATGCCGTCGTGGAGGTCCGCCATGAACGAGGGGCCGTGCGGGCCGGGGTCGTCAGGCTGGCCGGCAGGGCCGTCAAGCTGTCCGAAGGGGGGAACCCCAATCCATCCTTGTGAAAACAGACGGTTTTTGGTACATTTCGTGCAGTAATTCTCGCCATGAGTGACAGGCTCGTTCCTCGAGCGCGACGCTGGATACTCTCATCACTTCTTTTCGCGACTCCTGTTCGGTGACTCCTGCGACCCATTTGAGGGAGAACGAGTCCGATAAACGGAAGCAGTCATACTATTCTCGTAGAACGAAATCATACTGGTGTCGTATTGCAAAACCGGACGGGTCTGTTATCGTGCAAGCCGCTTGGATAGAGCGTTTCGCCGCCCCCTCCTTCCCCGGTTATGGACCGCGGGAAGGGGCCGGGGCCGTCGCGTGTCTGTCCGGGGAACGGCCTGACGGAAGCCTGGTAATCCTGTTGCCCTGTAACACAAGGTGAGAACCCATGAAACACCCCCGCTTCAACATCAGTCTCTACGTCCTCGTCCCGATCATCTTCGGCGGGATCGCCCTGCTTTCCGTCATCACGACCCACCAGATCCTGAAATACACGAACCTGATCCCCAATCCGGAAATGTACCTGAAATGGTGGGGGGTCGGGATCGGGGCGTTTTCCTTCCTGTGCGCGCTGCTCATCACGTGGCTGCTCCTGAAACCCATGAAGAGCTTCATCACGAAGATGAAATCCATCCCCGCCGTGTCGAGGCAGGGCAACGGGAAACCGAAGAGCAAGGGGGACGACCTGAAGGAGTTCAACGTCGTCTTCGAACAGGTCAGCGACCTTCTGAGCAAGGTGGAGGGGAAGGTCCTGTTCCCCGAATTCATCGGCCAGGGCAAGCGTGTCCGCATCCTCTTCAACCAGATCATGATGATCCGTCCCGAGGACCGCACCGTGCTCATCCTGGGCGAGCCGGGGACGGGCAAGTCGCTTCTGGCCAAGACATTCCACAATTTCACGGCGAAGAACGAGCCCTTCGTGATCGTCAACTGCGAAGGCCTGGCGGAGCAGGTCCTGGAAGCCGAGCTGTTCGGCTACGAAAAAGGGTCCTACACGGGCGCCACGAGCCGTAAGATCGGGAAGTTCGAGGAGGCCGGCAACGGCACCCTCTACCTGCACCAGGTCTCCGCGCTGCCCCTGAACCTCCAGGCCCGCCTGCTGCGGGTCCTCGAAACGGGCGAATTCAAACGCATCGGGAGCCGCGACAAGCTCCCGCTCGGCGCGCGGGTCATCGCCTCGACCGACAGGGACATCCGGGGAATGATCAAGGAAGGCACCTTCCGGGACGATCTCTACTACCGCCTCAATGTGGTCACCCTCTACGTGCCGCCCCTTCGCGAGCGCAAGGAGGACATCCCCCTGCTCGTGGACTACTTCATCCAGCTCATCAACCAGGAATTCCGCAAGGGCCTCCACGGCGTCACGCGGGAAGTGATGGACCGGTTCCTCGAATACACCTGGCCGGGCAACGTGGCGGAGCTCGAGAAAATCCTCCTGAGGGCGGCATCGGTGGCGAAAGAGCAGACCCTGATCGAGGGCGACTTCCCCGAGTTCATCACCGAGCTCGAGGCAGGGAAGTCGGCGCCGACGGAGCTGGAGGTCGTCGACGGGCAGTGGAAGAGACTGGGCGAGCTGCTCATGGAGGCGCGGCTGCTCGACGAGACCCAGCTTGAGGAAGCCCTCGCGGCCCAGCGGTACACGGGACTGCGGCTCGGCAAGCTTCTCGTCCAACAGGGGTTCCTCCGGGACTCCCAGATCGTGGACATCCTGAGCCACCAGCTTCGAATCGAACGCTACCTGCCCGACAAGTACCCCGTCGACCTGAGCCTCTCGCGGCTCATCCCCATGGACTTTGCCCGGAAGTATCAGGCCGCGCCGTTGAGGAAGACCGCCCGTCACCTCGTCGTGGCCATGCCGGACCCCACCAATCGCTACGCCCTCGACCTGCTCAGGATGCAGTCGGAAGAGGGGGTTGCACCGGTGATCTGCACCGAGCGCGAGTTCGACCGGCTCATGGGCCTCATCTACGACA
>CAYZKT010000201.1:1766-5033 GCA_964478885.1 uncultured Syntrophaceae bacterium | reverse complement strand
CCTCGGCCCCCTTCGTCATCTCCCGGACGATGATCGCCGCCCGCGTATCCTCCGATGCCACCTGGGCGGGGCGGAGGTCGAGTTTCTCCTCGATGCCCAGCGCGCGGCACAGCGACAGCACGTCGTCGCCCAGGGTGAGATTCAGGTTGTTCTCGTGGTAGTAGCGGCCGAGCAGAAGATTCGTCCTCAGCGTCCGGTTCCCGATCAGCGCGGCGTCGGTCCCGAGGTAGCCGATTCTCCTGCGTACCGAGAGCAGCCTGCGGCGCCGAGAAAATTTCAGCTCCTCCCCGTGAAACAGGTAGGTTCCCTCCTCGGGCGGCTCCAGGGTCGCCAGGGCCCTCATGAAGAGGTGCGCATCGTCGATCCGGTCGGCATGCAGGCTGTAGGCATCGCCGGGCGAAAGCGTGAAGGAGAACTTCTCCAGCCCCTTTCCGCGTTCCGTGGGGCGATGCGCATAGTCCCTGAGTTCGATGATCGCCATGTCCACCCTACAGGAAAAAGGCGGCAAAGAGCGCGAAATTCACCGCCAGGCAGTAAAAGAGGCACGCCACGGCCCCCCTCGACGTCGCCACGGGGACCTCCGTGATGCCTCTCTGAACGGCCAGACCGTAGTGCAGCGAGATCACGGTGATGCCCACGCCGAAAAAAAGGGCCTTGAGCGCCACCACGGCGATGTCGAGCCCCTCGACGGCCTTGCCGATCTGCGCGAGGAAATTCTGCAGGGGCAGGGTCGTCACCGCCCAGGCGATGGCGTAGCCCCCCAGCACGGAGGTGATGCAGAAGATGGTGATCAGGCAGAACAGCGACACGGTGATGCCGATCATGCGGGGCACGTAGAGGATGTCCAGGGGGTCCACCCCCTGGAGCTCCAGGGCCTCGATCTCGCGGAGGACCTTCATGTAGCCCGTCTCGATCGTCACCGCCGTGGCGGAGCGCAGGATCACGACGAGGGCCGTGACGAGGGGGCCGAACTCCCGGATCAGGAGGGCCACGGTGATCCTGCCCAGGTCATGCTGGGCGGAGATGCCGGCAAACTGGAGGATCATCATGCTGCCGAGCAGCAGCGAGATGGGGATCACGATCCAAAGCGCCTCGACGGCCGTGAAGTAGACCTGCTCGACGACGATGCGGAGCCTGAGCCTGCGGCCGACCCTGGGGTTGACGACGATCTGGCGCAGGATCCGGTAGAACAGGGCGGACTGGTCCGCATAGCGGTTCAACCTCTCCACGGTCTGCCTGCCGAGCTGCCCCACGTGGTCCCGCACCGAAACGGCCTCCCGAAAACGCTGATCCAAGCGTAAGTACGTCAAAACTCTAAACGAAACGGCCGGGTTCGTCAATCGTGAAGTCTGGCCCGCCCGCGGCGTAACCTGCTCCCCGCGGGCGAAAGGAGGCCCGGAAATGGAAAAGGCCCGGCGGGCCGGGCCTTTCGTTTCCCCCTCAGGGCTCGAGGACGTACTTGACGACGAGATCCCCCACCTCCCGCGTGCCGTAGCCCATTTTCCCGGCATCCATGCTCTTGAGGTCGTTGGCGATGACCTTCTTCACGGCGTCGAGAAGGACGCCGGCCGCGGTCGTCTCGCCGAGGAACTCGAGCATCATCTGCACGGAGCAGATCGCCGCCAGCGGGTTGATCCTGTTCGTGCCGGCATACTTCGGGGCCGATCCGCCGATGGGCTCAAAGATCGCCGTCTGTCCGGGATCGGGGTTGATGTTGCCTCCCGCGGCCACCCCCATGCCGCCCTGGATCATGGCGCCCAGGTCGGTGATGACGTCGCCGAACATGTTGTCCGTCACGATGACGTCGAAGAACTCGGGGTTCTTCACCATCCACATGCACGTCGCGTCCACGTGGGCGTAATCGGTCTTGACGTCCGGGTATTCCTTGGCCACCTCGTAGTAGGCCCTCTCCCAGAGGTTCCAGGCATAGGTCAGGACGTTGGTCTTGCCGCAGAGGGTGAGCTTCTTCCGGCGGTTGCGCCTGCGGCAGTACTCGAAGGCGTATCGGATGCAGCGCTCGACGCCCTTGCGGGTGTTCACCGACTCCTGCACGGCCACCTCGCCCGCCGTGCCCTTGCGGAGGAACCCGCCGCTGCCGGCGTAGAGCCCCTCCGTGTTCTCCCGCACGACGACGAAGTCGATGTCCTCGGGCCCCTTGTCCTTGAGCGGCGTGTAGACCCCGGGCAGCAGGATCACGGGCCTCAGGTTGATGTAGAGGTCGAGCTCGAAGCGCATCTTCAGCAGGATCTCCGTTTCGAGAATCCCGGGCCGAACGCCCGGGTGGCCGATGGCGCCGAGCAGCGAGGCGTCCATGCCGCGAAGCTCCTTCAGGACGGAGTCGGGCAGCAGGTCCCCCTTGGCCAGGTATCGCTCCCCGCCGATGTCGTAGTGTGTCAGGTTGAACTCGATCCCCTCGGCGTCCGAGATGGCCCTGAGGGCCTTGAGGGCCTCGGCGACAACCTCGGGCCCCGTGCCGTCGCCGGGCAGGACGCCAATGTTATAGGTCTTCATGATTCGTCTCCTGTTTGAATGTTTCGTGATTCCTTCCCTGCTCACCGCCTGGCGAGCTTTTCCTTTCGAATGTACTCCACAAGCCCGCCTTCCCGGATCAGCTGTTCCATGAAGGGCGGGATCGGCCTGGCGCTGTAGGACTTCCCGCGCGTCAGGTTTTCGATGCGCCCCGCGACGAGGTCCACGGAAATCCTGTCTCCGTCCCGGATGTCCTCGGCGGCCTCCACAGACTCGAGGAGCGGCAGCCCGATGTTGAAGGCGTTGCGGTAAAAGATCCTCGCGAAGCTCTTCGCGATGATGACCCGGACGCCTGCCGCCTTGATCGCAATGGGGGCATGCTCGCGGGACGAACCGCATCCGAAGTTCCTCCCCCCCACGATGGCATCGCCTTCCACAGCGGACGAGGCGAATTCGGGCCGCGCGTCGGCAAAGGCATGCTTCGCCAGGGCAGCCCCGTCGGATACGTTGCAGTAACGCGCCGCGATGATGAAGTCCGTGTCCACGTCATCGCCGAACTTCCACGCTCTTCCTTCATATTTCATGACGTTCATGCTCCTTCTTCGTTTTCCCCTTGTACCCTGCACCCTCTACCCTGACCCTATAGTTCTTCCGGCGAGCCGATCCTGCCCAGCACCGCCGACGCCGCTGCGATGGAGGGATTGCAGAGAAAGACCTCGCTCTTCGGGTGCCCCATGCGGCCGACGAAGTTGCGGTTCGTCGTGGCCAGGGCGCGCTCGCCCGAGGCGAGGATGCCCA
>CAYZKT010000201.1:0-1666 GCA_964478885.1 uncultured Syntrophaceae bacterium | reverse complement strand
ACGAAGTTGCGGTTCGTCGTGGCCAGGGCGCGCTCGCCCGAGGCGAGGATGCCCATGTGGCCGCCGAGGCAGGGCCCGCAGCAGGGAGGTCCGACGACGGCGCCGGCCTCGAGGAAGGTCTCGACGAGACCTTCCTTCGTCGCTTCCTTCAGGATGGTCGGGGACGCCGGAATGACGATCAGGCGCAGGCCCTTCGCCTTCTTCCGGCCCTTCAGGATCTTCGCCGCGTCGCGCAGGTCCTCGAGCCAGCCGTTCGTGCAGGAACCGATGAAGACCTGGTCCAGGGTGATGCTCTTCGCCTCCGAGACGGGGCGCACGTTGGCCGGCGACGGGGGAAACGCGATCTGGGGCTCCAGGGCGCTCACGTCGATCGTGATCGCCCTGTCGTACCGCGCGCCGGCATCGCTTGAGAGGTACAGGGGCTCCCACCGCGCCCGGCCGTGCACGTAGGCCTTCGTCGTCTCGTCGGGCACGATGATGCCGTTCTTCGCCCCCGCCTCGATGGCCATGTTCGCCATGGTGAACCGGTGCGGCATGGAGAGCTTGGCGACGACGTCGCCGCAGAACTCCAGCGCGGCGTACAGCGCCCCTTCCACGCCGATCTCGCCGATGAGCCGCAGGATCAGGTCCTTGCCGCCCACCAGCGGCCGCAGGGTCCCCGTGTACTCGACGCGGATCGTCGGGGGGACGCGCAGCCAGGTCTCGCCGGTGGCCATCACGGCGGCGAAGTCGGTGCTGCCCACGCCGGTGGAAAAGGCCCCCAGGGCCCCGTAGGCGCAGGTGTGGCTGTCGGCCCCGATGACGAGCTGGCCGGGCACGACGAGCCCCTGCTCGGGCAGGAGCACGTGGCCGATGCCGGCCTCTCCGACCTCGTAGTAGAGATCGAGGTCCTGCTCCCGGGCAAACTCGCGCATGAGTTTCGCCTGCTCGGCCGATGCGATGTCCTTGTTCGGCACGAAGTGGTCGGCCACGAGGGCAACCCGCTTGCGGTCGAAGACCTTCGGGGCGCCGATCTGCTTGAACACCTGGATCGCGATGGGGGCCGTAAAGTCGTGGGCGAAGGCGAGATCCACCTTCGCCTCGACGAGGTCGCCGGGGGCGACGCTCTCGAGCCCCGCGTGTTTAGCGAGGATTTTCTCTGTTATGGTCATTGGCATGGTCGTTCAACTCCGGTTACGATGTTCGGTAAGGGGTTCTTTATCCTGAAGGCTGGTCAAACGTGCCCTGATGCAAGGCGCCCGATATCCCGAGGAGCGAGAAGTACTTTGTCGCGTACGTCGCAGCGACGAGGGATGAGGCAACGAAGCAGACGGGTGCGTTTCACCAGCCTCTATGCCACCGCTTTCCTTCCTTCCTTTCCGTTCCTGTTCAGCCTCTCCTTGCTCAGCTTATACTGGATGCTGTCCACCAGCGCCAGCCAGCTGGCCTCGATGACGCTCTCCGAGACCCCGATGGTGCTCCAGATGTCCTTGTCATCGCGCGACTCGATGAAGACGCGCACCTTGGCCGCCGTGCCCTCGCTGCCCTCGAGGATGCTCACCTTGAAGTCCGTGAGGTGCATCCGGGCGAGTTCCGGGTAGAACTTCACCAGGGACTTCCGGAGGGCGTTGTCCAGCGCGTTGATCGGGCCGTTGCCCTCGGCGGCGGTGATCTCCGTGTCCTTGCC
>CAYZKT010000200.1:0-5045 GCA_964478885.1 uncultured Syntrophaceae bacterium | reverse complement strand
CGTCGGTCATCGGCATGCCGGGGCGGATCTACGTGCTGGCCACCCACATCTACAGCATCGTCGCCACGGGCTACGCCGCCGACTACGGGATGGCGGCGGCGGTGGGCATGAGCGCCCTGGCAGCCTCGATCACGCTTATCGTGCTGTACCGGCGCCTCACCCGGGAGGGCGAGAAGTACGTGACCATCTCGAGCCGGGGCTACCGGCCCAGCGTGATCGACCTCAAGGGCGCCCGGTACCCGCTCTTCACGGTCGTGGCCCTCATCTCATTCGTGCTCATCGTCCTGCCGATCCTCGTGCTCTTCTACACGTCGCTCGTGCCCTACGTGATGACGCCCAGCGCGAAGGCCTTCGCGGCGATGAGCTGGCGGCACTGGGTCACGGTCCTCAAGGACCCCGTCTCCCTGCTCGCGCTGAAGAACAGCCTCTACCTCGGCGTCGGCGGCGCGACGCTGGGGATCGTCCTGTCCTTCTTCGTGGCCTACGTGATCGTCAAGGTGCGCTCGAAGGCCTCGGGCCTGCTCGAGTCGCTGAGCTTTCTCTCCTTCTCCTTCCCGGGGATCGTCGTGGGGATCGGGTTCATGTGGTTCTTCGTGCAGACGCCGCTGTACTCGACGATCTGGGCCCTGCTCATCGGCTACATCGCCACGTACCTGCCGTATGGTCTCAGGCCGCTGACGAGCGCCTTCGTCCAGATCCACAGCCACCTGGAGGAATCCTCGCGGGTCTGCGGCGGAGGCCCGCTATACACCATGCGTCGGATCGTCCTGCCGCTGCTCGTCCCCGGGATCGCCTCGGGGTGGATCCTGATGGCCACCATGTTCGTCCGCGAGCTGAGCCTTTCCGTCGTCCTCTCCCGCCCGGGCACGGAGGTGCTGGCCGTCCAGATCCTGCGCTTCGCCGAGGACGGCCTCTGGGGGAGGCTCTCGGCCCTGGGCATCCTCATGATCTTCATCTCCACGGCCCTGGTGGTTCTTGCCAATGTAATCGCGAAGAGGCTTTCAAAGAGGGACTAGTGTCCTGTCTCGGAAATGCGTTACCCTTGCATTCACAGCGACTGAGCGGGATTCAATATTCCGATGAGCGAAAGTAAGACAAGTCGTCATCGCGAAGAGGCGTAGCCGACGCGGCGATCTGCCATTGAGAACGCCTGAGCATGAAAGGAGTTCTTAATCGTTGATTGCCACGGCTCGCGTGGCTCGCCTCGCAATGACATTGTGTTTGCCGGCTCGAAGGAAGAAGCCCGCGAGGGAACCTGTGGACGACATCGTAAACTAATTTCCGGGACAGGACACGAGCAACAAGCACAAAAGAAAACCCCGGCGACTTCAGCCGCCGGGGCCTGTTTGTTCCTGCGGTCCTTTCTGTTACTGGAAGATCTTCGGCACTCCGAGAACCTTGATGGGATCCTGGTCCGGCTTCAGCCCCATGAGCTTCACCAGCTCGGGTCGGATCTTCTCCCAGTCCTGCTTCGCCAGCGCCTTGCCCTTTTCCGTCTTGGCCTCCTCGTAGAGCCGGAAGAACACGTAGTAGACGATGTGCCCCTCCTCCTTCGTGTCCTTGGCCTTCCAGCGCTTCTTGGCAAGCTCGCGCCACTTGCTCCCGTCGGGGACCACCGACTCGTAGACGAACTGCGAGATCAGGTCGGCGTCGTGGGCGATCTTGGCCGATGCGTTTTCCGGCTCGGGGAAGACGGCCTGCCAGGCGCCCTTGCGGCCCGCCGCCTTGTCCACGGAATCCCGGAAATACCAGTACCCGGTGGAGTGCTCGATGATGGTCACCTGCATCCTCTCGATGTCCTTCTCGGAGAATCCCCCCGCCTTGCGGGCGATCTCACCTGCCGTGAGGGCGCCCGTGATGTGGTGGATCAGGGCGAGATTGCCACCGACCTTCTGGCTTTTCAGCAATGCCTCGTCGCCCCAGAAGCCGGGGGAGCCCTTGAAATACCCCGCCTTCTTGAGCTTTGCGACCATCTCCGAGCACTTGCGGAACACCTCGGGATTGGTCAGGACGGCCCCCTTGTCCTCCTTGCTGATGTTGTGGAGGATGTCCGCCGCGATGGCCAGCTTCCGTTCCTGTTTCGCCAGCGGCCGGGCCATCTCGTAGGCCAGGGCCGAGCACACCCGGTTGTGCAGGATGTCGCCCCCGGGCTCCTTCAACTGCTGGATTGCCGTGGCGATCATAACGTCCATGAGGCCCTGCAGCTCCGGGAACTCCTTGAGGTAGGCCTTCTCCCAGGCCAGGTAGGGCTCGGGCAGGGCGTACTTGTCCTGCACGGCCGATGCGGCCATGCCCGCCGCCCCGATTGCGAAGGCCAGCGCAACGAAACCGATGATGAACCTTCTTCCGTTATTGCTCATGGTTGCATCTCCTTTCCCGCATTGAGATCCCGATGTCCTTTTCACTCCTTATAGCGTCTAGCCCATCAAATAACCGCGGTGTATGCAAGTGTTTTTTTATCCGCCAGCGGATCGGGCCTGTCCGGTGGCTCCCCGCATCAGACAGTGTCCGATGGCAGAACCAGACGGGGTCTGATAGCTCGATCGCGGAAATGGGAGTAGGGCATAAGCGGTCGGGGCGGCGCTCACGCGGCGCCCGGCTGCGTGAAGAAATCCGGGGAGTCGACGTTCTCCAAGACGATCGAATCATAATCACGAACGGCGCGGGGGTCACCCTGTGCATTCGCGGACAAAGGGGGTTGTCCGATGAGCTATTTCTACGCGGCCCGAAAGGCAGGCACGTGCTGTCCAGCCGTGTGCGAAGAAGAAGACTATCTCTACGATACGCCTCACCTTTCCTCAAATGAACCGTGCCCGGCGCAGAGGACCAGCTACTGCGCAATCTCGCAAGCGGTCCGGTCGACGAAGAGCGACGGCGCTGACATGACCGCTCTGACGCCGGATGGTTGGGAAATTCGCTGGCTTGAGCAGAGCGAAGCGGCCTGACGGTTGACCAGACGTTTCTTTCCGTCACTTCCTGTCTCTTTTGAGAAATCCTCAACAACAGCGATAGGTTGCAACGCCGGAGCCGGCCCTTTCGGTGCCGGTGGGCGTAGCTTTCGCCCCGTCGTTCCGGAGCCCGGCAGCAGGCTGTAAACCGAATGCCCCCCCGTCCGTTTAACCAGTCAACGGAACGAATCAAAGTCAGCGGTTGAACAGGGACAACGGGAAGAATTTAACAACAGGGAAAGGAACCGAACATGAAACGCATTCTTTTAGCCGTCGCAATCACCCTCGTTGCCGCAACGGCGGCGCAAGCTGCCGACGTCGGCGTCTCCGTCAGCATCGGGCAGCCCGGGTTCTATGGACAGTTCTCCGTCGGGCACTTTCCCCCGCCGGTTGTCTACGCGCAGCCGGTCGCGGTGTACCCGGCGCCGGTCGTCGTCCGGCCCGTCCCCGTGGTTCACGCCCGGCCGGTCTATGTGCACGTCCCCCCGGGGCACGTGAAGCACTGGCAGCGCTACCACCAGGGCCACCCCGTGTACTATCGGCACGACGGTCGGTACTACCACCGTTAGGGAGTCGCGGCGGCCCTCGACGGCGAGTGAAGCAGCGCAAGCGATCGAGGAGCACGAAAGACCTTCGTGCTCTGGAATAAAGGAAAAGCAGGGCGCTCACCGGCCCTGCTTTTCTTTTGACTGCGCCGCCTGCCGGACCGGCTTCATGCGCCTCCCGCGGAGCGGTTCGTGAGGTAGATGCCGGAAAGGACGAGGACGCCGCCGGCGAGAAGCGACAGGTCGACCGGCTCGCCGAGAAGGAAAAAGGACATGATGACGGCGCTGATGGGCACGAAGTTGATGAACACCCCCGACTTCGAGGGACCGATCTCCCGGATTCCCTCGTAGTACCAGATGAACCCGAGGCAGGTGCCGAAGAAGCCGAGGTAGACGATCGACAACCAGGCTGCAAGCGAGTAGCCGCCGAGGTTTCCCGCCATCCCCTCGATGAGCGCCGGCGGTAAAAGGGCCGCCGAGCCGATGAGGCACGCGTAGGTCACAGCCGAGACGGGCTGCACGTCCCGCATGACGACCTTGCCGATCAGCGAGTAGGACACCCAGCCGGCGACACAGCCGAAAATGAGCAACTCGCCCCGGCCGATCGCCCCCTGGAGGAGGGTCGAGGGGCTGCCCCGGGTGATCACGTAGATGGCGCCGGTGACGGAGAGCACGACCCCGACAGCTTTGAGCAGGGTCATCCTTTCGCCCCGGAAGAGAAGCGCCGCAAAGAGGGAGATGAGCACCGGGTTTGACGCCACGATGACCGAGGCGCGTCCCGCCTGCACCGTCTGGAGCCCCGTCAGGAAGAAGACGTTGTAGAGAAAAACGCCCGTCATGCCGGATAAAAACACGAGGAGAAACTGCTTTTTCTGCAGGGACTGAAGCCGCCCCTCGAAGTGCTGCACCAGGGGGAACATGCAGACCGAGGCGACGAGAAACCGCAGGAAGGAGCCCGAGTAGGGCTCCACTTCCTGGGCGAGGATGCGGCCCGCGATGAAGGTCCCGCCCCAGAAGACCGCCGTGAGGAAGAGCTTGGCGTAGATCATCCGAGAACCTTCCCCGCCAGCCAGCAGAGGGCCATCCCCAGCACGACGGTGCCGCCCAGGGAACGCGTCCGCAGGGCGAACAGGAACACGGGCGCCGCCACGAGCACATCGTTGTTCCAGAGCGACAGCTGCCGTGGCTCTCCGGCGGTCAGCAACGTCGGCAGGATCAGGGCGCTGAGGATCGCCGCCGGGATGAGGTCGAGCCACTCCTCGAGCCAGCGCGGGAGCGACCGCCGCGAGAGGGCGACGAGGGGCGCCCACCGCGGCCCGTAGGTGACGAGGCCCATCCCGATGCACAAAAGAAGGTAATCCTGCGTGATCATGGGGAGCCTCTCTGCCGTGTGAGCCGGGGCCATCGCCTCCGGATGAAAAGGCCGGCCGTGGCGGCGACCACCGAGGCGGCCACGATGTAGCTGTTGCCGGGGATCATCAGGGACATCGCGACGGCGGCGGCGCCGGCGATCAGGGCGGTCAGGACATGGATCCGTTGCCTGAGCTGGTAG
>CAYZKT010000199.1:0-5046 GCA_964478885.1 uncultured Syntrophaceae bacterium | reverse complement strand
TCCTGCAGCTGCTCACGATCGCCATCCCGCACCTGGAGCGGCTCTCGAAGGAGGGAGAGGCGGGGCGCCGGAAGATCACGCAGTACACCCGCTACGGGACGGTGCTGCTGTCCCTCATCCAGGGGTTCGGGATCGCCGTGGGCCTGGAGAACATGGCGGGGCCGACGGGCGCCTCCATCGTGATCACTTCCGGCTGGGGCTTCCGTCTCATGACGGTCATCACGCTCACGGCGGGGACGGCCTTCATCATGTGGCTGGGCGAGCAGATCACGGAGCGGGGGATCGGCAACGGGATCTCGCTCATCATCTTCGCCGGCATCGTCTGCCGGGGCCCGGAAGGCGTCCTGAACACCTTCCGCCTCGTGTCCACGGGCGAGATGGGGATTCTCGCGGTGATCTTCCTGTTTGCCTTCATGGTCGCCGTCATCGGGGCCATCGTATTCATGGAGACGGGGCAGAGACGGATCCCCGTGCAGTACGCCAAGCGGATCGTGGGGAGAAAAATGTACGGCGGGCAGACGACACACCTGCCGCTCAAGATCAACACGTCGGGCGTCATCCCGCCCATTTTCGCGTCGTCGATCATCATGTTCCCGGCGACCCTGGCCCAGTTCATCCCGCACCCGTGGATGAAGACCGTGTCCGACATGCTCGTGCCGGGCGCGTTCCTTTACGAGACGATCTACGTCGCGTTCATCGTGTTCTTCTGCTTCTTCTACACGGCCGTCGTGTTCAACCCGGTTGACGTGGCCGAGAACATGAAGAAGCACGGGGGGTTCGTCCCGGGCATCCGGCCGGGGAAGAAAACGGCCGAGTACATCGACCACGTGCTGAGCCGGCTGACCTTCAGCGGGGCCATCTACGTCTCGGCGGTCTGCGTGCTGCCGAGCATCCTGATGGTCTACTTCAACGTTCCCTTCTACTTCGGCGGGACGGCGCTGCTCATCGTCGTGGGCGTGGCGCTCGACACGGCGGGGCAGATCGAGACGCACCTGCTGGCGCGGCAGTACGAGGGGTTCCTCAAGAAAGGGCGTCTGGCCAAGCGGCGGTAAGGAGACCCGGTCATGATCATCTTGAAATCTCGACAGGAGATTGAAAAGATGAGAAAGAGCAACGCCTTGGTCGCGGCGATCCTGGAGGAGCTCAAGAAGAAGATCAGGCCGGGGGTGAAAACGATCGAGCTGGATCGGCTCTCCGAGGAGATGGCCCTGAAGCGAGGGGCCCGGCCGGCCTTCAAGGGATATCGGGGCTACCCGTACTCCCTGTGCACCTCGGTCAACAGCGAGGTGGTGCACGGGATGCCCTCGGAGAGGGAGCTGAAGGAAGGCGACATCGTCAGCCTCGATTTCGGCATCCTCAACGACGGCTACTACGGGGACGCGGCGGTCACGGTGGGCGTGGGGGAGATCACCCCCGCGGCGAAGCGGCTGCTGCGGGTCACGGAAGAGGCCCTCTACCGGGGCATTGCGAAGGTCAAGGCGGGGAACCGGATCGGCGATGTCTCCGCGGCCATCCAGGGCCACGCCGAGGCGGCCGGCTTTTCGGTGGTGCGCGACCTTGTGGGGCACGGCATCGGCAAGAACCTCCACGAGGACCCCCAGGTCCCCAACTACGGGACGAGCGGCCGCGGGGTCGAATTGAAACCGGGGATGGTATTCGCCATCGAGCCCATGGTCAACGAGGGCACCTGCCGGGTGGACATCCTCCGCGACGGCTGGACGGTGGTGACGGCCGACGGGAAGCTGTCGGCCCATTTCGAACACTCCGTGGCGATTACGGAAAACGGGCCGGTCATCCTGAGCAGGATCGGCTGAGCGCAGGGAGCATATGGCTAAGGAAGAACCTATCGAGGTGGAAGGCACGGTCGTCGAGACGCTGCCGAACGCCATGTTCCGGGTGGAACTGGAGAACGGGCACCGCGTGCTGGCCCACATCTCGGGAAAGATGCGGATGCACTTCATCAAGATCCTCCCGGGGGACAAGGTGACGGTGGAGCTGTCGCCCTACGACCTGACGCGGGGCCGGATCACCTATCGGTCCAAGTAGGGGCGGGACGGCAGCGGGCCGATCGAGAAAAAGGGGGTTTCGTCGTGAAAGTAAGACCTTCTGTGAAAAAGATGTGCGACAAGTGCAAGATCATCAAGCGCCACGGCGTCGTGCGCGTGATCTGCGAGAACCCGAAGCACAAGCAGCGCCAGGGATAACACACAACCATTCGAGGAGGCCCGAGCAGTGGCAAGAATTGCAGGCGTTGACCTACCGAAGAACAAGCGCATGGAGATCGCCCTGACCTACATCTACGGGATCGGCCGCTCCAAATCGCGGGAGATCCTCCGCGAGGCGGGCATCCCCTACGAGACGAAGACGGACGTGATCACCGACGCGGAAGTCACGGCCATCCGCAGCATCATCGACCGGGAGCACAAGGTGGAGGGCGACCTGCGCCGGGAGATTTCCATGTCGATCAAGCGGCTCATGGACGTCGGGACGTACCGCGGGCTGCGGCACCGCAAGGGGCTCCCCGGCCGCGGGCAACGCACGCACACCAACGCCCGGACCCGCAAGGGCCCCCGCAGGGCGATCGCCGGGAAGAAGAAGTAAACACGACATTCGACAGCCGGAGGAACCATGGCCAGTCCGAGGAGAAAGACCGGAAAGAAGCGAGAGAAAAAGAACGTCCCCGAGGGGATCGCCCACATCCAGTCGACGTTCAACAATACCATCGTCACCATCACCGACCTGACCGGAAACGTCATTTCCTGGGCGTCCTCCGGGATGTCGGGGTTCAAGGGCTCCCGAAAAGGGACCCCCTTTGCGGCCCAGATGGCCGCCGAGAGCGCCGTGAAGAAGGCCAAGGAGCAGGGCCTGCGGTCCGTGCGGGTCTACGTGAAAGGGCCGGGCTCGGGCCGGGAGTCGGCGCTCAGGGCGCTGCAGGCCGCGGGCCTGACGATCAGCCTGATCCGCGACGTCACGCCGATTCCCCACAACGGCTGCCGTCCGCCGAAGCGAAGGCGCGTGTAATCCCACAGAAGAACGATTCATCGACCCACAGGGAGGAAGAACTTGGCACGTTACAGAGGCTCAGAATGCAGGCTTTGCCGTCGAGAAGGCCTGAAGCTGTTTTTCAAGGGTGACCGCTGCTACACGGAGAAGTGCGCGTTCGAGCGGCGGGGCTACGCACCCGGCGAGCACGGGCAGGCGAGAAAGAAGCACTCCGACTACGGCGTCCAGCTTCGCGAGAAGCAGCGCCTGAAGAGGATGTACGGGCTGCTCGAAAAGCAGTTCCGGGGCTACTTCGAGCGGGCCGATCGCATGAAGGGCATCACGGGCTCGAACCTCCTGATGCTCCTGGAGCGCAGGCTCGACAACGTGGTGTTCCGGCTGGGCTTCGCCCCGTCCCGGAACGAAGCGCGGCAACTCGTGCGCCACAGCCATTTCCTCGTCAACGGCAGGAAGGTCAACATCCCCTCGTACACGGTGCGGAAAGACGACGTCGTCGAGTTGCGGGAGAAGAGCCGGAAGGTCCTCCCTATTCTCGATTCCCTCGAAACGGTGGCCCGACGGGGCATCCCGGGGTGGCTGGAACTGGACAAGGAGACCTTCAAGGGCGTCGTGAAGACCATCCCGACGCGCGAGGACATCACCATGCCCGTCCAGGAGCAGCTGGTGGTCGAGCTTTATTCCAAGTAACCTGTCAGGAGCCGCCCGGGCGGATTTTCCGGGCGATAACCCCTATCCCAGGCGGTTGGCGAGCCTGATAGCCAGAGGGAAAACGGATATGCAGAGAAACTGGCGAAGCCTGATCCGGCCGAAACGGATCGAGATCGACGAGAAGACCCACAGCAAGTCCTACGCGGAATTCACCATCCAGCCCCTCGAGAGGGGCTACGGCATCACCCTCGGGAACTCCCTGCGGCGCGTGCTGCTGTCCTCCATCCAGGGGGCGGCCATCGTGTCCGTGCGGTTCGACAAGGTCCTCCACGAGTTCTCTTCCATCCCGGGCGTCAAGGAGGACGTGACGGACATCATCCTGAACCTCAAGGGCGTCCGCCTGAAGCTCCACGGCGACGTCCCCCGGACGATCAAGATCGACGCGGCCAAGGCGGGTCCCGTGAAGGCCGGCGACATCATCACGGACGCCCACGTGGAGGTCCTCAACCCCGATCACTACATCGCCACCCTCACGACGGGCGGCAAGATGAAGGCCGAGATGGTCGTGAAGATGGGCAAGGGGTACGTCATGGCCAAGCGCGAGCGCGACCCCGAGCAGCCCGAGGGCACCATCAACATCGACGCCATCTTCTCGCCCATCAAGAAGGCGAGCTACACCGTCAGTCACGCCCGCGTGGGCCAGATCACGGACTTCGACAAGCTCGTCCTCGAGGTCTGGACCGACGGCAGCGTGCAGCCCGAGGACGCCGTCGCCTTCGCGGCCAAGATCCTGAAGGACCAGCTCGACATTTTCATCAACTTCGAGGAGACGGAGGAGGAGAAGGTCCAGGAGGAGGCCGGGCAGAGCGAGAAGCTCAGCGAAAACCTTCTGAAGAGCGTGGACGAGCTGGAGCTCTCCGTGCGGTCGGCCAACTGCCTGAAGAACGCGGGCATTCACATCATCGGCGAACTGGTGCAGAAAACGGAAGCGGAGATGCTCAAGACCCGCAACTTCGGCCGCAAGTCCCTCAACGAGATCAAGGAGATTCTCTCCGAGATGGGGCTTTCGCTCGGGATGAAGATCGACTGGCCTCCCAAGGGAAGGGAAGAGGCGGCCAGCGCCGACTGACATTAACGACCGGAAAGGATTTTGTTCATGCGACACGGGGTAGGCGGAAGAAAGCTTGGCAGGACCACGAGCCATCGGACGGCCATGCTTCGCAATATGGTGACGTCGTTTCTGAAGTTCGAGAAGATCGAGACCACCGACGCCAAGGCCAAGGAGCTCCGGCGGGTGGCCGAGAAGATGATCACGCTGGCCAAGCAGGGGGGGCTCCATGCCCGCCGGCAGGCCGCGGCGGTGATCCGGGACAAGGATGTCGTGAAGAAGCTCTT
>CAYZKT010000198.1:0-5054 GCA_964478885.1 uncultured Syntrophaceae bacterium | reverse complement strand
CAAAAAAGGCCCGGGGGAAACCGGTCGAACTCTTTCATGCTGCCGGTGTTCCCGGCCGCGAGGGGGATCGGCACATGTTTGCACTTGACAAATATTGCCTAATCAAATATATGCTTGCCGTCGCGGTATTCCAGTTCATCCGTTGAAAGGCGCGCCATGAAATCCGACGATCGCCTGATCTACCTTCTCTCGATGGCCCAGCAGACCATGAAGGATTACACCAACACAGCCCTCTCCCGGGCTGGGGTGGAATTGACGATGACGCAGGCGGGCATCCTTTTTCTGCTGAAGCGGAGGGACATGCGCACCATGTCGGAACTGGGCGCGGTGTTCGACATCGACAATTCCGCCGTGACGCGCCTCGTCGATCGCCTGGAAAAGACCGGGATCGTCGAGCGGCATCCCTCTCCCGGGGATCGAAGGGCCTTTCTGATCCACGTGACACCCAAAGGGCTCGAGTCCCTGGAGAAGGCGAAAAAGGTGATCATGGGCGTCAACGAGGAACTGAGAAAAGGATTCACGGCCGAGGAAGTCGAGTCGTACAAGAAGGTTTTGAAGAGCATTCTG
This sequence comes from uncultured Syntrophaceae bacterium, assembly GCA_964478885.1. GTDB lineage: Bacteria > Desulfobacterota > Syntrophia > Syntrophales > UBA2192 > UBA2192. Next base: position 4,487 of record CAYZKT010000198.1, on the reverse strand, counting down.
GAGCGATTCAAGGTCCGGTGATACCGGGCCGGCGCAGGGACTGGACGTTTTGATGGCACGGAGTGGCATGAACCCATCAGCGCTGTGCGATGGGATCGATTCCGAATACGAAGAGAGGGTCTTCGATCGTTTTCGACGGCAGGCCTTTCTGCGCTTTATCGGGGCCGAACTGGTGCGGGTGCTGCCCGGATGCTGCACGGTCGAGCTGTCATACCGGAAGGACCTGACAGGCGATCCGCGACGCTTCCATCCGGGCGTGATGGGGCCCCTGGCGGTCAGCGCCTGCGAATGCGCCGCCCTGTCGCTTTTATCCCCTGATTCGTCTCTCACCGCAATCGACCACACCCTGAATCTTCTTGCTCCCGCCGAGGGCGATGTTCTCGTTGCCAACGCAAGAGTGATCAAATCCTCGGAAGCGACGACCGTCTGCACGGCGGAGATGTACGTGCGCAGGAATCAGTCCCAGAATCTCTGCGCCATGGCACTCGTGACATTGATTCCAGGATGACATGGGCCCGGCGCCCGCTTGTGTGCACGGGACGCTCGAAACAGAAAGGAGAACCCCTTGGGCTTGAAAACACGGTCTGGATTCGACACGCGGGCAGACGTCCGCGCAGGACTCAGGAATGTGGGCTACATCGCCACGGATCGCATCGCGAGCACGGTCTACCTCGCCTCTCACCTCGGCAAGCCGATCCTCGTCGAGGGGCCGGCGGGCGTGGGCAAGACGGAGCTGGCCAAGGCCACGGCCGCCTTTATGGGCGTGCCGCTCATCCGGCTTCAGTGCTACGAGGGGCTCGACGAGTCCAAGGCCCTGTACGAGTGGAAGTACGGCAAGCAGCTTCTCTACACGCAGCTGCTGAAGGACAAGCTCGACCGGATCGTGCAGGGCGAGGAGGGCCTGTCGGAGTCCATCGAACGGCTCCACCAGTATGACGACATCTTTTTTTCCCCGCGGTTCCTCGAGCCGAGGCCGCTGCTGAAGGCGCTGCAGCAGAAGGACGGCGTCGTCCTCCTGGTAGACGAAATCGACAAGTCCGACGACGAGTTCGAGGCCTTCCTCCTCGAGATCCTCTCGGACTTCCAGGTGTCCATCCCCGAGATCGGGACGATCGAGGCCATCTCCGTCCCGTTCGTGTTCCTGACCAGCAACAACACCCGGGAACTCAGCGAGGCGCTCCAGCGGCGCTGCCTGCACCTGTACATCTCGTTTCCCGACGAGAAGCTGGAGCGGGAAATCGTCCGGTCCCGGGTTCCCGACATCGCGGAGAAGCTCAACCGGCAGCTGGTCGCCTTCATCCACAAGGTCAGGCAGCTCGATATCAAGAAGCTTCCCTCGGTGAGCGAGACCATCGATTGGGCCAGAACGCTGGTGCTCCTCCACGCCGAGAACCTGGACCGCGAGATGGTCCGGGAGACGCTCAATACGTTCCTGAAGACGCAGGAGGATGTCCGGGTTGCCGAGGGCAGGCTGGACATCCTGACGGAGGAAGCCCTCCGGGAGGCGCGTTGATTGGACCGGACCCTTGAACAGTTCGTCGCCGTTCTCCGGCGCTCCGGCGTGAGGGTGTCCGTCTCGGAAACGATGGATGCCGTCCGGGCTGCGGCGCTGACGGGCTACGAAGACAGGCAGCTGCTGAAGGACGTCCTGGCCGCCTCGCTGGCCAAGTCGCAGCCGGAAAAACGCATTTTCGAGAACTGTTTCGACCTGTACTTCCGCGTCGAGGGCTTCGGCGGTTCCTCTGCAGCCGAACGCCGGATCGCGGCGGCCGCAGAGCCGTCGGGCGCCCCCCTCACGCAGATGCTGCTTTCCGGCAGCGGGAGCGGACTGGCGCTTGCGTTCCAGGAAGCCGCCCGGGCATCCGGCATCAAGGACATCCAGTACCCCTTCCAGCGGGGCCTGTACATGCAGAAACTGCTGCAGGCGCTCGGTCTCGACGGGTTGAACCAGGACATTCAAAACCGGGCCGCCCGGGGCGGCCCCGAATCCGACGCGTTTGCGAAGACGCTCGAAGCCATGCGGGACGACCTGATGGACCGGGCACGGGATCTCATCGACCGCCAGCTCGATCTCTTCGCCTCGAGACGAGTTGACGAGATGCTCGAGAGGCAGCTCAACCACACCAATCTCTCGGCCCTCGAGGAGCGCGATTTTGTCCGGATGCAGGCGATTGTCCAGCGGCTGGTCAAGCGGCTCAAGGACCGCTATTCGAGAAGGCCGAAGACGGCCCGGCGGGGGCAGCTGGACCTCAAGCGAACGATGAGAAAGAACATCGCCTACGGCGGAATCCCGTTCGACCCGGAGTGGAAGGAGAGGCGGATCGAGCGCCCCGAGGTCGTCGTCCTGTGCGACGTGAGCCGATCCGTTTCGAACGTCGTGCGGTTCCTGCTGCTCATCCTCTACAGCCTCAACGAGGTCGTCTCCCGGATCCGCTCCTTTGCCTTCTGCACCAACCTCGTCGAGGTGAGCGCCTGTTTCGCAAAGCACCCCGTGCACGAAGCGATATCCAGGATCCTGTCCGGGGAGGGGCTGCCGATCGTCCTGCGCAAAACCGATTATGGCCGGTCCCTCGCGGAGTTCAAGGAGCGGCATTCCGACTGCCTGTCCAAGCGGGCGACCGTCGTCATCCTGGGGGATGCCCGCTCGAACTTCGGGAACCCCCGCACGGAGATCCTGCGGTTCGTCTCGGAGAGGTGCAAGCGCCTGATCTGGCTCAACCCCGAGTCGCCCCTTCTCTGGGAATCGGGGGATTCGGAAATGAAGAAGTACCGCCCCTACTGCACGCTCGTGCGGGAATGCAGCACCCTGCACCACCTGGAGCTCGTGGTGGGGTCCCTGCTGCACCGCTGACGCGGCGCGCCGTTGCGCCGCGGATCGAGCCCGCCCATTCCCGACAACACAATCGAGTTGACCTGCGATATCAACTTTGCTACTCTTCCGACCGGCAAGTCTCCGCTCGACGACAGGGGGCCTTGCCTTTTGATTTTTTCCCGGAGAACCGAGGACTTTCTGAAATCCTTCCCGACCCTCCTTTTCCAAAGGAGGGAGACAGAACCTTCCCCTTTGTAAAAGGGGGAACGAGGGGGAATTTCTTTATGAACGACCCGGAGGCGGCAATGCAGGATGCCCACATTTCGAAGATCGCAAAAGAACTGAACCTCACCCCCGGCCAGGTGAGGGTCGTCGCCGGCCTTCTCGAGGAGGGGGGCACGGTGCCCTTCATCGCCCGCTACCGCAAGGAGGCCACGGGCTCGCTCGACGAGGTGGCCATCACCGACATCCGCGACCGCCTCGAGCAGCTCGCCGAGCTCGACAAGCGCCGCGAGGCCATCCTGAAATCACTCGAGGAGAGGCAGCTCCTGACGGACGAACTGAAGGAGAAGGTAAACGCCGCCGAGACGATGGCGGTGCTCGAGGACATCTACCTGCCGTTTAGGCCCAAGCGCCGCACGCGGGCGACCATCGCGAAGGAGAAGGGGCTCGAGCCGCTGGCGGCGCTCCTCTTTGCGCAGGACGCCGCGACGGACCCCGTTGCCGAGGCGGCCGCGTTCGTCGATGCCGAAAAGGGCGTGGAGACCGGGGAGGACGCCCTGGCCGGCGCCCGGGACATCATCGCCGAGTGGGTCAACGAGAACCCGGAGGCCCGCGCGACGATGCGCGACCTCTTCGCCGCAAAGGGCGTCTTCAAGTCGAAGGTCATCGCCGACAGGGAGGCCGAGGGCGCGAAGTACCGCGACTACTTCGCCTGGGAGGAGCCCGTCGCCTCGGCGCCCTCCCACCGGGTGCTCGCCATGCGCCGCGGCGAGAACGAGAAAATACTCACCCTGGCGATCGCCCCTTCCGAGGAGGAGGCCCTGAAGCTCCTCGAGGGGCAGTTCGTCGCGGGGCAGGGGCCCGCCTCCGAGCAGGTTCGCGAGGCCGTCCACGACAGCTACAAGAGGCTTCTGTGCTGGTCCATGGAGACGGAGATCCGCCTCGAGACGAAAAAGCGCGCCGACGAGGCGGCGATCCGCGTGTTCGCCGACAACCTGCGGCAACTGCTGCTGGCGCCCCCGCTGGGCCGTAAGAACGTCCTGGCCGTCGATCCGGGCTTTCGAACGGGCTGCAAGGTGGTATGTCTCGACCGCCAGGGCAAGCTCCTGCACAACGACACGATCTTCCCCCACTTCTCCGAGGAGGGGAAGTCGAAGGCCGCCGAGACCATCCGCGCGCTTGCCGAGCGGTTCTCCATCGACGCCGTCGCCGTGGGCAACGGGACGGCGGGCCGCGAGACGGAGGCCTTCGTCCGGGGCCTGGGCCTGGCCGGCATCCCGGTCATCATGGTCAACGAGAGCGGCGCCTCGGTCTACTCCGCCTCGCAGGCCGCCCGCGACGAGTTCCCCGACCACGACGTCACCGTGCGCGGCGCCGTTTCCATCGGCCGCCGGCTCGTGGACCCGCTGGCCGAGCTCGTCAAGATCGACCCCAAGGCGATCGGCGTGGGGCA
>CAYZKT010000197.1:0-5073 GCA_964478885.1 uncultured Syntrophaceae bacterium | reverse complement strand
GGTCGCGCGGCGATGAACCGGATGATCCCCATGAAGCCGAGCCCGCGGCTCTCCACGATCTCGAGACCCGCGGCGCGCGCGAGTTCTTCCGTCCGGTGGGTGATGTGCTCGCCGGCGAATCGCACCGTCGCGGCGTTCAGCAGATCCATGAGGGGCCCGACGACCGGGCGGTCGATCCGCACGTGGTCGAGCAGGAGGACCTGACCGTCCGCTTTCGTCACGCGTCCCATCTCGCGCAGGCACGGGACGGGATCGGCGAGGGAACAGAAGACGAAGGTCGCCGCGGCGGTGTCGAAGGCGCCGTCGGGGAAGGGCAGGCGGCAGATGTCCGCTTCGCAAAACCGGATGCTGACGTTGCCCGCGCGGGCACGCTCCACCGCCTTGCCGAGCATGGCCCCGGAGAGATCGCAGGCCGTAATGTCGGCGCCTGCGGGGTAATAGGGAAGGTTCAGCCCTGTGCCCGCCCCCATCTCGAGAACCCGGCCCGATGCGCACTTCCAGAGAACGCTGCGCCAGGCCCGGAGGTAGCGTTCGGAGAGCCGCTCGACAAGCCCGTAGTGCCTGGCCAGTCGGTCCCAGCGCTCCCGGTTTTCCCGGGTTGGAGTTGACTTGCGTCGGTTGTCCACGTTGCGCTCCCTCGGTCTCAATTCAGTTGCGCGCCCGCCGCAACTGTTATATGAATCAATTGTTGCGGCCTGTCCAGCCCGGTTCTGCTTTTTCACCTCCAAACGACAGCGAGGCGTATCCCCATGAAGATCACCTTCCTCGGCGCGGCGCGAAAAGTCACGGGATCCTGTTTTCACCTTTCCGTCAACGGCCTGCAGATCCTCGTGGACTGCGGGATGCACCAGGGCCTCGATTCCGACGCGCTCAACCGGCAGCCTTTCCCGTTCGACCCGAAAACCATCGACGCCGTCTTTCTAACCCACGCACACATCGACCACACGGGTCTTGTCCCGCGCCTGGTCCGGGAGGGCTTCCGGGGGAAGATCATCACCACGGCCGCCACGGCGGAACTGGCGCGGGTCATGCTGGCCGACTCGGCCCACATCCAGGAAATGGACGCCCGGTGGATGACGAAGAAAAACCTGCGGGCCGGCATCGAAAAGCCCGTCGAGCCCCTCTACACCGTCGAGGACGCCATCGCCGCCATCCCCTTCTTCGAGAAGAAGCAGTACGACGAGACCTACCCCCTGGACCACGTGATCCGCTACCGCTTCTGCGATGCCGGGCACATCCTCGGATCGGGGACCCTCGAGCTGTGGTACCGAGGTGACACGAAAAAGAAAATCATCTTTTCGGGCGACATCGGGAAAAAGGGCAACCCCATCATCCAGGACCCCGTGCATGCGGACGAGACAGACTACGTGGTGGTGGAGTCCACCTATGGGAACCGTATGCACAAGGGAGCGGAAGACAGCCTCGAGGAGCTTGCCGACGCCGTCCGAACGACCTTCAAGCGGGGAGGGAACGTGTACATCCCCGCCTTTGCCGTGGGCCGCACGCAGGACCTGCTCTATGTCTTCAACAAGCTCGTCCGCGAGGGGCGGCTTGCCTCGCCGCTCGACATCTACGTGGACAGCCCGCTGGCCGACGAAGCCACAAAGGTCTATGCCTCCCATCCCGAGCTCTACGACGAGGAGACGAAACGACTCATGGTCAATAAGAAGGGAAAAACCGTGCGCGTCCGTTTCACCTCCTCGGTCCAGGAATCCATGAAGCTCAATCAGATCACCTCGGGGGCGATCATCATGGCCGGCAGCGGGATGTGCGAAGGCGGGCGCATCCGCCACCACTTGAAGCACAACCTCTGGCGCCCCGAGTGCAGCGTCGTCTTCGTGGGATACCAGGCCCGGGGGACCCTGGGGCGCGCCATCGTGGACGGCGCAAAGGAAGCCTGGATCCTCGGCGACAAGGTCGCCGTCCGGTCCCGCGTCTTCACCATCGGCGGTTTCTCGGCCCACGCTGACCAGAAGGAGTTGCTGGAGTGGCTGGGCCTGTTCAAGAACAGCCCCGAGGTATTCATCGTCCACGGCGAGGAGGCGAGCGCCCTGGAGTTTGAAAAGAAGGTCAAGGAAACGTTCGGCTTTGTGACGAAGGTGCCCGCCATGGGGGACACCTTTGAAATATGAAGTTGGGAAGCTGGGAAATTGTGAAGTTGGGAACCGGGGGATGAAAAAAAGATCAGCCATTCCGAGCTTCCTAACTTCTCAGCTTATTAACTTCCGGGTTTTGAGGGCGAAATGACGCCGGTGCGGGCGAAGGGGAAGGTGCGGTCGAACAGGCCGGCCTTCACGAGGGCCTTGCCCTCGATCCTGTAGGGCAGCTCCCGGCCGGTGAGGTAGAGCTTGACGACGCCCCCCAGGCTGCCGAAACGGGCCGTGACGGGGATTTCGACCGGCGCAGAGGAGGATGCGGGGACGGAGACCTCCTTCTCGAGCGAGCCGCCGCCGGCCTCGCGTCCGTCGAGGTGAACCGTGTAGTCGAGCGACTTCAGCCGGAGCTCGTACCCGTTGGGGTTCCGGATCTCGGCGACGAAGACGAGGGACGCGTCGGTCAGAGAGAGTTGCTGCACGTGGATCTCCTTGAGGGTGATGACGGGCTCCTCGAAGAAAAGCCCCGCACACCCCGCGAGCAGCAACGCGCCCAGCAGAATCGCCCCGTTCCATCTTTCCATGAGAACGGTTCTAGGGGAAAGAGGCGGGGCTGTCAACTCTCAAAGCACGGACAAGGGGCCGGTGATGGATGTACGCCTGCGCGAATGGCTGAAAAGAATGAAGTTCGCCTACTGGCTTATCGTGGCCGGCCTCATTTTTTTTGCCGTCGTGATCGCCCTGGGGATGGCGGAAATCATCTCGACGCAGCAGATCCTGCTTCTCGGTCAGGGCTACGCCCTGCTGCTCCTGGTGGCGACGCTGATTCAGATGATCGTACGGCGGCTCTAGATGCTGTCCGGCCGGGCAGGCGGCGCAGCGGGGACGGGTTTCGAGGCAGGGACTCCCTCCGGGGTCAGTCTTCCTGCAGGATCTTGACCTTGGCCACGATGGAGGTGTCGATCTTCTTGTTGATCTCGGCGTACTGCCACTCCATGTCTTCCACGTAGCAGTGGATGTTGCTGTGGCCGGGGATGCTCAGGCAGATCCGGTCGCCGTTGCGGGGCAGAACGGAGGTGGGGATCTCGCAGTTGTAGAGGAAGTTCTTGTTCGTGCCCGAGAAGATCACGTTGACCCTGTCGCTCATGTTACGCTCCTTGTGCCGTTTCTCTGCGCGGTGCAGGTTGGCGTGGCTCTCTTTGTCACCGGAGGGGGGCCGGCGGAAAACGCGGCCGGCCTCTTGAGTGTATTATCGGCAACCGGTATAATATCATTAAGGTTTTTTTAGTGCTATCGGCGTTGGGGTCATCAACCCGGGGAGGAGGGGATTGAAATGGAGCTGAAGGGCAAGGGAGCCGTTGTCACGGGAGGGGCCATGGGAATCGGCCTGGCCACCTCCAGGAGGCTCGTCCGGGATGGCTGCGCCGTCACCCTCTGGGACCTCAACGCCACCGCTTTGGAAGGGGCGAAAAAGGAGCTGGAGGACATGGGCGGAACGGTGTTCGCCCACGTCTGCGACGTGACGGACAAGGCCCGCGTCTACGAGCTGGCCGGGACGGCAGCCGCCGAGATGGGCAAGGTGGACATACTCATCAACAATGCCGGCTACGTCATGGGAGGGGATTTCCTGGAGCAGCCCGACGAGGCCTGGGAGAAGACCATCGCCGTCAACCTGACGTCCATGATCTACACCATCAAGGCCTTCCTTCCCGCCATGTACGAGCGCGACAGCGGCCACATCGTGAACATCTCCTCGGCCTCGGCAACCCTCGGGGTGCCGTGCCTGTCCATGTATGCCGCCACGAAGTGGGCCGTATGGGGCCTCACGGAGTCGCTGCGTTTCGAGGCCTGGGAGCGCGGGAAAAAGGGCGTGCGTTGGTCTTCCATCCATCCGAGCTACATCGCCAAGGGCATGTTCGAAGGGGCGAAACTCGGATTTCTCGGCAACCTGATCGCGCCACTGCTGAAGGATCACGACGTGATCGCCGAGGCGATCGTGGAGGCTGCCCTGAAGCGGGGCCGCTATTCCCCGAAGCGCCCCTGGACGGTTCACCTGATCCCGAGGCTCAGGGTTCTGCCCGACAACTGGTTCCAGGCCCTTGTCGTTCTGCTGGGGGTCACGGGGAGCATGAAGTGCTGGGTGGGAAGGGGAAAGAATGGACGTTAGGAAGTTGAGAAGTCAAGAAGATCGGAATGGATGCCGATAGCAATAGAGGTGGTATGGTTCTTGTACTTCTGATCGGGCGTGAAGAGCCGCAAAAGTTTGCTCTTTCTTCCACCACTCAATTTTGGTAAAAGAATCAATTAAGTAGAAGACTTCTTTCCCGTCGGTGCCACGAATGAGCCTTTTTGCAAAACCCGTTTTCCTTGCCGCGGTGTTGTGCGGATTGACGCTGGGTGTTCTGTTCCCGGCCCATGCCGACATCTACCGCTACACCGACGACAACGGGGTCATGCACATCACCAACCTGCCCACCAGCCCCGAATACAAGCTCTGGATCAAGGAACGGAGAGTGATTATCAAGGCGGGCATCGACATGACCAAGTACGGGCCCCTGATCCAGAAGGCTTCCGACAAGTACAAGATCGACTACTCCCTGGTCAAGGCCGTCATCAAGGCCGAGTCCAACTTCAACCACAAGGCCGTCTCGCCCAAGGGCGCCCAGGGCCTCATGCAGCTCATGCCCAAAACGGCCTCGACCCTGCAGGTCAGGGACAGCTTCGAGCCCGAGTCCAACATCGAGGGCGGCGTCAAGTACCTGCGCTATCTCATGAACGTGTACAACGGCCACCTGCCTCTGACCCTTGCGGCCTACAATGCGGGAGAGAAGGCTGTGGCCAGATATGGCGGGATTCCCCCCTACGCGGAAACGCAGGGCTACGTCAGGCGCGTCATGGCCCTGTACAAGCAGTACAGCGCTGAGCCGAAGGAAGGCCGGACGGCAGTCGTCTCGATGAGGCCCGAGGTCGTCTCGGATTA
>CAYZKT010000196.1:0-5073 GCA_964478885.1 uncultured Syntrophaceae bacterium | reverse complement strand
AGCACCAGCCCCGTCTCCTGCTTGCCGGCCAGGTTGCGGTTGTACGGCAGCACGCGAACGCCGTAGAGGTGGGGGCCGTTTTCCTTCACGATGTAGACCCCCGTGAAGGTGAGGATCCCCGCGGCGTCCTTGCCCATCATTGTCAGCGGCACGCAGTCGGGCTCGCCCGCGAACTCCTGCCCGTCGCGCCTCCCGATGACCAACTCGGCGAGAATCTCTTCGGGGTCCAGCTTCCCCGGGTCGACCCGGACACTCACGACGAAGGGGTTCCCCACGAAGACGCAGTCGCCCGTGATCCCCTCGACGCTCACCTCGAGCAGGCGCGTGGCGGAGAAGCGCATGGGAACTTTCCGCTTCCAGTCGGCCACGTCCTTTGCCAGCCGGAACCCGTCCTTCAAGAGGTCCATCTCCCGCTCGGCCGCGGGGATGTACATCTTGGCGTAGTACTCCAGGAGCATCCGCTCCGTGTTGAACTGCGGGACCAGCGTCTCCATGGACCGCTTGGCCATGCGAATCCACTTCTGGGGGATCCCCGACGGGTCGCGGTCGTAGAAGAGCGGCACTGTCGATTCCTCGAGCAGTGCGAAGAGCGCGTTGGCGTCGGCCTCGTCGGAGACCGGCACTTCCTCCGTGAGGTCCCGCACGACGGGGCCGATCACCCATCCGTTCGTGCCGTCGTAGCCCTCGGCCCACCATCCGTCGGAGACGCTCAGGTTGACCGCACCGTTGATGGCCACCTTCATGCCGCTCGTGCCGCTCGCCTCCAGGGGCCTCCGGGGGTTGTTGAGCCAGACGTCGACACCCTGGACGACATAGCGTGCCGCCTCGATGCCGTAATCCTCGATGAAGAAGATCCTCCCACGGAAACGCTCGTCTCTCGTCATCTCGATGACTCTGCGGACGAGGTCCTTCCCCATCTGGTCGTTGGGGTGCGCCTTGCCGGCGTACACGATGTGGACGGGGCGGGTCTCGCTGTTCACGATCCTCTCGAGCCGCTCGAGGTCGGAGAAGAGCAGGTCGGCCCGCTTGTAGGGCGCGAACCGGCGTGCGAAGCCGATCCAGAGCGCCGCGGGGTTCATCCGCCCCAGTACCTCCTCGCGCCAGGTCTTCGAGTACCCGTAGGCCACCCAGTGGCGCGAGATGTGCTCGCGCAGGTAGTTGATCAGGTTCTGCTTCAGTTCGTAGCGCACCCGCCAGAACACGGAATCGGGGATGTTGTGGACCCGGTTCCAGCGCTTGGGATCGCCGATGCTGCGGTCCCAGTCGAGCCCCAGGTAGGTGTCGAGGACTTCCTTCATCCGCGGCGCCAACCAGGACATCATGTGGACCCCGTTGGTGACGTACTGGATCGGGATGTCGGAGTCGTGGAAGCCTTTCCAGACGTCGCGCCACATGTGCCGCGCCACGGCCCCGTGGAGCCGGCTGACGGCGTTGCTGCGGTGCGCGAACTTCAGGGCGAGGTTGGTCATGAAGAAGGGCCGGTCCTCGCCGATCTCCTTGCGACCCAGGTTCGAGAACTGCGACCAGGTGATGCCCGTGCGCTTGACGAACCCCGAGAAGTAGTACTCCATGAGGTCCTTGCTGAAGCGCTCGTTGCCCGCCTCGACGGGGGTATGGGTCGTGAAGACGGTGCCGCCGCGGACGACCTCCTCGGCCTCGTCGAAGGAGAGACCCTCCTCGGCCATGAGCTTGCTGACCCGCTCCAGCAGCAGGAAGGCCGAGTGGCCCTCGTTGATGTGCCAGACCCGGGGTTTGATGCCGAGCTTCTCCAGCAGCCGCACGCCCCCCATGCCGAGCAGGATCTCCTGCTCGATGCGGGTTCGCTGGTCGGCCGTGTAGAGCCGGTCCGTGATCTTGCGGTCCTGGGCGGTGTTGCGGGTCACGTCGGTGTCGAGCAGGTACAGCGAGATCCTCCCCACCTTCATCTCCCAGATGCAGGCGTACAGCGTGCGGCCGGGCAGCTCGATCGCGATCTGCACCTCGTTGCCGCGGTCGTCCTGGACGATCTGGACGGGCATGTTGGAAAAGTCGCTCTCGACGTACTCGGCCTGCTGGATGCCGTCCTTGTCGATCGTCTGCCTGAAGTAGCCGCACTTGTAGAGAAGCCCCACGCCCACCATGGGGATGTTGAGGTCGCTCGCGGTCTTGAGCGTGTCGCCCGAGAGCACGCCGAGCCCCCCGGAGTAGATGGGCAGGCTCTCGTGGATGCCGTACTCGGTGGAGAAGTAGGCCACCGGCGCCGACCACTTGATGCTGTTCAGGCCTGCCGCAGCCCTGGCGAGGCCCCGTTCCCCCATGTAGTCGTCGAAGCGCTGCAGGACGCGGGCGTAGAGGTTCATGTAACTCTCGTTGTCTGCCGCCTCGGAGAGCCGCTCGGGGCTCACCGTCTCGAGCATGCGCACGGGGTTACTGCCCATCTCCTCCCAGAGCTTGGGGTCGAGAAGCGAAAAGAGCTCCAGGGCGTCGCAGTTCCAGGACCACCAGAGGTTGTAGGCCAGCTCCCGCAGGCGCACGATCCTCGACGGCAGGTTGACGACGGCCGTGAAGGTGCGGAAATGCGGCTGGCTCGAGCCCGAGCTGGAGAAGACGTGGCGCATCTCGCCGCGCGACTCGCCAATCCTCGCGGCGCGCGACTGGGCGCCGGCCAGCGCCCTTTCGAAGGCCCGCAGGTACTCGGGGAAGAAGGTCTCCCAGCCGGCCTTGACTGCGATCCGCCGGGCGTCGCGGCGCTCCTTCAGGATCTCCTCGTCGGTGAGGCCGACGAACTCGTTGAGGATGCCGTAGAGGCCTTCGACGATGGACGCCGTGTCGAGGCCCCGCCGCTTCAGGACCCGGATGGCCCGATTCTCGCCCGCCGTGGCAAGCACCCAGGGGCCGAAGCCCGCCTGGTCCACGGTGACGGCGGGCACGGCATAGGCGGCGCATTCGTGGGGGGAGTAGCCCCAGGGCTCGTAGTACGAAGGGAACACCCCCAGGCCGCAGCCCGAAAGCAGGTCGTAGTAGGTCATGTCGAACAGGCCGTCGTGCCCGTCCAGGTAGGCGGGGTTGAAGATGATGCTGACCCGGTTCTGGGGGCTGTTCTTGAGGCCCAGGCGGCTGCAGGTCTCGAGGATCGGGTCCGAGGCCTCGTAGCTCAGGCGGTGCGTCGCAATGGGAACGGCGCCGCCCTCGGGCTTGGCGGAACCGGCCTGCAGGGACGGCACGAGGTCCATGTGGCCCCCCATGAGGCACAGCAGCGCCAGGACGCTGCGGTTGCCGGTCATCTCCCTGTCGAGCCGCCCCAGGGTCTGCAGGAAGACGTCCACGCCCCTGTTGTGGAACTCGTAGCGCCCGGAGGTCATCAGGATCTTCGTGTCGGCGGGCAGCGGCCTGCGCAGGAACTTCGCGGCAGCAGACAGGATCCGCTCGCGGGCCTTCAGCGCCGGACCGCGCGACTCGGCCAGGTCCGGGATGCTCGCCACGTCGAGGCCGTTGGGCGTCACCACATCGGGGGAGCGCCCCAGGAAGTTCTTCGCTTCCAGCCCCGTGATGTCGCTCACCGTCGTGAGGCAGTCGGCCTCACGTGCGCAGGCGGCCTCCAGGGAGTACCGGGCGGCGCAGTTGTGGGCGCCCGCCTCGCGCTGGGGCGAGATGTGCTCCATCTCGGAGTAGATGTCCATGCCCGAAGCGGCCAGCGTCCGCCCCAGGACGGTGGAGTGCAGCGTGAGAACCGTCCCGGCCTCGGGGATCTCTTTCTTCACGGCCAGCAGGCCCGCCCCGCACACCCAGTCGTGAAACTGGGCGACGGCCCGGAGCCCCTTCGGCTTGACCTTGAGGTTGTGCAGCGTCTCGATGACCTCGCCGCAGGCATAGCCGAACATGACCCGCTCGACGTAGTCCCAGCCGCCGGAGATGGAATCGACGCCGTAATCCTCCCAGAGCTGGAACAGCAGCTGGTCTTTGTTGTACTTCTTCGTGAAGTTCACCAGGATGACCCTGGGCTCGCCCGGCACCTTCCAGCGGCCGAAGCGGCAGGGGAGGTCCTTGATCGCCGTGTTCTCCCGGATGGAGAGCCAGAAGTCCTCCTCGGTCTCCTCGAACTCCGGGTTGTTCTTCAAATCCGGCCCCAGCAGGACGTAACGGTCCCCGAAGACCCGCTCCGTGGCGGGGATCTTGCTGCGGACGGCGGCATAAACCTCTCCGACCTGGTTGCAGGTCTCCCAGCTCACCTCGAACAGGTAGTCTTTGCGATCTGCGCTCATGGACGAACCCCCGACTTCCCTTCGATCCTGCCGGAGAAGTCTTTCAGAATATTCATGGTGTGGATGTAGGCGTCGTAGGGGGAACCGAAAGGATTGGACTCGCGGCCCCGCACCCCTTCCGACAGGCCTTTCGTGCACATGTAGTCAAAATAGTCCGATGCCTGGAGCTTGCGCCACGTGTCGAGGAGCCTGCGACTGCCCGCCTGACGAACCCGGCCTTCCATCGCATAGAGGGTGTTCGCGGCATCGCGCTGCAAGTGATTTCCCAGACAGTCGGCCCGATCCTTCCCGGGATCGGATTGCAATGACGGGGCGGCAGTATCAAGGAAGTCTGTCTTCCCGTGGCAGGCTGCCGCCTCGGACGGCGTGAGGAAACTCCAGTTGCGCCGCTTGAGCAAGAAGCCCGGAACGGTTTCGAGGAAGCGCAGGACCTCCGGCCCTCCCGGGTCACCTTCTCCGAATCCCCCGCACTCGATCACCAGGCCGATGACCTCGGCTCCATGATACCCGCCGACAAGCCGTTTCGCAAACGCTTCGGCATCCTGGCTCATGATCTCGTCGGATAACCGGCCGGCGCCCCCGTTCAGGATCACCCGAAACCCCATGGAGCGGGCGACGCGCTCCACCCTGTCGTCACTGATGCCCGCCGTGTTCCGAAAGGTCCGCGGCATCTTCCCGAAGCGGGCCCGGATCGCGCGCCGGTGCAAGGCCACCTGGCGGCGGAATTCCGCCTCCGAGAAAAGAGAGGCAAGCGAGTGGTGGGAAACCCCGCACACCATCTCGGCGCAGCCCGTGTCCGCCAGCCTCCGGAAGCTCTCCAGGAGCGGCTTCT
>CAYZKT010000195.1:0-5079 GCA_964478885.1 uncultured Syntrophaceae bacterium | reverse complement strand
GGCGCTCGCCGGCCAGAGCATGAAGATCCCCTTGCGCACCATCATCACGGCGATGGCCGCCAGGAGGATCCCCGCCAGCTTCGACAGGGCCCGCGATCCCGAGCGGCCCAGCACCCGGTGGATCGGCCCGGCAAGCCAGAAGACGGCGCCGGCGATGACGATGTTCACCACCGTGGCCGCCACGGTGGGCGCAATGCCGTATTCGCCCACGAGGACGAAGATCGTCGTCAGCACCGCCGGTCCCACGATGAGCGGAACCCCGATGGGGACGGCGCCCAGGCTGTCGGCGTCCACCTGGGCGACCCTCTTTTCCACGGTGATGACGTCGATGACGGATATCGTGAAGAGCAGAATCCCCCCGGCGATGAGAAAGTCCGCCACGGTGATTCCCAGGTAGTGGAAGATCCACCGGCCCACGGCGAGAAACACCAGGGCCACGGCAAGTGCCGTGACCATGGACTGGACGATAATCCTCCGGACCGCGCGGGGATCGACCCCCTCCGTCAGATGCATGAACAGCGGCAGGATGCCGACGGCATCGACGGCGACGAACATGGGGAAGAAACAGAGCCAGAAATCGGCCATGTCCGATTCGTCCTTTTCGTCTGTTTCGTCTATTTCGTCATGACGCCTGCCGCAGCACGAAGCCTGCTGTCTTCAGCATACAGCCAACAGTAAAGGCCTATGGACTGTCTGCTGTCGGCTTTTTGTCCAGGATCCTCGGACCTCGAATCTTTATTTCGCCAGCTTCGCGGCGATCTGCGCAACGTGCCTGCCCTGCCAGCGGGCGGCGGCCAGTTCGTTTTCGCTGGGCATGCGATCGCCCTTCGGGCCGACGATGGTCGATGCGCCGTAAGGCGAGCCGCCGGTGATCTCGTCCATTCGCGACTGCCCGGCGAAGGCGTAGGGCAGCCCGACCACGACCATCCCGTGGTGCATCAACGTGAGGTGGAAGCTGAGGATCGTCGACTCCTGGCCCCCATGCTGGGTGCCGGAACTCGTAAAGACGCTGCCTGCCTTGCCGAGGAGGGCGCCCTTCGCCCAGAGCCCGCCCGTGGCATCGAGGAACTGGCGCATCTGCCCGCACATGTTCCCGAAACGGGTGGGCGAGCCGAAGATGACGGCATCGGCGCCGCCGAGTTCCTCGACGGTGCAGACCGGGATGCCGGCCATCGACTTCTGCGCCTCGAGGGCCCCCATCTTGCCGAGGATCTCCGCGGAGAGCGTCTCCGGGACCCGCCGCAGAACCGCCTCCGCGCCGGCGACCTCGTTCACCCCTTCGGCGACTGCCTGTGCCATCCTGCAGATGTGACCGTACATGGAATAGAACACGATGAGCACCTTCATGGTTTTCTCCTTTCGTCAAAAAACGGGCTAACGGCATAAGGCTAAGGGCGTAAGGCAATGTAAATCTCAAGACCCTTATTCACGCCGACATACTCACCTAATGGAGTGGCGGGGTTTCAATTTCAGTTTTCTTTGAGACCCATTATTCCATCGTTCCGGTTCTCAGTCGTTTAACGGCACTGGCGATGATGTTGACGGCACGGTCCGCCTCGCCTTCGGTAGTGTACTTGCCCGTGGAGAGGCGGATCGTCCCGCGTGCCCACTCCAGGGGAACCCCCATGGCCTTGAGCGTCTTCGAGATTTCCACGGACACCCCGTGGCAGGCGGCCCCCGCCGAGGCGGCAAGCCCCCCCATCGCGCCGAGGAGAACCCCCGCATCGAGGCCCCGGAAGCTCACGCTCAGCGTGTTCGGAAGCCGTTTTTCGGGGTGGCCGTTGACGCGCATCTCCGCGACGGCGCGCAGCAAGCCCTCCTGGATCCTGTCCCGGGTCTTCCGCATGCGCTCCCCGTTTGCCTCGAGGTCGCGCCCGGCACCCTCGCAGGCCGCCCCGAGCCCGGCGATCCCGATGACGTTTTCCGTGCCGGCCCGCCTCCCCACCTCGTGACCGGCGCCGTGCATGAACGTCGCCAGCAGGACCCCCTGCCGGATGTACAGCGCCCCCACCCCCTTGGGGGCGTACAGCTTGTGTCCCGCCACGGTCAGCAGGTCGACACCCAGATCGGCCACGTCGACGGGGATCTTCCCGACGGACTGTGCCGCGTCGGTGTGCACCAGGATCCCCCGATTGCGGGCCATGCGGACGATCTCGTCGATCGGCTGGACGGTCCCGACCTCGTTGTTGGCGTGCATGACGCTCACCAGGATCGTCCGCTCCCCGATGGCGCGCTCGAGGGCCGCCAGGTCGATGAGCCCCGCCGCATCCACGGGAACCACGCTGACCTCGAACCCCTCCGCGGACAGGGACGCGCAGACCTCCGCCACGGCCGGGTGCTCGACGGCGGAGGTGATGATGTGGTTGCCCCTTGCGCGATTTGCCCGGGCCGCGCCCTTGACGGCGTGGTTGTTCGACTCGGTGCCCCCGCTCGTGAAGAGGACCTCGCCGGGGCTGCAGCTCAGGAGCGACGCCACCTGCCCGCGGGCCTTCTCCACGATCGCCCGGGCCTCCACACCGTAGGCGTGGGCGCTCGAGGGGTTGCCGAAGTGCTCGCGGATGCAGGGAAGCATGACCGCGGCCACCCCGGGGTCGATCGGCGTCGTGGCATTGTAGTCGAGGTAGATGGGCTTCATAGGGACAGGGACCAGGGTTCAGGGTCCAGGAATTCGACAGGAGCGTCTTTGTGCCTTGCGGCTTGTTGCTTGTTGCTTGAACCTGTCAGAATGATCTCATATGGGGATGACTTCCACAAGCACCAATCCGGAGAGGATGTTGAGGAAGAGCAGGACGAGGGTCACGGCGCCGGCCCGGCGGTGTAATTTACGGGCCTCCGCCCGCCGTTCCTTCAGGATGAACTGGAGCTGTCCCAGGACAGGGGTTGCCGTTGCGAAGAACGCCGCGAGCCCGCCGATCCATGCGTGGAGCACCTGGAAGTGGGGACCCCCGAACCCGGCCACCATGGCGACGGCCGCCGAGAAGCCGCAGAGGACCGAGAGGGCGCCGCAGGCCCCCAGCCCCCGGTGGCCGCGAAGCCACCAGGGCCTTTTTCGCATGAGGCGGGCCACAATCACGCCCGCCGCCATGAGGACGAGGCCTGCAATCATGAAGCCGGCATGAAGAACCAAGAACACGCTTCCCCTCCGTGATGCGCTCCGAAACCCCGTCTCACCCCGGCAATGCCGTCCGGGGTGTCCCGCCTTCGCGCGTCAGACGCCGGGGGAGTACTTCACGGTGATCGATCCCCGGATGTTGCAGACGGCGGTGATCTCGAAGGTGTCGGCGCCCGTGGCGGCCACCTGGAAAGTGTAGACGAAGGTGTCGCCGGTCTGTTTGCCGTACTCGCCCCGCGAGACGACCTGGCCGTTCTTCTTCACGACCACCTCCTTGACGTAGTGCCTGTCGGGGTTGTTCGAGGGGTGGGTGATCTTCACGGAGAGAGTCTGGGCCTTGATGTCGTAGGCCACTTCCATCCTGTCGGGGCTGTGCGCCAGGCCCATGCAGGGAAGGCTGAGGACAAAGAGGGCGGAAACCAGGATGACCAGGATGCGCGCAGAGGCCGTCTTCTTCATGGGAACACTCCTTTCGGCAATATACGTTTTCACGATTTCACGGGGGCCCCCAGGAGCCCCATCATCTCATCCACGGTTTGAACCGGCCTGGAGCAGGCGAAATTCCGGCACACGTAAGCCGTCGCCCTGCCCCCGTCGGCCTTCATGTCCTTCGTGTACGGGGCAATCGCCGCGACGGCCGCCGACCCGGCCCCCTGCGGCCGGAACAGCAGGACCCGGTTGGGGAGGAACGCCCGCCTCACCGCACCCAGCATCTCCTGCGTGTCCTGCGCCCCGGGCTTTCCGGCAACGACGATTTCAAATGCGGGGCCCGCCAGGAACTCGAGGGCGACCATGAGCTGGGAGTATGCCGAGGGGATCTGCCCGATGCTGCGGGCGAAGGCCCGGGCAACGCCCACCGCCTTCTGCTCCAGGTCCTGCCTGCCCGTGATCCGCGACAGGCGAAGGAGGTTGAGCATCATGACCGAGTTTCCCGAGGGGATCGCCCCGTCGTAGCTGTCCTTCTGCCTCGAGAGGATCTCCTCGCCGTCGGCGGCGGTGAAGAAGAACCCCCCGTCCTTGCCGTCGTGGAAATGATCTATCGTATTATCGGCAAGTTCAAGGGCTGTCTTTAGGAATCCGGTCTCGAAGGTTGCCTCGTACAGCTCCAGGAGCCCCCAGGTGAGGAAAGCGTAATCGTCGAGCATCCCGCCGATGGCGGCTTCCCCGTCCCTGTAGCGGTGCAGGAGCCTTCCCCGGCCGTCCCGGAGGCGGTCGAGGACGAATCGGGCGGCCTGTGCCGCCGCCGCGGCCCAGTCCTGCCGGTCGAGCACCGACGCCCCCTTTGCCAGGGCCGCGATCATGAGGCCGTTCCAGTCCGCGAGGACCTTGTCGTCCCTGCCGGGCCTCACGCGGCGCTCACGCAACCGGAAGAGCTTCTCCCGGGCGCCCTCCCACATCGAGCGGGCCTCTTCGGGGGACCGGTCACGCCCCCCGGCCCCTTCTTCGACCGTTTTGGCCAGGTAGAGCACATTGCGGCCCGTCCGCACCCGCGTGGCCTCCTCGAGAAAGTTGCCCCCCTTCTCGATGCCGCAGGCCCGGATGACCAGGGCCGCCTCGTCCGGGCCGAGGGCCTCCCGGACTTCCGCTTCGCTCCAGAGGTAGAATTTTCCCTCCTCGCCCTCGCTGTCGGCATCCTCGGCGCAGAAAAAACCGCCCCCGGGGGCCTTCAGGTCGCGAAGCACGTAGGTGAAGATCTCCTCGGCCGCCCTTGCATAATGCGCCTTTCCCGTTGCCTGGAAGGTCTCGAGGTACGCCAGCGAGAGCATGGCCTGGTCGTAGAGCATCTTCTCGAAGTGCGGCAGGAGCCACCGCGCATCGGTGGAGTAGCGGTGAAAGCCAAAGCCCAGCTGGTCGTATACGCCGCCCCGGCGCATGGCCGAAAGGCTCCTCTCGACCATTTCGAGGGCCCTCGGCTCGCCGGTGCGCTTCCCGTAGCGCAGCAGGAACAGGAAGTGATGGGGCGAGGG
>CAYZKT010000194.1:0-5099 GCA_964478885.1 uncultured Syntrophaceae bacterium | reverse complement strand
TGCTCATCGACGCCTCGCAGGGCGTGCAGGCCCAGACGATCGCCAACCTCTACCTCGCCATGGAGCACAACCTGGCCATCATCCCGGTCATCAACAAGATCGACCTGCCCTCCGCAGACGTGGAGCGGGTCCTCGAGGAGATCGACGCCGAGCTGGGGCTCGACCCAGACACGCACCTGAAATGCTCGGCCAAGGAGGGAACCGGCATCGACGACATCCTTGAGGCCATAGTGCGGCGCATCCCGGCACCGAAGGGCGACCCGTCCGCTCCCCTGGCAGCGCTCATCTTCGACGCCCAGTACGACTCCTTCCGGGGCACCGTCATCCACTGCCGGGTCTTCGACGGGTCCGTCAAGCCGGGCAACATCATCCGGTTCATGTCCACCGGGTCCACCTACCGCGTGGAGGAGGTGGGCCGATTCGCCCTGACCCGTTCGAAGAAGGACATTCTGTCGGCAGGCGAGGTGGGGTACGTCATCGCCGGCGTGAAGACCGTGTCCGACGTCCGCATCGGCGACACGATCGCGCTCGACGACCGGCCCCTTGAGAAAGCCCTGCCCGGCTTCAAGGAGATCAAGCCCGTCGTCTTCTCGTCCATTTACCCGATCGCATCGGACGACTACGAGGACCTCGCCGTCGCCCTGGAGAAGTACAAGCTCAACGACGCCGCCCTGGTGTACACGAAGGACTCCTCCGCCGCCCTCGGCCTGGGGTTCCGCTGCGGGTTCCTGGGACTTCTGCACCTGGAGATCGTGCAGGAGCGTCTCGAGCGGGAATTCGACCAGTCCATCATCCTGTCCGTCCCGAGCGTCCGGTACCGCTTCACCCTCAAGGACGGCAGTGTCGTGCAGGTGGACAACCCCTCGCACTACCCGGACCCCGCATCGATCGAAACGGCCGAAGAGCCCTTCATCCGGGCCACCATGATCATGCCCGAGAAGTACCTCGGGGGCGTCATGAAGCTCTGCACGGAAAAGCGGGGCGCGAACTCGACCATGAACTACCTCAGCCCCGGCAGGGTGGAGCTCGTCTACGAGATGCCGCTGGCCGAGGTCCTCTTCGACTTCTACGACCGGTTCAAGACGGTGACCCAGGGCTACGGCTCCTTCGACTACGACCTGATCGACTACCGGGAGGGCAAGCTGGTCCTGCTCGACATCCTCGTCAACGGCGAGAAGGTGGACGCCCTCTCCCAGATCGTTCACCGGGACAACGCCCGCCAGCGGGGCGTTCACGCCTGCGACAAGCTCAAGGACGAGATCCCTCGCCAGCAGTTCAAGATCGCGATCCAGGGCGCCATCGGCGGCGAGATCATCTCCCGCTCCACGATCAGCCCCTTCCGCAAGGACGTCACGGCCAAGTGCTACGGCGGCGACATCACGCGAAAGCGAAAGCTCCTGGAAAAGCAGAAAAAGGGCAAGAAGCGCATGAAGATGGTCGGTACCGTGAGCATCCCCCAGAGCGCCTTCCTGGCCGTGCTGCAGTCGGACAATGACTGATCGGGGGAGGAAGCTGTGAAGTTCTGAAATTGAGAAGTTGAGAAACGAACGGGATAAAAGCGAGAAATCCGCATTGACCCTCCAAACTTCAAAACTTCCCAGCTTCTCAACTTCATCGTCGCGAGAAGAAAAATGACATCACCGGCACTCGGCAATCATACCGGAAGCGAGAACGCAGGACTCTATGTCCACGTCCCCTTCTGCCGCTCGAAGTGCGCCTACTGCGACTTCTATTCGGTCACGGATGAGGCCCGTGTCGACGAATACCTCGAAGCGCTCTCTTGCGAAATGAGCCTCCGCCGGGATTTCGCCCCGCTCTTCGACACGGTCTACCTCGGGGGCGGAACGCCGTCCTGCCTGTCGGCCGATCAATTGACGAATCTCCTGCAGCGGCTCCGCTCCGCATTCTCGGTTTTGCCGGAGTCCGAGATCACCGTGGAGGTCAATCCGGGAGACGTCGACGCCGTATTCCTGGGCCGCCTGCGCGAAGCCGGCTGCAACCGGGTGAGCATCGGGGTACAGTCCTTCGACGACGGCATCCTGTCCACCCTGGGGAGACGGCACAGCGGCCGTGAAGGCCTCGAAGCGATCGAGTCCGCGCGCCGTGCCGGTTTCGAGAATCTCTCCGTCGACCTCATCTACGGGGTCCCCGGCCAGTCCCTCGAGCTGTGGCGGCGGACCCTGGAGACCGCCCTCGGCTTCAGGCCCGAGCACCTCTCCTGCTACGAGCTGACCCTCGAGCGGGGAACCCCCCTTCACCGCCGGGTGGAAGCGGGACGGGCGGCCCCCCTATGCGAAGAGGAAGGATACCGGTTCTTTTCGACGACCTCGGCGTTCCTGGAGGACAACGGGTACGTCCACTACGAGGTCTCCAATTTCGCCCGCGCCGAGTCCCTCGTCTCGCGCCACAACCACAAGTACTGGGACCACACACCCTATCTGGGCCTTGGCCCGGCGGCCCACTCCTTCCGCGGCAACCGTCGATGGTGGAATCACCGCAACCTGCAGCGCTACATCGGCGATCTGCATGCAGGGCGGACGCCGGTGGACGGGCGAGAAGACCTCTCGCAGGAGCAGCTCCGGATGGAGGCCCTCTACTTCGGCTTCCGAACGAAGCGCGGGATACACAACCCCGTGTTCAGGGAACGCTACGGGATCGACCTGTTCCGCGAGGAAGGAGCCGCCCTGCGCGGCATGAGAGAGGAAGGCCTGATCCGCCTCGACGGGGAGGCTCTGTCCCCGACCCGGCGCGGGCTGGCCCTGGCGGACCGGCTGTGCCTGCTGTAAATATTTCAAGGAATTGCTTGATTCCTGACCGAGAATGTGAGAGTAAATAACGCTTGTGAATCGGCAGGATAACCCGCACGAGGTGAGATATGGGCAGTGTCGTCAAGAAAAGAAGGAAGAAGATCAGCAAGCACAAGTACCGCAAGCGCCTGAAGGCCAACCGCCATAAGAAGCGTTAACGCCTTCGGGGAATCCCCGCGGTTCGCCCGCGGGGCTCCCCGTTGCCGCATCCCGCCAGAACGAAAGGCCCCGTGAGTCGAAAGGCAGCGGCGTGACGGACGGCGCGTGAAGCGATCGCCGACGATCGGTCCCCCGGCACCGGCCGCGTCCATGCCGCCGCGAGGCGTCCGGCCGATGGGATCGGGCCGTGCCGATCGGGATTGGGTCCATGGTGATCACGCCCCGCGATAAAGTCATCCTTACCTCCGTCGCCGCCCTCTTCGCACTCCGGCTTCTCACGATCCGCGCCGTTCAGCTGTCCCCCGACGAGGCCTACTACTGGCACTGGGCCCTGCACCCCTCGTTGTCGTACGCCGATCACCCCCCCCTGTCGGCCTGGGTGATGGCGCTCTTCACGGCCCTGGGGGGCGACACGGAGCTGTTCGTGCGCCTGGGCGGGTTTCTCCTCTCCGCGGCGGCCCTGTTCTTTCTCTGGGACACCGCCCGCACCCTCTTCCCATCGGTTCGCGAACTTGCCGGCGACGTTCTTCTCGCCTTCAACGCAACGCTGCTCTTCCCCGCGGGCTGCATCGTCCAGACTCCCGACACGCCGATGCTCTTTTTCTGGTCGGCCGCGACGTGGTGCGGAAGCCGCATCGTGACGGGCGGCCCCGGATGGTGGTGGTACGGCTGGGGGACTGCCCTCGGCCTTGGACTCCTGAGCAAGTACACCATGATCCTGCTTGTCCCCTGCACCTTCGGGTATCTCCTGTTCTGCCCTTCGCTCCGGCACTGGCTCGCCCGGAAAGAGCCCTGGCTTGGCCTCGTCGTCGCCTGCGGGATCTTCTCGCCCGTCCTGTACTGGAATTGGCAGCACGACTGGCTGTCCTTCACGTACCAGCTCCGGCAGGGGTTTTCCCCCAGGCAGAAGGCCGTCCCCCTGAAGCTGCTGGAATATCTCGGCGGCCAGGCCGGCGTGGTCACACCGATCCTCTTCATCCTCTTCGCCGGGTACAGTGTGAAGGCGCTCCGCATCCACCTCGAGAAGAGCCACCCGGCCTACCTCTACCTCCTGATGCTGTCGTGGCCCGTTCTGGCCTTCTTCGGGTTTTCCACGGCCATGGGCAAAGTCGCCGAGGCAAACTGGCCCGCGCCCGCTTACATCGCGGGGTTTCTCCTCGCAGGGGCCGTCTTTCGGGACCTCTATGCGTCCCGGCCTGCCCACCGCCGCCTCGCCGTCGCCGGCCTCGCCCTCGGCCTCGCGGCGACCCTCGTGATCCAGGCCCATCTCATCCGGCCCTTCCTGCCGATCCCCGCCGGGAAGGACCAGACCCGGCAGTTCCACGGCTGGCGCGAACTGGGCGGGCAGGTCTCGCGCATCATCGACGAGCGTCCCGCCGCGCACGGCTACATCCTGATCTCGGACAAGGGGACCACGCTTGCCGAAGCCGTCTTCTACAGCGGGGCACGCCTGACCGGGCTCGATCTCTTTCAACCGGAACGGTACGTCTTCCTGGGAGATCTATCGGAGCTGCGCGGGAAGGACGCCGTCCTGGTGCTCCACGGGGCCAACGAGGCCGGCCTGAAGCGATACGAGGGGTACTTCGACTCCATCGAGCCCGCGGGGGCCCACGACCGCCTGTTCCGCGGAGAGAAAATCGACGGGCTCAGCGTGAAGCTCTTCGTCGCGCGGGGGTTCGTCGGAAGCTGGACGCCCCCTTCGCGGCAGCTCTCTACTCCTGACAACATCGGAGAATGAAAGGGCACCTTGAATGAAACCCTGGTATGAAGAGCTGTTTGAAAACTACGGGATGAACTATGACAGAGAATGTTTTGTACAGGGAACGATCGGAGAATGTGACTTTATTGAAAAAGAAATCGGGTATAACAAAGCGGCACGCATCCTGGATATCGGGTGCGGCACCGGAAGGCATTCCCTTGAATTGTCCAGAAGAGGGTATCGCGTCGTCGGGATTGATTTATCGGAATCGCTCTTGAAGCGGGCAAGAGAAAAGGCTTCCGAACAAAAGCTGCAAATCGTTTTTCAGAAACAGGACGCGAGAAACCTTCCTTTTCTGAATGAATTCCACTTGGTCCTTATGATCTGCGAGGGCGCATTCCCGCTCATGGAAACGGACGAGATGAACTTTCAGA
>CAYZKT010000193.1:0-5130 GCA_964478885.1 uncultured Syntrophaceae bacterium | reverse complement strand
GCCAGCGCCTTGCCCTCTGCCGTTCTCTATGCCTTCAGATAGCCAAAGTGCAGAGAGCGGGGCCAGAAAAGCCCCGCTCTTTTTTTTTACGCTGGACGTCGATGATCTGGAGTGCGTCAGCGGCAGCGCCCGCCTGCCCGCTCAGGATTCCTCCCCGGGTCCCCGCGCCGCGGGGATCGTAACCTCCACCCGCGTCCCTTTCCCCGGTGCGGATTCGATCCGCACGCCCCCCCTCAGGGACTCCGCCCTCTCGCGGATGCTGAAGAGCCCGAAACCGCCCTCCCGTCCCGGAGAGGCGACACCGGCGACATCGAACCCCCTGCCGTCGTCGGTTACGACAATCCGGACTGCGAGGTCTTCCCTCTCTATCCGGATGCTCGCGTTCCGGGCGTGACTGTGCTTGACCACGTTCTGCACGAGTTCCTTTGCCGTCTGGTAGACCAGCACCGCGAGCTCCACCTGCAGGTCCGCCAGGTCCCCGCTGGGGGAATATGAAACGCGGATCCCGTCGAGCTCCATGGTCTTCTCCGCAAGGGACTGCAGGGCCGATGCCAGCCCCAGCTCATAGAGGATGGGGCTGCTGATGTCCGTCATCAGGGACCGTGTCTCCCCGATGGCCTGAACGAGGAGGCCCCGAAGCTCTTCGGCGACCGGGCGGGATTCATCGCTACCCGCCAGATTCCTCAGCAGGTCGGCCCGCATCTTGGCCGCCGCCAGCGTCTGGGCGATCTCGTCGTGGAGGGCCACGGCGATCCTCTTTCGCTCCCGCTCCTCGGCCATGACCAGTTCCGCGGCCAGCTTGCGAAGATTGTCCCGGCTCCTTTCCAGCTCCCCCAGCAGCTGCGTGAGCGCCGCCGTGCGCTCCCGGACCCGTTCTTCCAGCTCGTCCTTCGAGCGCAGCAGCGTCTCCTCGGCCTTCTTCCGGTCCGTGATGTCGTCCACCATCCCGAGGGCGTAGACGATGTTTCCCCGCTCGTCGTGCAGGGAGCTCACCCCGACATCGACCCAGATGACCTCGCCGTCCCGCCGGATGTACCTCTTCTCCATCCGGTATCCGTCCGACCGTCCGTTCTTCACGGCCATGGCGTTTTCAGCATCGCCCTTGCGGTCATCGGGGTGCGTGAGGTCGAGGATGTCGCGCCCGATCAGCTCCCGATCGGCGTATCCCGTGAGACGGCAGAATCCCGGGTTGACGTCGAGGATCCGACCCTCGAAATCGCAGAGCACGATGCCCGAGGAGGACTGTTCGAAGACCCTCCGGAACCGTTCCTCGCTCTTCCGCAGCGCCTCGAGCACTTTCTTCCGGCCGGAGATGTCGCGCCAGGCGGCGACGGCGCCGAGGATGCCTCCCGAGACGTCCCGTATCGGCGCGGCGTTGCACAGGAGGGTTATCTTCTCCCCTCTCTCGTTTCGCTGGACGATTTCCGCATTCCGGACGGTCTCGCCGCGGGTCGCCCTCAGGAGCGGCAGGTCCTCATCGTTCAGCGGGGTTTCGCCGTCCTCCCGGTAGACCCGCCACCGGCCCGCAACGTCCCCGGCTGTGAGCCCCGCATGCGCCCCGCCGAGAAGCATCTCGCCGTGGCGGCTGACCATGCGGATCCTGGCGTCGGGCCCGTCGGTGATCGTGATGCCCTCCGGCACATGCTCCATCAGGGCCAGCAGGGTCCGCTGCCCGTCGGCTGCGCTGGCGAGCGCCTCCTCCAGGTTCTGCCTGACGAGGATCCTCTCCATCGCCACGGACACCTGGTCGGCCACGATCCGCATGAGCTCTACTTCGTCGGGCACGAAGCGCGGCCGGGTCCTCGTCCCGAAGGACAGGGTGCCGAAGAGGCGGTCCCCGGCCTTCAGCGGGTGGCAGCAGTAGGCCTGGATCCCGTACGACCTGACCAGGTCGGTGCGGGCATCGGGCGTGCGGAGGATGTCCTCGGCGACGATCCGGGACCTGTCGCGGGCCACGCAGCCGCACACGGCCGCGCCGTAGTCCAGCCACTCGATCCCCGGGATCTCATCCTCGGGGATTCCCGCACAGGCGTTGAGCCGCAGCCGGCCGGATGGCTCGTCGACCATGAAGTTGAAGAACGCCTGGCATTCCAGGTGCTCCATGACGCCCCGGCACAGGTCGTTGACCAGTTCCTGGGGGTCTTCCGAGGCCAGCAGCCGCCCTGCGGTCTCCGAGAGCAGCCGGAAGCGGGCCTCGCTCTTCTGCCGGGCCTCCTCGGCCTGCCTGCGCAGCGTGATGTCGCGGAGGATGACCTGGACGGCCCGCGTCCCGTCGTAGATGACCGGCGCCGCCGTGGCCTCGACGGCGACTTCCTGCCCGTCGAGGCGGAGCAGCCGGACGGCCCGCAGAGGCGTTCGCTCCCCCGCCTGCACCCGGGCGATGCGCGAAAGGATGGCCGCGCGGTCGTCGGGGTGCATCAGATCGACGATGTTTTTCGGCTGGAGCTGCTCGAACCCTTCGGCCCCGTAGAGCTCGAGCGCCGCCCGGTTCGCGAAGACGAACTTGCCGTCCCGGTGCACGACGATGGCATCGGGGGCCATGTCCACCAGTTCGCGGTAGCGCTCCTCGCTGGCCCGCAGCTCCTCCTGCGCGCGGCTGAGCTCGGTGATGTCCAGGAATGCGCCGACGGCGCCGCGGGGGCGGCCCTGCTCGTCGAGCAGCGGCGAGGCGTTGCTGAAGAGCCTGACTGTATTCCCGTCCCCGCGCAGGACATCCACGATCAGGCCGGATACCCTCTCCCCGCGGACGGCCCGCTGCATGGGCAGCTCCTCGCCGGGCATGTCGCGTCCGTCCAGCAGGACGCGGTACAGGGCCGGACCGTGTTCGGACTCCGGCCGCTTGGAGAGTTGAGCGCCGCCCGGCAGGCCGAGCATCCGCTCGTTGGCGGGATTTCCCCGGATGCGGCGGCCTTCCCGATCTTCCGCAATGGCCAGACCGATGGGAGCGGTGTCGAACACCGCTTCCAGTTCCTGGACCCTGCGCTGCAGCTCCTGGTTGAGCGTGATGATCTGCTGTTGCGCCTGCCTGACGCCCGTGACGTCCATCAGCGTGACGATGCACCCGAGGATCTCGTTTTGCAGGCCCGTGAGAGGCCCCGCGCTGAGGATCAGGTCGAACGTCTCCCCGTCTGGGCGCTGATAACGGGCTTCCCGGTCCCGGATGGTCTTCCCCGACTGCGGGATATCGGTGGAGAAGGGCTCCGGGCCGGAAACGGTCAGGGGCAGGACCTTGTCGAAGGGCTGCATCAGCGGGATGCAGCCGCAGAGCCGGTGCAGGGCGCTGTTTGCCCGCACGATGCAGCCGTCGATGCAGACGGCGATGCATTCCTGGGCCTGTTCGAGAATCCGCCGGGAAAGTTTTTCGGCGGCGACGACGTCGTCGAGCCGCTTCCGTTCCGTCAGGTCCGTCAGGACAAGCGTGACGGCCTCCATGCTGTCGAAGGCGATGGGGCTTGCGGAAACCAGCACGGGGATCCCCGGGGCGGACCCGCCAAGGAGGGTCATCTCGGTGCTGACGCCGAGGGCGCCCGCGATGCCGATGATATTGTCAAGGGACGGGTAATCGGCGGCGGAAACAAAGTCGTGGATGCGCCGGCCCGAAAGCTCCGCCGGCGCGGACCCGGTCATCCGGGCGAACTGCCGGTTGGCGTAGAGGATGGTTCCGTCCGCGCTCAGCGTGACGGCCCCCTCGCTCATCGTCTCGACCATCACGCGGAAGGCATGGTCGGCGCCCTCGAGGGTGTACACCTGCGTGCCCGACGGCCCGGACGAGACGATGGCGTCGACGTCGCCGTTCCGGATGGCGTCGAGGGTTTCCTCGGCCTCCCGGATGCGGGCCCGAAGCTGCTCGTTTTCGAGCTCCAGCTGCTGTTTTGTCCTGGGTTTCGCCATGGGGTGCTCCCCATCCGGACGCCTTCTATTTCTATCCCTTCTGCAGGTCCAGACCGACAAGGATCTTCTCCACGTCGGACATGTCCCCGATGAACCGCCTCAGGGGCAGGGGGAGCTTCTTCAGGAGGGTGGGGGCCGCGATGATCTGCTCCCCTTCCGCGAGAGCGGGCCGCTTGTAGACGTCGATCACGTCCAGGGAGTACCGGCCTCGGAGATGCTCCTCGCAGATCTCCCGGATGTTCGTGACGGCCCGCAGCGATCTCGGCGTCATCCCCGCCACGTAGAGGCGCAGCACGTAGCGTTCCTCGTCCTTCCGCCCGGCGGTCGCCGCTTTCGTTGCCCCGTCTTTACGAATCCTGCGTTCCCTGGGTTCCTTCACGCCGTTTTCCTCCCCGGTTCGCTCATGCGACCGGACGGACATCGAGGCCGACCAGCACCCGTTCCGTGTTCGACAGGTCCCCGATGATCTTCCGGAGCGGCGGCGGCAGCTTCCTCACCAGCGTGGGGATGGCGACGATCTGGTCCCCCCGGGCCAGCTGCGGATTCTCCAGCAGGTCGATCACCTCGATCGCGTAGAGCCCCTGGAGATGCTCCTCGCAGAGGGCCTTCAGGTTGGCGAGGGCCGCAAGGGATTTCGGGGTCTGTCCCGCAACGTACAGCCTGAGCTCCCAGGCTTTCCTCTTTTTTGCCGCAGGCCTCCGCTTCGCCACGCGCCGGTTCTTCTCCGCGTCACCCATCTCATCCCGCCTTTCGCCCGGTGGCTGTCATGAGGTTTGCGGGAAGTCCGGGAACCGCATCCGCGATGACCAGCCCCCTGTCGGTCAGGTCGAACTCCCGTGTCCCGCTTGTGTGGGCCATTCCCCGGGACTTCATGATCTTGATCCCGCGGGTCCTCTGCCCGCCGCCTTCGATGTTCTCGAGGACCACCCAGGTGTCCATCAGCGAGGAAACGCCGACCCCGTCCGCGGCCTCGCCGTCCCCGGCGGCAAGGCTCGTGTAGAGGGACGTGATCCCCTCCGTTTTCAGATGGTCGACGAGGCGGGTCAGCATGGCTCTCACGTCGATCGGGCTGCCCGCCTTTTCCAGGTTTGTCACGGGGTCGACGACGACGGCCCGGGGCCTGAAGTCCCGGATGAGCCTGTGCATCCGGACCAGGTGCATCTCGAGACCGCAGAGCTCCGGCCGCGACGCATGGAACGCCAGGAGCCCCTTCCGGGCCCACTTGGACAGGTCGAGGCC
>CAYZKT010000192.1:0-5139 GCA_964478885.1 uncultured Syntrophaceae bacterium | reverse complement strand
AGGATCACCACGTTGCCCTCGATCTCGACGTCCTTCCGGTCCGTCCGGAGTTTTCCCCGGTCGGCGGACAGCTCGTAGGTCTTGCCGTCGGGGAGGATGAGCTTCATGCGGACCCGCTCGAAACGGGCCTCGTTCTCCTTTTTCAGAAACGCCGCCGAGTCCGCGTTGATCTCGAGGCGGTTTCCCGAGTCCCCGACTTCCGTGTAATGCACGTCCTTGATGTAGAGATCGACCTGATCGTCGATCACCTTCAGTCCCGGTTTCTGCTCTTCCGCCGGTCGAGAACCCCGATAGTACCCGGCGGCGATCAGGGCCGCAACGAGAAGGACAGCCGCGGCAAGCCCGAGTTTTCCTGCCGGCGTCCCTGCGCAATTCCGAAAAAATGCAAACAATTTAGCCATGTTTCAATCGCAGGGCTGCACCATACCACCCGGCATTCCGGATGTAAAGCCTAAAAGGCGCTACTCCATTGGAGGAATGAGGAAGTTGGGAAGTTGAGAAATTCGGATCAGCCCACATCCGGTTAAAGGCTGCCAGATGCCCCGAGCTTCATAACTTCATGGCTTCGTAACTTCTTCTTTCATCATGCCCTGTAACGCTCCATCAGGCCTTCCCACTTCCCCTGCACCTTGAGGATGATCTCGCAGACCTCCCTGACGGCCCCGCGGCCCCCCGGGTTTTGCGTCACGAGATCCACGGCCTTGAGGACATCCTCGTGGGCGTCGCGCACGGTCACGGAAAACCCCGCCCGCCGCAGGACAGGAAGATCGACGATGTCGTCGCCCATGTAGGCAACCTGGCCCGGGGAGAGCCCCGTCGAAGCCAGGATTTCGTCGAAGACGGCCCGCTTGTCCAGGGCCCCCTGGTAGACCCTCTCCACGCCCAGTTCGCGGGCGCGATGCTCCACGACGCGGGACTTGCGCCCCGTGAGGAACATGATCTCGACACCGGCCCGCCGGATCATCTTGAGGCCGTGGCCGTCGCGAACGTTGAAGCACTTGGTCTCCTGCCCGTCGTCGCTGATGACGATGCGGCCGTCCGTCAGCACCCCGTCCACGTCGAGGATGAGCACCTTCACCTTCCGGATCTTGTCGGCCAGTGCCGACCCCAGTTGCGCCTCGAGACCCATCACCGCCCCTTTTTCATGTCCTTTTTTACCAGCCTGTCGATTCCCTGGAGCGTCATGAGAAGCCCCCGGAGGGAATCCAGCGCGATCGAGTTCGGCCCGTCGCAGCGGGCCCGGTCCGGGTCCGGGTGGACCTCCAGGAACAGGGCGTCCACTCCGACCGCCGTCGCCGCGCGGGCCAGGAAGACGGCCATCGCGCGATCCCCGCCCGATGCCTCCCCGGCCCCTCCGGGCAGCTGGACGCTGTGGGTCGCATCGAAGACGACAGGGTAGCCCATGCTCCTCAGGATCGGGATCGACCGCATGTCGGAGACGAGATTGTTGTAGCCGAAGCTCGCTCCCCGTTCCGTGATGAGAATGTTGCGGTTGCCGGCCGACTCGACCTTCCGCACCACGTTGGCCACGTCCCAGGGCGCGAGGAACTGCCCCTTCTTGATGTTGACGACCCTGGCGCGGCGGGCCAGCTCCGTGACGAAATCCGTCTGGCGGCACAGGAACGCCGGGATCTGGACGACGTCGAGGACCTCCGAGGCCTGCTCGATCTCCTCGAACCGGTGGACGTCGGACAGGACGGGGACGCCGAACTCCTCGCGGATCGACTCGAGGATCTTCAGCCCCCTGTCCAGGCCGGGGCCCCGGAAGGAGCGCAGGCTGGACCGGTTGGCCTTGTCGTAAGACGATTTGAAAATGAAGGGGATCCCCAGCTCGCCCGTCATCTCCTTGAGCCGTGCGGCCACCCTGCGGGCGAGCTTCTCGCCCTCGATGACGCAGGGCCCGGCGATGAGCACGAAGGGCTCCCCGCCTCCCACCTTGATGCCTCCGACATTCACTTTACGCATGACACGACGTTTCCTTGCTGTATTTCAGGATCAGAAGTTGAGAGGGTGAGAGGGTAAGAGGTTGAGAAAGATTTTTAGACCCTGCGCTGCCTTTTCTCACCTTCTCACATTCTTACCCTCTTACCTTCTATTCCCGGTGTTTGTCCTCGAGCATCCTGATCCTCAACTGCGGAATCCTTTCTGCAGCGCGGGATTCGGGGTTGATCTGATAGGCGGCCTTATACGCTTCGAGGGCCTCCTTGTACATCTTTTTCTTCTCGTACGCCTCGCCCAGGCCGAGCCAGGCGACCTCGTCCTCCTTGTCGTACCGCACGGCCAGCCTGAAGTTCTCGATGGCCTTGTCGGTCTGCCCCTTGAGGCCGTGGATGTATCCCATGTTGGCGTAGGCCAGCCCGCGCTTGGGGTCGGCGGCCGCCAGCTGGCGGTACGTCTTCAGCGCCGCGTCGTACTGCCTGGCCTTCATCTGCTGGGCGCCCATGCGCTCGAGGGCCTCCGTGGAGGCCTTTCCCGACTTGCCCCCCTTTTCGACGGCCTTCGCCGCCTCCCGGGTCCGGCCCTGCTTCTCGTAGATCGCGGCAAGGTTGAGCTGGATGTTGGGGTCTTTGGAGCCCAGCTGAAGGGCCTTCTTGTAGTTCATCTCCGCTTCCCGGTACTGTTTCAGCTCCCCGTGGGCGAACCCGAGATCCGCGTACACCCGCGGGTTCTTCGGGGCCGTCTTCTTGACCCGGTTCAGGGCCTCGACGGCATCCTTGTAGCGCTTGCCCCGGAAGTAGTGCTCCGAGATGCGGGCCGCCGCATCCGTGTCGTCGGGTTTCAGCTGAAGGGCCTTTTCGTACTCCGCGAGCGCCTCCCTGTAGCGCTTGGCCTTGTCGTAGGCGACCCCGAGGTTATAGTGGAGAATGGGGTCTTTGGGCTGGACCGCGATGGCCTTCCTGTAGTTCTCGATCTCCTCCTTGACCTGGCCCTTCTTGCCGTGTGCCTGGGCAAGGGTGGCGTATGCATTGGGGTCCTTCGTGTTCTTCCGGGCCAGGGTTGCGTAGAGCTTCGCCGCTTCCTGCTCCTTGCCGCCCTTCCGGTAGGCGTCGGCAAGGGCCTGGGTGACCCTCTGGTCGTTGGGCATCCGCTTGTGGGCAGCCTCGTACTCCCGGATCGCAGGGGCGAGCTTCCCCGTCTTCTCGTAGACCCCGCCCAGGCTGAAGCGGACCATGGGGTCGTCGGGCTTGAGCTTCAGAGAGGTCTCGTAGTGCCTGACGGCCTCGCCCCACTTGCCCATCTTGCCGTAGAGGAACCCCGCGATTGCGTGGGCTCCCGCGTCCTTCGGGTTGAGTTCCGTGATCCGCCGCGTCAGCGGCAGGGCCCTGGCGTAATCCTTCTTTTCCACGTAACAGCGCGAGAGCCCGGACAGGGCCGTCATGTCGTCCTGTTTGCGGGCAAGGACCGCGCGGTACTGGGCAATGGCCAGGTCGATCTTCCCGGCTTCGAGGTATTGCTCGGCCAGCGTCTTCCGGAGGGCCGTGTCGTCCGGGTTCATCCCCAGGGCCCTTTCGAGGGCCTGCGCCTGCCATTTCGCGTTGGCGGGGTTTTTGGCAAAGCGAAGCCAGTCCTGGGGCGTCAGCTCAATGCGGACCGGCACGACGCCGATCTCCTGCTCGCCGTACCGGATCCGGATACCGGAGACCGGCAGCGGCTTCCCGCGCAGGGCGTCCCGCGCGGACGCGGCCATGGCCCCGTCCACCAGTTCGACGGCCTTGAGCAGGACCTTGAGATCGCTTGCCCCGCCCAGACCGTCCACGTCGACGGTGATGTTTTTCTCGAAGAGGGAATCGGTGGAAACCTTCTTGACGATGAACTCGTCCCGGTAGGTGATCGCAAAGGATTCGCCGGCTGCGATGCGTTCATCCTTGCCGTTTCGCTCGATATCCAGGTGATGGAACGCGGGCGTCTTCCCGAGCAGGTTGACCCGCACGAGCCCCTTGATCCCCTTGAAGGTGAAGATCTCGCCGTAGAAGGCGATCAGCAGCCCGATCCCGACGATGACCAGGACGCCGATCCCTGCGGCCGCTACGAGCATGGTCGGGCGACCCGTCTTTTCCCCGCGCTGCCTGCGTTCCCTCCGTTCTTCTTTCTTGTAATAGTCCATGGATGCCTGTTTACCGTCTTACCGTCCCGTTGTCGGTTTCTTGAGTTTTTTGTTGGTGGCTAAAGGCATAAGGCCAAGGGCTTTTGGCTAAGAGATTCCCAGATCCTCATTGCCTTTAGCCTCTAGCTTTAGCCGTTTCACCCCCTGGGATGAAACCTTTTGTGAATCTCCTTCAGCCTCTCCCGGGTCACGTGGGTGTAGATCTGCGTCGTCGAGATGTCCGTGTGCCCCAGCATGACCTGGACCGAACGAAGGTCGGCTCCCCCCTCAAGCAGGTGCGTCGCGAAGGAGTGCCTGAACGTATGCGGGTGAACCTTCCGTTCGAGACCAGCCATTTTCGCATATTTCTTGATCAGTTTCCACAGTCCCTGTCGGGTGAATCGCTCGCCGGAGCGGTTGAGGAAAAGGGCGGTCGAGGCCTTTTTCTTCAGGAAGACGGGCCTCGCCTGCTCGATGTAACGCCCCAGCCACCCCAGGGCCGATTGCCCGACGGGCACGATCCGCTCCTTGCGTCCTTTTCCGACGGTGACAAGAAACCCCATCTGGCGGTTCACGCGGTTGAGGGTGAGCGTCGCGAGTTCCGAAACCCGGATGCCCGTGGCGTAGAGAAGTTCCAGCATTGCCCGGTCCCTGACCCCCGCCGGCGTCGCTTCCGGGGGCTGAGCGAGAAGGGTTTCCATCTCGTCGCGGCTGAGCGTTCCGGGGAGGCGCATCCAGGTCCGGGCCGTCTCGACCCGCGCCAGGGGGCTCTCCTCCACGCGTGCCTCGCGGAGCAGGTACTTGTAGAATCCCCGGATCGCCGCGAGCTTCCGGTTCACCGATGCCGAGGAGAGTCCCTGGCCGCGCAGCTCCCCGAGAAACGCCGTCACGTGTCCCGGGTTGACAGCAAGGGGCGATGCCGCGCCGGACGCCTCGGCGTAGACGAGGAACTGCCCGATGTCGCGGCTGTACGCATCGAGGGTGTTGAGCGAGGCTCCCCTTTCGACGGCAAGAAAATGGAGGTACACCTCGACTAGCGCCGAAACGTCCCGAAG
>CAYZKT010000191.1:0-5143 GCA_964478885.1 uncultured Syntrophaceae bacterium | reverse complement strand
ACGGCCGCTTCATCGCCTGCTCCAAGTACCCCGACTGCAAGAACACGAAGAACTTGAACGGCAACGGAGGCGCCAGCGGCCAGACCGAGGCGAAGCCGACGGACGTCGTTTGCGAAAAGTGCGGCAAGCCCATGGTCCTCAAGGAGGGCCGCTTCGGGAAGTTCCTCGGCTGCTCGGGATACCCGGAGTGCAGGAGCACCCTGCCCTTCTCGACGGGCGTGGCCTGTCCCGAGGAAGGCTGCACGGGGACGCTTGCGGAGAAGCGGACGAAGAAGGGCAAGTCCTTCTACGGCTGCACGCGCTACCCCCAGTGCAAGTACGCCACCTGGGACCGCCCCGTCGCCGAGGCGTGCCCCCAGTGCGGCTCTCCGTTCCTCGTCGAGAAGTACAACCGGAAGACGGGCCGCATGAAGGCCTGCCCGAAGGAAGGCTGCGGGTTCAAGGAACCGATCTCGTAAAGACGGAAGTTAGGAAGTTATGAAGTTAGGAAGCGCGGATGACTCCTCGTCGTTCGACCGACGAATCCGGTTCTCAACTTCACAACTTCTCAACTTCTCAACTTCCCAGCTTCCATCCAATGACCCGAACGAAACCTATCATCATCATCGGCGGCGGTCTTGCCGGCTGCGAGGCGGCCTGGCAACTCGTAAAGCGCGGCCACGAGGTCGCGCTCATCGACATGAAGCCCGGGAAGCTCTCGCCCGCCCACAGCTCCCCGCACCTGGCGGAGCTGGTCTGCAGCAACTCTCTCCGATCGAACGACCCGGCGAGCGCCGTCGGCCTTCTCAAGGAGGAAATGCGCAGGCTCGACTCCCTCGTCATCGCCTCGGCCGACGCCACATCCGTGCCGGCGGGCAAGGCCCTGGCCGTCGACCGTGCACTGTTCTCGGAGCGCATCGAGGCGGCCCTTCAGGCCCGGCAGGGACTTCGCATCGCGCGGCGGGAGTGCACGGAGATCCCGCCGAATGCGCACGTCATCGTCGCCACGGGCCCCCTGACCTCGGAGCCCCTTGCCGCCGCCATCGCGCAAATCGTCGGCCAGGCTTCCCTGCACTTCTACGACGCCATCGCCCCCATTCTGGATGCCGGTTCGATTGACCGCACGAGGGTCTTCAGGGCCTCCCGGTACGACGAGGGCGAGGGGGACTACTGGAACTGCCCGCTGGACGAGCGGCAGTACGGGGACTTCCGGAAGGCCGTCCTCGAGGGTCGGGAGATCGCGGCGCGGCCCTTCGAGGACGAGAAGTACTTCGAGGGCTGCCTGCCCATCGAGATCCTGGCGCGGCGCGGGGAAGATACCCTGCGGTTCGGACCGATGAAGCCCGTGGGTCTCGCCGACCCCCGAACCGGAAGGGAGCCCTACGCGGTCATCCAACTGAGACAGGAGAACCGCGAGGGCACAATGGTCAACATGGTGGGCTTCCAGACCAAGCTTGCCCGGCCCGAGCAGGAGCGGATCTTCCGCACGGTCCCTGGCCTCGAGAAGGCGGAGTTCCTCCGCTTCGGGAGCATCCACCGCAACACCTTCCTCAACTCGCCCCTGCTGCTGACGGACACCCTGCAGCTGCGTTCCGACCCCGACGTGCTCTTCGCGGGCCAGATCACCGGCGTGGAAGGCTACGTCGAATCGGCGGCCACGGGCCTGCTCGCCGGTCTCTTCCTGCACGCAATCCGCATCGGCGCGCCGGTTTCCATCCCCCCGCGCACGACCGCGCTGGGAGCGCTGCTGCACCATGTCAGCCGCGCCGACGGGAAGACCTTTCAGCCGATGAACGTAAATTTCGGGCTCTTCGAGCCCCTGGGCTGCAGGGTAAAAAAAAGGGAGCGAGGCGAGCGGTACCGGCAGCGGTCACTCGTCGATCTGGAGGCATGGATGGGTCGCTCACGATGATCGCCGTCTGCCGTTCAGTCTCCTGCGAATGCACGCGACGATGTCGAGTATGCCGAAGACGATCCGTTCAGCCGACTGGATCCTTGCCAGTGCCCGCCCGTCCTGCGTCATGGCATGTTCCTCCCACGAGAGACTCAATTTCCGCGCCGGTCAGGGCCCCGGCGGCCGCCCCTCCCGCACGATGATGTTCCGTAAACCGGTTTTCCTGCGGCCGCAATCGGGCCCCGTCTGATTCATGCATCAGACGATGGGCAGGGAAGACTTCAGATTTTGTCTGATTCGGGGTCGGACGGCGAGGCGGGGACGGTGAAACGTCGAGGTGCGCAGCCGCATGGAGTCACCCCGAAGGATCGTCAGAAAAGAAGGCTTGCGAGGGCTTCCCGTATTCGCGGCAGCGGGTCGTCCGTTTCCGCCAGAAAGTCCCGAAGCCGTTGCAGGTCCTCGATCGTGTCGACGTCGAAGGAAGGCGGAAGGAAGCGGCAGGTGAGCCCGAGGGTTCGGGCGCGGTCGACCGTCTCGCGCAGGGCGGCCTCTGTGCCCAGGGCGACCCCCGAGAACAGGTCGGACGGGGAACGAAGCCCGACGAGGTTGTAGCCCCCGTCCTCGGAGGGCAGAAGGACGACATCGGATTCCCGGAGCCCTTCGAACGCTGCGTCGACTTCGCCAATCGACATGTGGGGGCAGTCCGCGCCCGTCACGACGACCCGATCGAAGCCGTCCCGGAACAGTTCGCCGACGACGCCCCGGAGCCTCTCTGGAAGGGTGTCCCCCGATTGCTCCCGGCAGGCGGCACTGCCGCCCATCCAATCCTCGAAGGGGCTGCCCGCAGGCGTGTAGTACCAGACAAGGGGTCGCTTGCCCCTCCCGAACTTGTCGTTGAGATCCTCGAGGAATGCTTTGTAGACGTCCAGGGTCCTCGCATCGCCCAGATCCCGCGCCAGCCGTTTCTTGACTGCGCCCGCCTCGGGAAAGCGTGCCATGATGGCGAGGACTTCCCTGCCGGAGGACGTTTGCATAAGGACGGGTTTGCTCATGCTCTCGGGCCCATAACGCTCGACCCATCCTGAACGACGGAAATCGCACAGGCGGGGCAGTCCTCGACGGCTTTCCCGATGAGGGCCCGATGCCGTTCCGGATCCCTGACCTCGAAGGACGCCCGCATGTGCAGGCCCCACTCCAGGAACACCTCCGGGCAGGTGTTCACGCAGATCTCGCAGCCGATACAGGCTTGTTTATTGATGACGATCCGCATGGGTTCCTTCGGAACCAGGGGACAGGGGCCAGGGTTCAGGGTCCAGGAATACCAAGAATCTCCTTCCGCGACCTGTACTCTTAACCCTGTACCCTATTCCACGAGTTTGTTCCTGATCGCGTACGTCGTGAGCTCCGCATTGTTCTTCAGCTTCATCTTGTCCAGGATCCGAGAACGGTAGGTACTGACCGTCTTGACGCTGAGGCACATCTCCTCGGCGATGTCGGAGACGGTCTTCCCGGAAGCGATCGTGAGGAGAATCTGGTATTCCCGGTCGGAAAGCGTTTCGTGGGGTGCCTTCTCCGCATCGCCGTCGAGCTCGTAGGCCAGCTTTTCCGCGAGGGACGAGCTGATGTACTTCCCGCCCCGCGAGACCTTGCGGATGGCCGAGATGAGTTCCTCGGGGGCGCTGGCCTTCGTGAGATACCCCGAAGCCCCGGCCTTCAGGGCCCGGATGGCGTACTGCTCCTCGGGGTAGATGCTCAGGATCAGGACGGGAATCTTCGGGTTTATGATTCTCAATTCCTTGAGCACCTCGAGCCCGTTCTTGCCCGGCATGGAGATGTCCAGCAGGATCACGTCGTACTCCCTGCGGGCGACCAGTGCGAGCACCTCCTGGCCGTTCCCCGCTTCGTCGGCCACCACGAGGTCTGCCGTGTCCGAGAGGACCTGTTTGAACCCCTGGCGCACGATCGGGTGGTCATCGGCAATCAATATCCTGATCACGCCTCGCCTCCTCTCCACGCGGGCAGACGCACCATCACCGTCGTCCCCTTCCCCTTCCTGCCGGTGATCCTGACCTCGCCGCCGCGGAAATCCACTCGCTCCCGGATTCCCAGCAGGCCGAAGGATTTCGGTTTCTGGAGGTCCTCGTCTCGGATGCCTTTCCCGTTATCCGCCACCACGAGCTCCAGATCGTCCTCCAGCCCCTTGAGGCTCACGTGCACCCGAGTCGCCTTCGCATGTTTGGCGACATTGGTCAGTGTCTCCTGAAGGATGCGGAAAACCGTGATGGATACGTCCTTGTTCGGGACCATGTCCTCGGGATCGACACTGACGGAACACTGAATGCCCGAGCGTTTCTGAAACTCCTGGCACTGCCACTCCATCGCCACAGGCAGCCCCAGGTGGTCCAGCATGCCGGGACGCAGGTCCATGTAGATCCGCTTGACGGTCTGCATGGTCATGTCGATGAGCTCCTTCATGGACATCGCCCTCTCCAGGAGATGCTCCTGGTCGGAAGGAATCTTCTTGCGCAGCAAAATGACGCCCGTGTTGAGCGCCGTCAAGAGTTGTCCCAACTCGTCGTGAAGTTCCCGGGCGATGCGCGTCCTCTCCTTTTCCCGCACCGTTTGAAGGTGCATGGAGAGATCTCGCAGCCTCCCCCGTGAGAGCTCGAGTTCCTTCTCGAACTGCTTGCGATACGTGATGTTCTCGAAGGTGATCACGATGCGTTCGTGCTCCAGCCTCTCCCCGATGCGCGCCGCGCTGATCATGCACTGCACTTCGGTGCCGTCCTTCTTGCGGCAGGGGTACTCGACGGCGAAGGTCCTTCGTCTCTCCAAGGTGGAGTAGAGCAGTTGGGCGATCATCTCGAATTCCGACTCGGAACGGAACAGGAGCCCTTTTCCTCTTCCGATCAGTTCCTTCGGCTTCCAGCCGAAGACTTTCTCGACGCCGTCGTTTACGAAGAAGATCTTCCTCTCCCTCAACCCGATCACTGCGTGCGGGATCGACTCGAGGATCGAGGCCTCGAGGGCTTCCAGCTCGGCCAGCTTGCCCTGCGCTTCCTTCTGCTCCGTGATGTCCATGGAATTGCCGAGGATCGCCTTCTTGCCCTGGAAGCGGATCGGCGTCACCGTCTCCATGATCCACCGCACCTGGCCGTCCTTCGTGAGGATCCGGAACACGTTGGGGGTGCGACCCCTGCCCCGCAACATGGCCCTGGCCCTCTTGGAGACCAGGGCCCGGTCGTCGGGATGAACGAGCTTCAGGGAACT
>CAYZKT010000190.1:0-5213 GCA_964478885.1 uncultured Syntrophaceae bacterium | reverse complement strand
CGTCTGGGTCAGCCACAGGATCCCCTCCCTGCACGAGATGACCTTCCCCCCCGCTTTTCCGTCCAGCATTATTTGCTCACCCCGGCGATGCCTGCATTCCTTAATCACAGAACCCTCCTCTTCCGGCGCGTCCGTCCTGACGGGTACAAGCATAGGCCTGGCGTGGAGGGGTGAACAGATTCAGCGATCGAATTTGTTTGGCAAACAGTTGTGTTATCAGCAAATTGTTATGGTATAAAAAATGGGCAGCTGTGTCTTGCCGGTTTTGCTGGAAGGCCGCAGAATTCTGCTCGCGAGGAGGAAACGGGAAATGAAGGGCAGGCAGAACGCACTCTACGAGGAAGTGGCGGGCAAGATGGCCCGTCTCATCGGGCACGGCACCTACCGGGCGGGCGACCGGATCCCCTCGATCCGCGGAATCAGTCGCTCCATGAAGGTGAGCGTCTCGACGGCCCTCGAGGCCTACCGGCTCCTCGAGGTGCGGGGAATCATCGAGGCGCGCCCGCAGTCGGGCTACTACGTCTCGCCGCCGCGGCCGACCCCGGTGACGGAGCCGAAGTTCTCCAGGGGGGAGATCAAGGCGGCTGACGCGAATCTCAGCAAGATCGCGCAGGTCCTCGTGCGCGACGCGGCGAACCCGGATTTCTCCAACCTGGGCATGGCGACGCCGAACGCGGACGTGATGCCCGCAAAAGCGCTCAACCGGATGATGGCTTCCGTGGTGCGGGCGAAGGCGGCGGTGAGCGTCTCCTATCTTTTCTCCGACGGCTACGAGCCGCTGAGCAAGCAGATCGCCCAGCGGGCCATCCAGGCGGGCTGCCCGCTGACGCCCGACGAGA
Organism: uncultured Syntrophaceae bacterium; assembly: GCA_964478885.1. Classification (GTDB taxonomy): domain Bacteria; phylum Desulfobacterota; class Syntrophia; order Syntrophales; family UBA2192; genus UBA2192. The sequence goes on along the minus strand of CAYZKT010000190.1, from coordinate 4,374 downwards.
TCGTCGTCACCACGGGCTGCCACGAGGCGATCGCCCTTTCGCTTCGCGCACTCTGCCGCCCCGGGGACGCCGTGGCCATCGAGTCGCCCTTCTTCTTCAACCACCTGCAGGCGATGGCCGCCATGGGGATCCGGATCGTCGAGATCCCCTCGAGCCCGAAGGAGGGGATCAGCCTCGAGGCCCTGGGGTTCGCCCTGGAGAAGGCTCGCGTGAAGGCCTGCCTCGTGAGCGCCAACTACAGCAACCCCACGGGGAGCTGCATGCCCGATCACCGGAAGAAAGCCCTGGTGAAGATGCTCGCCGAGAGGCAGATCCCGCTCATCGAGGACGACATCTACGGCGATCTGTCCTTTTCCGACAGGCGGCCCCGGGCGGCAAAATCCTTCGACGAGGAAGGGCTTGTCATCCTCTGCTCGTCCTTCTCCAAGACGCTGGCCCCCGGATACCGCGTCGGGTGGGCCGCACCCGGGCGGTTCCACCAGTCCTTCCGGTACCAGCGAATGATCAACACGCTGGCCCCGGCCTCGCCAACGCAGATGGCCATTGCCGAATTCCTTGCAACCGGGGGCTACGAGCGGCACCTGCGCAGGGTGAGGCGAATCTATGAGAAACAGCTGGGGCAGATGCTGCAGGCCCTGCAACGGCACTTCCCGGAAGGGACAAAAACGACGAGGCCCGAGGGCAGCTTTATCTTCTGGGTGGAGCTTCCGGACGGCGTGGATTCACTGGAGTTGTTCAGGAGGGCAAGGGAGAAGGGGATCCTGATTGCGCCGGGGCCCATCTTCTCGAACTCGGGCAAGTACCGCAATTTCCTGAGACTCAACGCAGCCCACTGGAACCTGAAGGTCGAGCGGGCGCTGGAAACCCTGGGCGGCCTTGCCCTGGAGCAGATGGCCTGAGCGAAGAAAGAAGGGAAAGAGAAGCGCCCCTTTTTTCCGGTTTACCGGACGCGGCCCCGGGCGGCCGCGATCCGCTCCTCGGCCTCGCGGGTCATCCGCACCAGCAGCTCCGCGCAGGAGGGGATGTCGCGGACGAGGCCCACCGACTGCCCCACCATCATGGGGGCGAGGTCCACGTTGCCCGTGTCCCAGGCCTCGCTGATCCTCTTGCCCATGATGAGCGGCAGGATCTCCTCGAAGCCGCCGCCCCGCTTCTCGATGGCAAGGATGTCCTCCACGTTCCGGTTCTTGAGGGCCCGGGCCTGCAGGTGGATGGATTTGCAGATGAGCGTCGTGTCCTGCTCCTGCCGGCGGACGATCTCCTGCTTGATGTTGTCGTGAACCGGGCACTCCCGGGTGGCCATGAAGCGGGTGGCCATCATGACCCCCTCGGCCCCGAGCATGAGGGCCGCCGCAAGCGAGCGGCCGTCGGCAATCCCTCCCGCTGTCACCACGGGAATCGACACGCTCTCGGCAACGCGGGGCGTGAGGACCATGGTCGTCACGTCGTCGTTGAGCGGGTGCCCCCCTTCCTCGATGCCCGCCGCGTAGACACCGTCGTATCCCGCTTCCTGGGCGTGGCGGGCGTGGCGCACGGAGCCCACCTTGTGAAACATCCGGACCCCTGCCTTGCGCAGCATTTCCATGAACTCCGGGCCGCAGGCCTTGTCGATGGGGGCGCCGGAGATCTCGACGCCCGCCACCCGTTCCTCCGCGCAGACCCGGAGGTACATCTTGTGGTGGGCACCGGAGATCCGTACCGACGGCAGGATCGTCACATTGACCATGAAGGGCTTGTCGGTCATTTTCCGGACCTCCCCGATGGCCGCCCGGAAGGCTTCTTCCGTCTCGTAGTTGGCCGCCGTGAGGTTCCCCATGCCGCCCGCCTCGGAGACGGCCGCGCACAGCGGCGGCTTGCAGAGCCACATCATGGCCCCGCAGAGAATGGGGTGCCGGATTCCGAACATCTCGGTGATTCGCGTCTGGATCATCGCTTCCCCCTCGATCCGGGATTGGCCGACTCGGTCCGCCCGTGGGCCGCGCCCTATATACCTCGATCGGGTGCAACGATCAAGGGAAAGCGGCCGGACGGCAACACGGCCGAGACGGCCACATCCTCATTTGACAACGGGCCGGGGATGGGCTAAAGAATGTTCCGCAAACTCCCCCTCGCCAGGACTTAGATCGCAAGCCCCGCCGGGAGGACGAACGCAACTCACGCTCCTGTACAGAGCCGGGAGGATCCGGTCCCATGAAGAAGATTCTCGTCGCGGGCGAGCAGGACCCCGTCCGCGAAGAGCTCAGCCTTGCCCTGATTCAAGAGGGGTACGACGTGGCCACGGCCCGCAGCGGGGCCGAGTGCCTCTCCGTCGTCGCAGACCGGGAAGACTTCGATCTCGTGCTCCTCTCCATTCGCTTTGCGGACATGAACGGGATCGATGTCCTGGAGCTTTTGCGTAAAAGCCACCCCGACACGACGGTCATCATGATGACCGCCCACGGCGACATCGAGTCGACGCGCAAGGCCCTTTCCCTGGGCGCATTCGACTTCATCCACCGTCCGGTGAAGGCCAGGGCAGTCGTCTCCATCATCAAGACGGCCCTGGAGATCCGTTGCCTCAGGCGGGAGTTTCAGCAAATCATCTACAAGAACAAGGAGCGCTACGGCTACCACAACCTGATCGGCCGCAGCGAGGCCATTCAAAGCGTCCTCGAGGTTCTGGCCCGCGTGGCCGACAGCGATGCGGCCACGATCCTGATCGAGGGGGCCAGCGGCACGGGAAAGAGCCTCGTGGCCAAGTGCCTGCACTACAACGGCCTTCGCGCCTACCAGCCCTTCGTGGAGATCAGCTGCGCCTCCATCCCGCCCACCCTGCTCGAGTCCGAGCTCTTCGGCTACGAGGCGGGGGCCTTCACCGACGCCAAGCGGCCGAAGAAAGGCCTCGTCGAGGTGGCAAACGGGGGAACCGTTTTCCTGGACGAAATCGGGGAGATGCACCCGGCGCTGCAGGCGAAGGTCCTGCAGGTGCTCGAGGAGAAGACATTCAGGCGCGTCGGCGGGACCCGGAACATGGAGGTGGACACCCGCATCATCGCCGCGACGAACCGGGACCTGAAAGCGGCGGTCGAGAGCGGCGACTTCCGGCAGGATCTTTACTACCGTCTCAACGTGATCAACATCCACCTGCCCACGTTGCGCGAGCGCAGCGCCGACGTAATGCCGCTGATCGAACACTTCATCCACCATTACAGCCGGGAGCTACGCAAACCTGTCAAGACCGTCTCAGACGAGGCGCGCGACCTGCTGGCCCGGTATGACTGGCCCGGCAACGTACGGGAACTGCTCAACACCGTGGAGAGGATCATGATCCTGGAGGACGGCGAGAGCATCACGCCGGACAACCTGCCGCCGGAGATCCTGAAGAGCGGCGGAAACGGAAGAAAGCCCCTCGTTCGCCCCCTGCCTGTTTTCCCCGACGAGGCGGCGGCCGTGGACTACCAGGCCCTCACCCGGGAGTTTCAAGCCGCCCTGATCACCAGGGCCCTGGAGCGGAGCGGGGGCAACAAGTCCGGGGCGGCCCGGACGCTTGGCCTCACACGGCTCGCCCTCTATCACCAGATGAAGCGGCTGGATCTGTTGAAACCATGAACGCTGAAACTTTCATCACCCGTTGAAAAAATCAACACCCTCCTGCCCGAGGAACAGCTCTGCGCAATCTCTCCACGAAGGGCCCTGCAAGATCTCCTAACCCGCAACCCGCCAGTTTCCGAGAAGATTTCTCCCCCGGCCCCCCGCTGGGGGGAGGATTCCCGGCCCGCCGCAAGAATGGCTTTCGGGCTGGCACTCCCCTTGCTCTACCCTTATTGATCCTTCATCAAAATTCTCCGCGGTCGTTTGTGCAGGGCACCTCTCCTCCCTGTTCGTCCTGCATATCCGATACGTGTATCCAGCGTAGCCTTTTGGTCTTTGACAACCGCGGCCCCGGCCGACGCAAACCAAAAACGCACGGGTGCCCGGGGGGCACCGATGGAATGGTATCGAGAATGGGTTGACTCCAGAACGAAAGGAGGTGAGAAGGAGCGTATGGGGAAAGGAAAGCCTTCAGGATAAGGGCTTTCCGCTGATATTCACGTCATTCACGATTCATGCTTTACCCATTCATCAATTCATACTGAAAAAAGGGAGGACTCGTTATCATGGCTCAAGAACATACCTTCGCCACCCCGGCACCCGCCGGTCTGGCAGCACTCGCAGTGGCCTGCTTTGGTTTTGCCGCCGTATTCCTTGGCTGGGTAAAGGCCGAGGGCCTGCCCATCCTGTTTGCGTGGCTCGTCGGCGGCGGCGTTGTCCAGTACACGACGGCCGTCATGGAATTGAAGGATCACAACATCACGGGCGGCAACGTCTTTCTGTTCTTCTCCGCGTTCTTCATGT
>CAYZKT010000189.1:0-5219 GCA_964478885.1 uncultured Syntrophaceae bacterium | reverse complement strand
AGGGAGAGCCAGGCCATCGACCAGGGATTGGTCATCCCCATCGCACCGCCGGCCATCCCGGGCATCGGGACGACGGGAGGCTTCGAGTTCTGGATCCAGGACACCGCCGGCGGCGAGCCGGCAAAGCTCGACTCGGTCACCCAGCAGTTCCTCGCCAAGGCGAGGACAAGACCGGAGCTGAGCGGGCTGAGCTGCACCTTCCGCGCCTCGAGCCAGCAGCTGCGTGCCAATGTCGACCGCGACAAGGCCACGCTGCTCAGTGTCCCGGTACAGGACGTCTACAGCGCCATCCAGGCCCAGTTCGGCTCCGTGACCGTCAGTCAGTTCAACGACTACAGCCGTGTCTGGTGGGTCGTCCTGCAATCCGAACCGAGGTACCGCCAGAGACCCGATGACCTCACGAGGCTCTACACGAGAACCAGCCAGGGCAAGATGGTGCCCCTCTCGGCCCTCGTCAGCACCGAGTGGGTGACGGGGCCCGACCTGCTGCCGCACTTCAACGGCTTCCCCGCCGCCAAGGTCAACGGCAACGCGGCCTCGGGCTTCAGCTCCGGACAGGCCATCGCGGCCATGGAAGAGGTGGCAAAGGAAGTCCTGCCGCCCGGCTACTCCTTCGCGTGGTCGGGGCTTGCCTTCGAGGAGAAGCAGGCGGGCGGCACGTCGGCCGTCGCCTTCGCATTCGGCCTCGTCTTCGTGTTCCTCATCCTGGCCGCCCAGTACGAGTCGTGGACGCTTCCGGGGGCGGTCATGACGGCGGTGCCCTTCGGGATCTTCGGGGCCCTGCTGTTCAACGTCATCCGCGGCCTCGAGAACGACGTCTACTTCCAGATCGGCCTCCTGGTACTTATCGGCCTGGGGGCGAAAAACGCGCTGCTGCGCGTGACCTTCGCCGTGGAACTGCGCAAGCAGGGCAAGTCGATCATGGAGGCCACGGTGCTGGCCGGCGAGATGCGGCTTCGCCCCATCATCATGACCTCGCTCGCCTTCATATTCGGCGTCCTGCCGCTGGCCGTGGCCATGGGCGCCGGGGCCAATTGCCGGCACTCGATCGGCACCGGCATCATCGGAGGCATGATCGGCGAGACGACGCTGGCCATGCTCTACGTGCCCCTGTTCTTCTACCTCTTCGACCAGCTCACGGAAAAGCTCGCGGAGAGGAAGAAGGCGAAGGCGGAAGCGAAAGCGGGCGGAGTGGTTGAGGGCCCTCCCGAAGGCGGGCATGCCTCCGAAGCGGGGGAGGGCAGCTGACATGAGGCGAATCATCCCGATCCTGCTACTCATCCAGAGCCTCGGGCTCCTGGCCGGATGCGCCGTCGGGCCGGACTACAGGCGGCCCGACCTGCCGGTGCCGGGTTCGTACCGGTATGAGGTCAGGGACGCAAACGGCACGGTCAACACCGAGTGGTGGCGCCAGTTCGAGGACCCGGTTCTGGATGCGCTCATCGACGAAGCCCTGGCCAACAACAAGAACGTCAAGATCGCCGCCGTCAAGATCGAGCAGGCATCGGGCATTCTCATCCAGGCCCGTTCGCCCATTTTTCCCCTGCTCTATTACAGCGGCGTCGGCGAGCGCCAGCGGTTCACCGAGTACGCCGCGACCCCCCTGTCCCCCGCCGTGCCCAACCCGCAGACGGCCTACCAGGTGCTCGGTTCGGCAAGCTGGGAGATCGACCTCTGGGGGCGCATCCGCAGGCTGACCGAATCGGCGCAGGCAAGCCTGCTGGCCACGGAGTATGCAAAACGGGGCGTCGTCCTGTCGCTTGTCGCCTCCGTCGCCAGCACCTACATTCAGCTGCGCGGGCTGGATGAGCAGCTCCTGCTCTCGCAGAAGACGCTTGCGGCCTACGGTGAGACGGTCCGGCTCTTCGAGCTGCAGCACCAATACGGCGTTGTCTCCCGGATGAACGTGGAACAGGCCCGCTCCCAGTACGAGACGGCAGCGGCGGCCATCCCGGGGATCGAGTCGCAGATTGCACAGACGGAGAACGCCCTCTCGCTCCTTCTCGGCCGCAACCCGGGGCCCATCGAACGGGGCAAGTCGATCCTGGAGCTCACGATGCCCGCCGTCCCGTCCGGGGTTCCCTCCCAGGTGCTGGAGCGCCGACCCGACATCCTGCAGGCCGAGCAGCAGCTCGTGGCGGCCAATGCCCAGATCGGCGCGGCCAGGGCGCTGTATTTCCCGACGATCACGCTCACCGGCGGCTATGGCCAGGCGAGCGCCGACCTGTCCAACCTGTTCAAGGGGCCTGCAAGGGTCTGGAGCTACGGGGGGTCCATCACGGGACCCATCTTTGCGGGCGGGGCGATTTACGGGCAGGTCATGCAGGCCGAGGCGGGTCAGAAGGAGGCCCTGCTCGGCTACCAGGCGGCCGTCCAGAGCGCCTTCGGCGACGTGGAGAATGCGCTGGTGGCCAACCAGAAGTATATCGCGCAGCTGCGGGCGCAGGAGCGGCTCGTCCGCGCAAACGAGGAGTACTCGAAGCTCGCCCGGCTGCAGTACAAGGGCGGCTATGTCCCCTATTCCACCGTTCTCCAGGCCGAGCAGCAGCTCTTCCCCTCCGAGCTGAGCCTCGCGCAGACGCGGGCGGCCACGTTCTCGTCCCTCGTTTCCATCTACCAGGCCATGGGAGGCGGATGGGTGGTGGAGGCGGAGAAGCGGACAACGTCAAACGGCGTTGGAAAGCCTCGGGAACGGGAGATCGATCGGAAGCGATAACGCGGATAGAAAAGACCCTTCCGTCCATCATACCTCTTGCACACGGAACAGTTATCCACTAGGATAACAAGCCATTGGGTCTGTTTTCCCAGAAGAAAGAGCTTCGTATCGACTGGACGAGGGAGCATCCGTTGGTGTCGAACCCGAATAAGAACGGGTCATTTCCATTCGGACTTGCCCCCTGTTCCTGATTTTCTGATTCCGCAGTTCCAAATTTCTTGCCAAGCTGTCACATCGCATCGAACCGCCCGGGTAGCGTCCTGATCAATCAGAGACTGGAGGACGCGAAACAGAAACAGAACCACCAACCCTGTCGAATAATACCCGCGAAAAGGGGGCAAACCATGGAAAACGAACAGAATACGGCATCGGTGTTCTTCGATTTGATGGGGAAGGTCGGGCGGCTGTACACGACCCGGGCCGTCGAAGCCCAGAAGAATTTCCTGGGCCACATGCAGAAAGCGGCGGTGGACCCGGCGCTCGCCGTCACTGTTCCCCCGGAGAACCCATGGCAGTCCTGGGCCTCCTACGTGACCGATGCCGCGCAGCGCTCGGTGCTGTTCTGGGACATCCTGAGGGATAGAGGCAACCTCTACCTCGAGCATGTCAAGGAGGGCAGTCCCCCCCTGCTGGCCTTCAAGTGGGAGATCGTCCTGGACGGCCGGACATTCGACCGCCCCGTCAACTACGCCCTGGTCCGGATCATCCCCCCGGAGGGCATGAAGACCGACGACACGAAGCGGCCCTTCATCATCGTCGACCCCCGCGCGGGTCACGGGCCCGGGATCGGGGGGTTCAAGAAGGACTCCGAGGTGGGCGTGGCCATCGAGTTCGGGCACCCCGTCTACTTCGTGATCTTCTTCCCGGAGCCCGAGCCGGGGCAGACCATCCTCGACGTCAGCGCCGCAGAGACGAAGTTCCTCGAGACTGTCGTGAGGAGGCACCCCGAAAGCCCCAAGCCGACCATCTACGGAAACTGCCAGGGGGGGTGGGCCTCGATGCTGATCGCGGCCAACGACCCGGACAAGGTGGGATCCATCGTGATCAACGGGGCGCCCATGTCCTACTGGAGCGGCAGCTGGAGCGGAGGCGAGGGGGAAAACCCGATGCGGTACAGCGGGGGTCTCCTGGGGGGCTCATGGATGTCCCTGCTGGCCAGCGACATGGGCAATGGCAAATTCGACGGCGCGTACCTTGTGCAGAACTTCGAGAACCTCAACCCCGCCAACACCTTCTGGAACAAGTACTACAACGTTTGGAAAAACGTGGACACGGAGAAGGAACGGTTCCTGGAGTTCGAGAAGTGGTGGGGCGGCTACTTCCTGATGAACGAAGAGGAGATCCACTGGATCGTGGACAACCTCTTCGTCGGCAACAAGCTGGCCCGTGGGGACGTGAAGGCGGCCCCCGGCACTTATGTAAACCTCAAGGCGATCCGTTCGCCCATCGTGATCTTCTCCTCGAAGGGCGACAACATCACGCCGCCCCAGCAGGCGATCAACTGGGTGGCCGACGTCTACTCGAGCACGGCCGAGATCAAGGCCAACGGGCAGGTCATCGTGGGGCTCGTCCACGAGGACGTGGGTCACCTGGGCATCTTCGTCTCGGGCAAGGTGGCCCAGAAGGAGCACACGGAAATCGTCGAGGCCCTCGATTACATCGAGATGCTCCGGCCGGGCCTCTACGTCATGGAGCTCCAGGAGACCTCCGGCAAGGGCAAGGACAAGTACCTCTCCACCTTCCGCGAGGTGAAACTGGAGGACGCGCGCGATTTCAACCGGCTGCAGCGCAAGGACGAAAAGCCCTTCGAGGTGGTCGCCGAGGTTTCGCTGATGAACGAGAAGGCCTATGCCCTGTTCGGGCGGCCCATCGTGAAAAGCCTGGTCAACGAGACGACGGCGCAGATGGGCCGCACGTTCCACCCTAACCGGGCGCAACGCTGGGCCTTCAGCGACTTCAACCCCGTGATGTGGCCCGTTGCGGCCATGGCCGAGTCCGTGAAGGCCAACCGCAAGACGGTGGAGCCGGGAAACCCCTGGCGAAAGCTGGAGGAGATCGGCTCCGAGATGATCACGGCGTCGTGGAACCTTTACCGGGATCTGAGGGACGCGGCAAGCGAGTCGCTCTTCTTCCAGATATACGGCTCGATGATTGCCCTGGGAGCCACGGGGGACGTCAAGCCCGGACAGCCGGTCGTGAAGCAGCCCGACGTCAGAGAACTTCCCTTTGTCAGAGAGGCGATGGCCCAGATCGACAAGGGAGGCTACCTCGAGGCGCTCGCACGGATCGGCGCACTGCTGGGCCAGTTTGCGGGGCCCATCCCGCTTAACCGCCTGGCCATGACGGACGAGTACATCAAGTCGGACAAGGAGCTTTCAAAGATACCCGAGGACGAGGCGCGGCGCATTCGCTCCGAGGCAGCTGTCATGGTGCTCCTGGAGCCGGAGCGTACCCTCAATGCTCTTCCCGGCCTGCTCTCCAGCGAGGAAGACCGCCGGAGAGT
>CAYZKT010000188.1:0-5290 GCA_964478885.1 uncultured Syntrophaceae bacterium | reverse complement strand
CCGAGGGTGAGGTTGACGCAGTTTCCCATGCCGGCGGAGCTCAGGTGATAGTAGGGGTTTCCGGAAAGACACAGCACGAACTCGCGGATTCCGCTGTCGTGGCGCACCCGCAGCAGATCCAGCGTCGAGTCGGGGTGCCAGTCCACGTTCTGCCCGAGAATCGCCTTGCCTCCCGCCGTTGCCTTCCCCGCCGCGGCAAAGGAGGTGCACAGCCCCATGATCTTCCCGTAGTTGAAGGCGATCTCGAGGGAGCACTGCAGGGCCAGAGCCTCCTCGAGGACCATCCCGGCCCCCTCGGACTGCCCGCGGAGCACCTCGAAACCGTAGGGGTCGAAGTTGCGCAGGGCGGCCATGAACGTCAGGGCGGCATCCCAGACCGCTGCCTTGGTCGCCCGGAAGGGACCGTGCTCGAGGCCTGCGTAGAGCATGCCCAGCGAGGCCTTCAGGCTCTCCCTGCAGCCCTCGCCCCACTGCCTGCCGATCTCGTAGGGGGCGCCGCCGCACTCGACGATGTTCAGCCTTGTTTCCTTCTTCATCTCAAGATCGGGGACGTTGTTGACTAAGTTGACTAACTCATGTATCCCGACTCAAAATTTTCGACACCCCTGACTTAGAAATACCAATCAAGTCGCCTATTCGTGTCAGCGTCATTCCGGGGTGCTGAATGAGCTCGTGGACAAGTTTCGCTCTAAGCTCCGCTATATTCGAGCAACGTCCCCCGGAAAGCAGGGCGTCGACACTTAAACCCGACCTCCGGCACTCAGCCCGGATTAGTTCCTCGGGTGCTGCTGCATGGCTGCTAGGGAGCCGTTTCATTTGCAATCCTAAGCGTCCAACAAACTCCTTGCCGCCGAGAACCCGTCCATCCGAAACCATACCCTCCGGCTCGTCGGCGGGAATGACATTCTTCAGCCACTCCAACAGACTCCAGTCCGATTTCCATTTCCGCCGCTTCCCGCCTGACGTTTCTTCCCGAATACCGCTTTCGAGGAACTCCCTGTAACACCGCCGAGCCTCTCCTCTTTTATCGCCAAACCGGGACAACACGGAAGATACGTCATGCCAGGGGTATTCGCTTCCATGCACCACAAAGGAGTGCCCGCACCAGGGGTAGGTCTCCAGAGCGGAAAGGCTGTCGACCAGTCCCGCCCTGAGCGGGTTGAGATGGATGTATCGGACCAGTTCCCTGAAATAGGGTTCCTCTTCGCAAAGAATGGACTTGTAGCGGTTTTGGAACAGGTACCCGTGTCTCTCGTGCCTTCGGTTGTAGGTAACGGCATACCCCGTGAGAAGGCGCCGCATAAATTTGGATATCCCGTGCGGCCCGCTGCGAACGAGCGCATGTGCGTGATTGGGCAGCAATGCCCACGCATATATCGTCGTCTCCGTCTCCACAGCGATCGCCGCCAACCGTAAGACGAAATTCCTGCGGTCGCCGTCATCGTCAAATATTCTTCTGTGCTCGATGCCGCGGACAATAACGTGATGGATGGCGCCCTCAGCATCCAGTCGTGCTTTCCTTGGCAATTGCATCCCCTCACATCGTGACTTGTTAGAACGAGTTAGTCAACTTAGTCAACAACGTCCCCGGTCTTAGCTGTATTTGAGGACGATGCCCTCGATGATGTTGGAGACGTCCTCGCAGTTGTCGACGGCGGTCTCGATGCGGCCGATGATGTCCTTCACCTTGATCAGCTCGATGGCGTCCTTCTCCTCTTCGAAGAGCCGCACCATCGCCCCCCGGTGCAGCTGATCGGCTTCATTCTCGAGCGTGTTGATCTCCACGCACAGCGCGAGGATCAGCGGCGCGTCCTGCTTCTTCCTTACCGAGAAGATGACCTTCCGGATTTTCTGGATCGCTTCGCTGAGAATCGCGGTGATCTTCACGAGCTCCGGGGCGGGCGTCTTCATCCGGTACAGGTACATCCGCACGGCGGCGGATTCGACCTCGTCGAGGATGCTGTCCATCTTGTTGGCCAGCAGGTAGATGTCCTCGCGGTCCAGCGGCGTGAGAAACACCTTGTGCATCCGCTTGTAAACCTGGTGGGTGATGTGGTCGGCCTCGTGCTCGATCTCCTTGAGCTTGCCGACCTTGTACTCCGAGTACTCGTAGTTCGCGAGGATCTCCGTGAACAGCTTCACGCCCTCCTCGAGCTTGTCCGCCAGCTCTTCGAAGAGGTCGTAGAATTTTTCGCGCGTCGAGAAGAATTTCATGTCGTTCGCTCTTTCCGTGGAGTTGCCCCCCCTATATCACACTCCGGGGCACCGGGGACAGTCAGGAATGCGCCAGGAGCCCCGTCAGCGTCAGCCCGTCCCGGAACAGCAGGAGGGCGAAGACGACAAGCGCGAGACCCAGGGCCCGCATGACGGCCCCGTAGGCCTTTCCGGACAGCAGGCGGCCTGACCGGCCCGCAACAAAGGCGACAAGCAGCTTGGCCCCGACAATGCACGCGCTGAACACGGCGACGAAGGCGACGGCCCGGGAGGGGCTCTCGGCCCAGGCCTTCAGGACGGCGGGACCGCCCACGGTCAGCCAGAAGAGGTAGGGGTGCGGGTTCAGGGCGTTGACGGCCGCCCCCTTGCCGAGGGACTGCGGGGCCTCCCCCCGGTCGGTCAGCTCGAGCCGCGTCGTCCCGAAGCACCCCCGGGCGAGGTACAGCACGAAGAGACCGCCCGCCATGGAGATCAGGCCCAGGACGGCGCGGCTGTCCGTCAGCTGCCGGAGGACCATCACGCACAGCAGGATGATGGGCAGATCCGTGATCAGGGGCGCCATGGCCGCCTTGGCGCCTTCCCGGACGCCGTACCGGATCGACTGGGAAATGACGAGCGCAAGCAGGGGACCCGGCGAGAACCCGGCGGACAACCCGTAGACCGCGGCGGCGCCGAGCAGGGCGATCACGGTTTGCCCCCTTCGCCGCCGACCGGTGCCGCGGGTGTGCCGTCAGCCCGGAAGAGCACATGCTCCAGGAAGAGCACGGCCAGCACCCCCATGACGAAACTGTTGCCCGCCACGGGGCGGATGACGGGGGGATAGGTCTCGACGATCCCGGCGGGCAGGAAGGCCACCACGACGGCCACCAGCAGCGGGATCCCCACAACGAGGCCGCCGTTCAGGCCGCCGGCCCCTTCCCCCTCGGTCAGGACCATGATCCCCGCCGCCATCTGGGCGCAGAGGATGTAGAGCATGGCGCTGCCCACCACGACGGACGGCACGGACTCCATGACGGCAATGGCCGCAGGCGAGAAGGCGACGGCAAGCATGAGAAGCGCCGCCGGCACCAGGGCAAAGCGCGACAGGCATCTCGAGGAGGCCACCACGCCGGGACTCAGGGAGTAGTTGACCTGGCCGATGACCCCGAGAAAGCCCGCTGCCAGGTTCGTCAGGCCCGTCACCATGATGCCCCGCCTGAGCCGCCCGCCGGCGTCGCCGTCGCCCACGAAGACGTTCATCGACTCGATGGAGCCGATGTCGTTGACGGCGAGGGCCAGATAACAGATGAAGAAGGCCGCCAGGAGACCGGGGTCGAAGGACAGCGCCGTCGTGAAGCCCGTGAAAAACGACGACAGGAGTGCAGCGGGGGCGCCGGTTCCGGGATCGACGGCGGAGGGGAAGACAAGATGCCACGCGGCGGTCCCCGCCACCGTGGCGGTGAGGATCAGCGTCGAGCGCCAGACACCGCCCAGCAGCCGGTACAGGACGAGCATCGCGAGGCACATGACGGCGGCAAACAGGACGCCCTCGCGCGGCGATGCGCCTCCCGACGTGATCAGCCGGATGATCGTCGGCGTCAGGGTAAAGGCGATGAGCAGCAGCACGACGGCCACGACGCGCCGGGTGAAGAGCCTGCGGATCTTCCCGAAGAGCCCCGTCCAGGCCACGACGGAGAGCATCAGGCCCCCGAGGAGGATCGCCGTGGAGAGCGCCGCCGGCTGCGCGCCCGGGCTCGACAGGATGCCGATGAGGATCACCGTCGAGGGGCCGACGATGAGCGGCAGGCCGTGCCCCCGGAAGATCTGGAAAAGCATGAACAGGGCGGCGACAAAGAACATCTTCTGAAGGTACACGAGGGGGTCGCAGGCCCCCGCGGGCCCGACGGTGCAGACGATCTTGCCGATGATGATGATGGACGGGACGGCGACGGCAAACCACTGCAGGCCCAGGAGGAGCCATTCCAGGGACGGGGGCCGGTCGTCGAGGCCGTAGCGGAATTCCATGGCGCCCACTTCAGTCCAGTGCCCGTTTCGCCGCGGCCACGTCGGAAAGGGCCCTGCGGTCGAGGATGACGATCTTTTTCCCCTGCACGCGGAGAATCCCCGCCTGCGACATCTTCGCGAGCACCCGGGAGATCGACTCCCCCGTCGTCCCGAGCAGGTTGGCCAGCAGCCCCTTCTTGATGCCCAGGTCGAACTCGGCCGCCCCCTTCTCGTGGTCGCTGACGTGCAGCAGGTAGGCCGAGAGCCGCTCCGGCACGCCGCGCAGGGAGAGGTTCTCGATCGTGGCGGCAAACTCCCGCAGGCGCCGCGACAGCACGGCCAGCATGTCCAGGGCCAGGGCCGGGTTTTTCCGGATCATGTCCGTGAGCCCCTCGCGGGGGATGAAGAGAACGCGGCTGGCCTCGATGGCTTCGGCGCTGGCGGGGTAATGGCCCCCCTGGAAGACGGGGACCTCGGCGAAGGGCTCGCCGGGGCCCATGATGTGCAGGATCTGCTCCTTGCCGTTGGGCGCGAGCTTGAAGATCTTCACGCGGCCCGAGAAGACGATGTTCAGGCCCGCTGCCCGGTCCCCTTCGCGGAAAATCGTTTCGCCCGCCATGTAGGGCCGTTCGACGACGATGCCCGAAAGGGCCTTGAGGTCCTCTTCGGGAAGCCCGTTGAACAGGGGCAGGCGGGACAGGAAAGACTGGATGTTCATAAACGTTTTAAGTTTTACGTTTTAGGTTTTAAGTGGAGATAGAAAACAGTTTCAGGTTTGCCGTTCTCTCGATACTCGAGGCATCGAACGTTCTTTTTTCCTAACACGTAACACCTAACACTTAAAACGTTTTTTCTTTTTTTATTTTTTTTGACCCAGGTCAAGGAATTCCCGCGGAAAGTGTCGTACAACCCCAGAAAAACACGCACCCGTGCACAGATTACCCAAAGGAGGCTTTTCATGTTCTGCTACCAGTGCGAGCAAACGGTAAAGGGCGAGGCCTGCACGAAGGGGGGCGTCTGCGGCAAGCCGCACGACGTGGCCTCCCTGCAGGACCTCCTGATCCACGCCCTCATCGGGCTTTCGGCCGCCGCA
>CAYZKT010000187.1:0-5305 GCA_964478885.1 uncultured Syntrophaceae bacterium | reverse complement strand
GGCGATGACCGAGGCGCAGGCAATGCAGCGGCTCAGGCTGTCGCCCCGGATGACCGTTTCCTGCGTGATGGCCAGGCTGAGGCGCTGGGCGCGCGCGCCGTCGATGAGAAGATAGTCGGCCGCCGGCGAGAGCTGCTGGACGGCTTCCTTCATGGCGAGCCGGGTCGCCTGGAAGATGTTGATCCGGTCGATGACGGAGGGCTCCACGACGCCGAGGCCCCAACACAAGGCCCCGTTGAGGATGATGTCGTAAAACCGCTGCCGCTTTTTTTCCGCGAGCTGTTTCGAGTCCCGGAGGCCTTCGAGACGAAAATCGGGAGGGAGAACAACGGCCGCGGCCACCACGGGCCCGGCCAAAGGCCCCCTTCCCGCTTCATCGACTCCCGCAATGACTCGATATCCCCGTTTGAAGGCGCTCAGTTCGAAGCTGTCCATCCATCGAGGCCCCGTTACCGCAAAGAGCGACTCGCCCGGCTTTTCCTACCCATGCCGGCTTCAGGGACACGTTGCGAAGTCAGGAAGTGAGGAAAAGCAGAAGAGCGGCAAAGACAAAGAATCGTCTTGTCCGCTCTTCCCAACCTCCGATGTTCCGCTCTTCTCGGGCTCCGTATCGGGTCTGAACGGAAGCCCGCTCTGCGAAGCGCACTTCCGTCACACGCATTGGATCAGTGCCTGTCGAGTTCCTTGATCTTCGTCTCTTTGCCCTTGCGCCCTCTGAGATAGAAGAGCTTCGCGCGCCGCACCTTGCCGCGGGTGACGATCTGCACCCGGTCGATCACGGGCGAGTGGCTGGGGAACGTCCTCTCGACGCCCACGCCGTACGAAATCTTGCGGACCGTGAACTGGGCACGGCTGTTGCCGCGGGTCTTCTTGATCACGACGCCTTCGAAGGCCTGGATCCTCTCCTTGGAGCCCTCCACGATCTTCACGAAGACCTTGACGGTGTCGCCGGGGCGGAAGTCGGGGATGTCCCCCCGCATCTGCTCCTTCTCGATGAAATCGATCTTATCCATGACAGCAAAACCTCCTGGGTATCTTCCGTATAACGCCCCTTCCCCCGCCTTTACGTCCGGCAGGAAAACCGGAAGGGGATTTTCTTTTCTCTCTTGTCTCAGCTTCCTAACTTCCGAGCTTCCTAACTTCTATCTTTTCAGCCCCGCCAGCCTGTCCAGAGTGACGGCCACGGCCGACCGGACCGAGAGGTGATTGTACGGGCCGCGACCCGCAAGGGGCTCCAGCCGGTAATCGCTTCGTCCGACGACCTCGCCGCCCAGCCCCCACCCGGTCCCGAACAGCAGGACATAGGCGCCGTCCCCGGCTTCCAGCAGATCCCGCATCTGCCCGTGGCTCATGCAGGGGCCATCCAGGCGGGCCCCCGTGGCGACGGTCCTCACGGGGCCGGATTCGTGCCCCGCAATCGCGGCGACGGCATCCTCGAGGGTGCCGGCGACCTCGACGGACTCCAGGGCCTCGCGCCTCGAGGGGTTGAGGGTCCCGCCCGCACCCCGGGTCCAGTGCCCGATGATCGCGTTCACCAGTTCGGCCTGCTCCACGATCGGGGTCACGATGTACGAGCGCCGTACCCCGTAGGTCCTCGCCGACCGCGCGATATCGTGGATGTCGGCGTTGGTCACGGCGCTGGTGATCACGCGCCGCTGCCGGTCCAGCACGGGGTAATGCAAAAGAGCGATATACAGTCGGCCCGACATCGCGATCCGATAAAAAAATCTCCGCCTGCAAACGTCCCGTTCGCGCAGAGTGCATGACGCCGCATGGGCGTCAGGATTCCCTTTTCAGTTCCTCGAGGATCCTGCGATCCCGCTCCGTGAGCGTCGCCCGGGCCAGAAGATCCGGCCTTCTCCGCAGAGTGCGCCTCAAAGCCTCGCGGCGTCTCCAGGCCTCGATCTCCCGGTGATGCCCCGACAGGAGCACCTCGGGAACTTTCCAGCCCCTGAACTCTTCCGGCCTCGTGTACTGCGGGCTCTCCAGCAGCCCCTCGGCAAACGACTCGTGGCGCGCCGACTCGTCGTTGCCGAGCACGCCCGGGACAAGCCGGGCCACGGCATCGACGATCACCATGGCCGCCGCCTCGCCGCCCGTGAGGATGTAATCCCCGATGGAGAGCTCCCGGTCGACCAGGTTTTCCCTCACCCGCTCGTCTACGCCCTCGTAGTGCCCGCAGAGGAGGACGATCCTTCCCGCCCCTGCCAGCTCCCCGGCGCTCGCCTGGCTGAAGGTCTCGCCATGCGGCGTGAGGAGGACCCGCAGGCACTCGCCCGGCCGGGCGTCGATGGCCTCGAGGACCCGGGCGATCGGCTCGACCTTCATGACCATGCCGGCCCCGCCGCCGTAGGGGTAATCGTCGGTCATCCGGTGCTTGTCCGTGGCCCCGTCGCGGATGTTGTGGGCCTCGATCCGGATGAGCCCCCGGTCCCGCGCTTTCTTCAGCAGGCTGCACCCGAAAAAGGACTCGAACATCTCCGGAAAGATGGACAGGATGTCAAAGCGCATCTTCGCCCGCCTCCAGTCCCTTGAGCAACCGGACGACCACCCTGCCCGCCCCGATGTCGACGGATCGGATCACCTCGGCGATGGCCGGCAGCAGAATCTCCCTGGTCCCGGCCCTGCAGACGACCACGTCGTTGCTTCCCGTCGGGAAGAGGCCCTCGATGACCCCCAGGGGTTTCCCCTCTTCCGTCTCGACGCGCAGGCCGATGAGGTCCTTCCAGTAGTACTCGCCCTCCGGAAGCGGCTCCAGTCGAGCGTACGGGATGGACACAGTAAGGCCCCTCAGGGCGTCAGCCGCCGTTCGGTCCTCGACCCCCCCAAGCTTGAGGGAGAAGTGGGACCGCCCTTCGGGGCGCGCGTTTTCGATGGGGTATCGCTTCGCCGAGTCCCTGCTTCGGCCGATCCAGGCCTCCGTCAGAGACGGCAGCAACCGGTCCGATTCAAGATAGGAAAGAACTTTCACACGGCCCGCAAGGCCGTGGGATCTGACGATTTGCCCGATTTCGACCCATCGCATCGGCAACCGCTACTCGATGATCTCCAGAACGGTCCGTTTGTGCACCTTGGCCGACGCGGCGCTCAGGATCGTCCGCATGGCCTTCGCGGTCTTGCCTTGCTTGCCGATGACCTTCCCCAGATCCTCCTTCGCCACTCTCAACTCGATGACTGACGTCTGCTCTCCCTGCACCTCGGAGACCTCGACCTTGTCCGGGTTGTCCACCAACGCCTGGGCGATGTACTTGATCAAGTCTTTCATCGTCACGACCTCCAGGGATATTCTGGATGTTTAGCTCCTGGTTCACCCCATTCGAATCGAGAGTCCAACGAAGACGTCGTTTCAGGCGACCTTGGTCTTGTCCTTTGCGATCGTGATCCCTTTTTTCCCGAGCAGCTGGGAGACGGTCAGCGTCGGCTCGACCCCCCTGGAAAGCCATTCCCGGACGCGGTCCTCCTTGACCGTGATCTCGGCCGGGTTCTTCTTCGGGTCGTAATTGCCGACGATTTCAATGAATTTCCCGTCCCTCGGCGACACCGAATCGGCTACGACGATCCGGTAGTAGGGTTTCTTCTTGGTACCCATCCGCGTCAATCTCATCTTCACAGCCATTCCGTTACCCCGTACCCTCCTGATGTGTTGAGCGAAAAAAAGTAGGTTAAATTAGCATAAACCGACGGTTTTTTGAACCTTTTTTTTGACGGCCCCGTCAGTGCCGGAAAAGACCCCGCCGCAGGGCATCCTTACCCCCCGGGCTCATCATCCGTTTCATCATCTTGCGCATCTCCACGTAATTCTTCAGGAGGCGGTTCACGTCCTGCACCGACGTGCCGCTCCCGCGGGCGATGCGCTTTCGCCGGGAGCCGTCGATGATCTGGTAGTTCGCCCGCTCCCTCTTCGTCATGGAATCGATGATGGCCATCGTCCGGACGAGTTCCTTTTCGTCCGGGTCGACGTCCTTGAGGGCCTTGAGCTTGCCCAGGCCGGGGATCATGCCGAGCATGTCCTTCAGGGACCCCATCTTGCGCATCTTCTGCAGCTGGTCCCGGAAGTCCTCCAGCGTGAATGCGTCCTTGCGGATCTTCTTCTCGAGTTCCTTCGCCTCCCTGACGTCGATGGCCGCCTGGGCCTTTTCGACAAAGGTGAGGATGTCCCCCATCCCGAGGATGCGGGAGGCCATCCGCTCGGGGTGAAAGACTTCCAGGGCATCGGTCTTCTCCCCCACGCCGACGAACTTGATGGGCTTGCCCGTCACCGCCCGCAGGGAGAGCGCCGCGCCGCCGCGGGCGTCGCCGTCCATTTTCGTGAGGATCACGCCGTCGATGGCGAGCGCCTCGTTGAATTTCTGCGCCACCTGGACGGCGTCCTGGCCCGTCATGGCATCGGCCACCAGCAGGATCTCCGAGGGGTTGATCTCGCCCTTGATCCGCTGGAGCTCGTCCATCATGCCCTGGTCGATGTGGAGTCGCCCCGCCGTGTCGAGGATCAGGACGTCGTAGCCCTGGCTCTCCGCCTCCGCCATGGCGAGGCGGGCGATTTCGAGGGGGTCCCGCGTGTCTGCCGGCTGCAGCACTCCGGCCCCGATGGACTCGCCGAGAACCCGCAGCTGGTCGATGGCGGCAGGCCGGTAGACGTCCGTCGAGACGAGCGCCGTCCGCCGCCCCTGTTCCAGGGTGAGCCGCGCGAGCTTGGCTGCCGACGTCGTCTTGCCGCAACCCTGGAGCCCCACCAGCATGACCGGGTTCGGGAACCGGCTGGCGAGTTTGAGCCACTGGCTCCCCGCCCCGCCCATGAGCTCCACGAGGCGGTCGTGGACGATCTTGACGACCTGCTGGCCGGGGGTGAGGCTCTCCAGGACTTCCTGCCCCACGGCCTTCGCGCGGACGTCCTCGACGAAATCCTTGACGACGCGGAAGTTCACGTCGGCCTCGAGAAGGGCCATCCGGATCTCCTTCAGCGAGTCCCGGATGTTCTCTTCGTCGAGCCTGCCGCGGCTCTTGAGCTTCTTGAAGATGCCGTCGAGTTTTTCGGTCAGGTTTTCGAACATCTTCTCGGTCTATTCCGTCTGTTCCGTCTATGCGGTCTATCCCGTCGGGGAAAGGGTATCGGGTCTAGGGTATCGGGTACCGGGATGGAAGCAGATTTGGTTTATAAAAATATTTGTTCGTACCTTTTAGACCCTATACCCGAGCCCCTATACCCTATACCCCTCTTTTAACTCCCTGCGGGCAGGATCATGCACTGCAGTCCCTTCACTTTCGCCTGCAGCCCGTCGACCACCTTCTTTGCATGCTCCCGCGA
>CAYZKT010000186.1:0-5313 GCA_964478885.1 uncultured Syntrophaceae bacterium | reverse complement strand
GCGTGCTGCCGTACAACCGCAACCTGGCCGGCAAGCAGGAGACGGGGCTGGTGCTTTGGGGATAGCGGGGTACAGGGTATCGTGAAAAGATGGAAGTTAAGAAAATAGGAAGTTAGGAAGCGCGGAGTGTCCCACCGCAGTCCATCCCGTGAGGGCGTTGCCGAACTTCTCAGCTTCCCAACTTCACAGCTTCATCCTTTCCTGGACCCGAGTCCCTTGTTCATTTTCTGCCGATGAACCAGAAAAGCAGCGACAGGACGACGCTGATGAGGATGCTCGTGGCCAGGGGGAAGTAGAAGGTGAACTTCTCGCCCTTTACGGTGAAGTCGCCGGGCAGGCGGCCGATCCAGGGGATCTTGCCGCCCATGACGATCAGGACGCCCACGATGGCGATGACGAGGCCGATGATGATCAGGGTCTTGCCGAAGTCGAAGAAGCCCCCCATGGATGGTCCCCCCTTTGGCCCGCGGAAACTCTAGTACGGAAGAAGCGCGGAGTCAAGGGCGCTTATCCTCGAAAAACCGGTTCGATGCATAGGACGCCGTCCGATGAAAAAAACAGCACCGGTCCTACGGTATCCGGCGGGACGGTGTGGTACAAGGGAAGCGGTCACTGGGGTCTGTCTTCGGAAAGGAGATAGACATGAAGGCAAAGGAAATGAAAGGCAAAACGAAAAAGGCGGCGAAGCCGGAGATCGTCTGCGGCAACCTGAACAACATCCAGGAGGCCACGCGCGAACTGGACCGCCGCATGAAGGTGGTCTGGACCAGCGTGGGCTTCTGGGCCTGCCCGAAGGGCTGAGCCGGAGTCAATCCGAAGCGCACCAGCCGGTGATCCCGTCCGGACAAGGGAGATTCCGCATCAACAGAAAGGCCCCCCGCTGATCCGCCCGCGGGGGGCCTTGTGCCTTTCTACATCATCTCGATGGCCGTTGCCATGGACACGCCGCCCCCCCCGCAGAGCGTGGCCAGGCCGAGCGTCTTGCCGCGCTTCTTCATGGCGTGGATCAGCGTCACCATGATCCGGCACCCCGTTGCGCCCACCGGGTGTCCCAGCCCGATGCCCGAGCCGTTTACGTTGGTGATCTCGCGGTTCAGGCCCAGCTCCTTCTCCACGCCGAGGTACTGCGCCGCGAAGGCCTCGTTGACCTCCATCAGCTCGAAGTCGGCCAGCTTGAGGCCGGAGCGCTTCATGAGGTCCCGCACCGCCGGCGCGGGACTCATGCCCATCACGGAGGGATGGCAGCCTCCGTAGCCCACGGCCCTGATCTTCGCGAGGGGCTTCAGCCCCAGCTCTTTCGCCTTTTCGGCGGACATGAGGACCATGGCGCTTGCCCCGTCGTTGATCCCCGAGGCGTTCCCCGCCGTCACCTTGCCGATCTTGGGGAAGAAGCCCGGGGGCAGGGCCGCGAGCTGCTCCATGGTGAGCTTCGGGCGAAAGTGCTCGTCCTTGTCGAAGATCAGCGGCGGCTTGCCCTTCTTCTGGGGGAGTTCGACGGGGACGATCTCCTCCCTGAAGTCCCCCTCCTGGGTGGCCCGCTCCACGTTGTTGTGGCTGCGCAGGGCCACCTCGTCCATCTCCTGCCTGCTGATGTTGTACATCTGGGCGATCAGCTCCGCCGTGATGCCCATGATGTACGGCTTGCCCCGGTATCGATCGATGATGGGACCGTCCTTGACGGGGCCGTTCTCGGGCCCCGGCACGAGGAACGACCCGGCGTGGAGCCGGTGGATCATGTCGTCCACGAACACCGTGTCCTGCAGCCTGCAGCCCCAGCGCGCCTTCGGGACGGAGTAGGAGCAGCCCGACATGTGCTCGGTGCCGCCGGCCAGGATGATGTCGGCCATGCCCGCCTGGATCATGGCCGTACCGGAAATGGCCGCCTCCATCCCGGAGATGCAGACCCGGTTGATGGTGACCGCCGGCACCGTGTCCGGGATCCCCGCCAGGAGCGCCCCGATGCGGGCCACGTTCAGGGCGTCGACGGGTTCCATGCAGTTGCCGAAGCGGACGTCGCTGATCGAGGCCGCGTCGATGCCCGCCCGCTTGACCGCTTCCTTCATCACCACGCTCGCGAGCGCGGCGCAGTTCGAATCCTTCAGGGTGCCGCCGAATACGCCGATGGCCGTCCGGCAGGCCGATACGATGACAACGTCTTTCATGATTCCTCCCTCCATGGCGCAAAGCGCCGGAAGCTTTCTTGGGTATAGGTTCTCGGGTAACAGAAGATGTGGAAGGGTATCGGGTATCGGGACTCGGGTATCGGGAAGGAAGAAGATTTCATCTATAGAATTCTTTCACCTTCGGCCCCTATACCCTATACCCTAGACCCGATACCCTGTTCTCATTTGTACATCTGCCGCAGTTCCCGCTTGAGGATCTTGCCCGTGGGCGTCTTGGGCAAGGCGTCAACGAAGAGGACCTTCTTCGGGCACTTGAAGGCCGCGAGCTCCTTGCGGCAGTGGGCGAAGATCTCCTCCTCGGTGATGGTCTGGCCCGTCTTCGCCACGATGACGGCCGTCACCTTCTCGACCCACTTCGGGTCGGGAAGCCCGATGACGGCCACCTCCTGGACGCGGGGGTCGAGGTAGATCGCCTCCTCCACCTCGCGGGTGGGCACGTTCTCGCCGCCCGTCTTGATCATGTCCTTCTTGCGGTCCGCCACCGTGATGTAGCGGTCCTCGTCCATCACCCCGATGTCGCCCGAGTGGAACCACCCGCCCTTCATGGCCTCCTCGGTCTTCACGGGGTCCTTGAAATACATGATGAGGGCGTGGGGGCCCTTGCCGCAGATCTCGCCGGGCACGCCGGGCTGCGTGACGGGGTTGTACGCGTCGTCCTCCAGGCGCGTCTCCATGTTGAGGCCCCCCATGCCGGCCGAGCCGAGCTTCGCAAGGGCGTCCTTGGCCTTGAGGACCGTGTGGTAGGGCGCCAGTTCCGTCTGGCCGTAGTAATTCCAGATCCCCGTGCCCGGGAACTTCTCCATGATCTCCTTCAGGATCTCCACGGGCATGATGGAGGCCCCGTAGTAGCACTTCTTGAGGTGCGACAGATCGTACTTCTTCAGGTCCGGGTGCCGCAGCATGCCGATCCACACCGTGGGCGGCGCGAAGAACATGGTGGCCTTGTAGTCCGCCAGGCTCTTCAGGATCTGCCCGATATCGGGCAGGATAAGGACGTTGGTCCCTCCGACCCAGAAGATCGGGTTCATGAACACGTCCCGCTGGGCACAGTGGTAGATGGGCAGGGCGTTGACGTTGATGTCCGTCTCGTCGTACTGGCCGTCGACGATGGCTCCCATGTACTGGGCCATGAGGGCCTGGTTCGAGATGATGACCCCCTTGGGGAGCGACTCGGTGCCGCTCGTGTAGGTCATCTGGCAGGGCTCCTCGATGTGCAGGATCGTGTCGGGCTCGTCGGCCGGGTATTTCGC
Organism: uncultured Syntrophaceae bacterium; assembly: GCA_964478885.1. GTDB lineage: Bacteria > Desulfobacterota > Syntrophia > Syntrophales > UBA2192 > UBA2192. The sequence continues at coordinate 1,880 of CAYZKT010000186.1, read as the reverse complement.
GTACCAGCTCTCGAAGTCGAGGAAGCGCCCGTCGGCCGCGGGCTTTCCCGCTCCCTGCTTCGACCAGATCCAGGTCTTCACCGTGGGCATGTCCTCCAGCACGTCCTTGACGAGATCGAACAGGGAGTCCTCGACGATGAACACGGTGCTCTCCGAGTGGTTGATGCAATAGGCGATGTCCTTGCCCCGCAGCAGGTAGTTGATGGCAAGGTAGACGGCGCCGATCTTGGCGCAGCCGATCCAGGTCAGGACGTGGTCCAGCGTGTTGTGGGCGAGGATGGCCACGCGGTCGTACTTCTCGACGCCGAAGTCCGCCAGGGCGTTGGCCACGCGGTTGCAGTCCGCCTCGAGCTGCGAGTAGGTGAGCGTGCGGTCCTTGAAGATGAGCGCCGGCTTGTCGGGGTAGCGGTAGGCGCTGCGGCGGATCATGTCGGCGATGACCCAGCGGTTGACCCTGTTGTAGCGGTTCATCAGGAATTCGAGGTTTTTCTTGTTGATGGCCTCGTAGTGCTTCATCTCCTGCTTCTGCAGGGGTTTCCAGGAATCTGCCATGTTCGAAAGACCCTCCTTTCGTGAAACGGCATCGGGAATTACCCGCCGGGAGGCAGGCCGTCCCCTGCTTCCCGGCGGGCCGACGGCTCGACGGCCGTCGTTCGCGGGGGTTACCGGGCCTGCAGGTATCGGCCGATCGTCATGATCTCCGCCTCCTTGGTCCCCTCGTAGAGCTCCAGGATCTTGGCGTCGCGGTACCACTTCTGGCAGGCGTACTCGTCGATGTAGCCGTAGCCCCCGTGGAGCTCGACGGCGTAGTTGGCGCAGAAGACGGCCGTCTGGCCGCTGTAGAACTTCGCCATGGCGGCCAGCGTGTAGTCCGGCGTGCCCTCGTCGATGAGGGCGGCCGACTGGTACACGAGGCCCCTCAGCGCCTCGATCATGATCGCCATCTCGGCCAGCTTCTTCTGGGTGAGCTGGTAGGAGCCCAGGGGGGAGCCGAAGGCCGTCCGCTCCTTGCAGTACTTCACCGAGGCCTCCAGGCACGCCTCGGAGAGGCCCAGTCCCTGCGCCGAGACCATGACCCGTGTCGTGTCGAAGAAGTGCATGAGCTCGTAGAACCCCTTGCCTTCCTTGCCGACCAGGTTCGTCACGGGGACCTTCACATCCTCGAAAGCGATCTCGGCCGTGTCGCTCGAGCGGATGCCCATCTTGCCCCGGATCTTGTTGCGCGTCACCCCGGGGGTGTCGGCGGGCACGATGATGAGGCTGAAGCTGTTGTGCTTCTTCTCGTCGGGGTTGGTAATGCACTGGGCCACCATGAAGTTGCACACCGTGCCGTTGGTGATGAACATCTTGTTGCCGTTGATGACGTACCGGTCGCCCTGCTTGACGGCCCTCGTCTTGTAGCCCGCCACGTCGGTTCCGGCGTTGGGCTCCGTGAAGGCCCCCGCGCTGACCATCTCGCCCGCGCAGACCGGGGGCAGCCACTTCTTTTTCTGCTCCTCCGAGCCGTACTGGAAGATCGATTCGCAGCCGAAGCAGGCCGCCACGACGTTGAGGCCGATCCCCATGTCGATCTTGGAGAGCTCCTCGGTGATGACGGCGTTGCCCAGGATGCCCGCCCCGGCTCCGCCGTAGGCTTCGGGGATCCAGGCCCCCACGAGGCCGTTCTCGGCCGCCTTTTTGCGGATCTCGGGGGTGTACTTCTCGTGCTCGTCGCACTCGCGGATGAGAGGCGTGAACTCCGCCAGGGCGAACTTGTACGCCATCTCCTTCAACATCCTCAGTTCTTCGGAAAGCTTCACGTTCATAGGTATTTTCTCCATGGGTTGGCTAAAGGCGAACGGCTAAGGGCTAAAGGCAAAGAGGAGGAAACCTTTTCCTGC
>CAYZKT010000185.1:0-5329 GCA_964478885.1 uncultured Syntrophaceae bacterium | reverse complement strand
CCCTTTTCGCGGCCCTGCGCGAGGGCGAGACAGCGCCCCCCTGGCGGATGGAGCGCGGCCGCGCCGCTTTCCTCGAGGACATGACCGCCCAGGCCACAGGGCTAACCGGCGAGCTGCAGGCCGCGCTCACGGAGGAACTCGCAGCTCTCTGGGATGAGTTCCGATCCGAGTACGAGGAGGTCCCCCTCGCCGACACGGACATGAAACACAACCCTTTCCTGATCATCCGTTGACACAGGGTCAGAGCCGCAAGGCGGGGGGAGTTTTCCTTTCCTCCCCTATCCCCGATACCCTAGACCCGATACCCTAATTTTTCGCCACGAGGCGTCTCACCGCCGCCTCGAGGCCGTCCAGGGTCAGCTCGTACATGGGGAAGACCTGGCGGACGATCCCGATCGTGCGGACGCGGTCCCACTCCCAGAGCGGCGCGGGGTTGAGCCAGACGGCGTGGCGGAAGAGGCTCGCGAGAAACTTGAGCCTGTCGATGCTCGGGCGGGTGCTGCGCTGCGTGAAGTCGATGGCGCCGCCGGCGTACATCAGCTCGTAGGGCGACATGCTCGCGTCGCCCAGGACGATGAGCCTCGTCTCGGGGTCGCGCAGGGAAAAGTCGTCGAGCCGCTCGGGGCGGTAGAAACGCTGGGGGTCCTGCCAGACGATGTCGTAGACGGAGTTGTGGAAGAAGTAGGTCCGGAGGTCCTTGAACTGCGAGCGGGCGTAACTGAAAAGGGTCTGGACGATCTCCACGTAGGGCTCCATGGACCAGCCGCCGTTGTCGATCATGAGGATGACCTTGAGGCGGTCCGTGAGCCTGCGGTCGAAGACGATTTCGATCTCGCCGGCGTTGCGTATCGTCTCGCGGATTGTCTTGTCCACGTTGACGAGGTCCTTCGGGCCCGCCGGCACCATCCGGCGAAGCCGCTTGAGGGCCTCGCCCATCTGGGCCTGCGTGAGGGGCCCTTCCTGGGAGTAGTCGCGGTATCGGCGGTCCATGGCCACCTTGATGGCCGATTTGCCGCGGGAGACGCCTCCCACGCGCATCCCCTCCGGGTGATGCCCCGAGTGCCCCACGGGCGAAGTGCCCCGCGTGCCGATCCAGCGGCTGCCGCCATGGTGGGCCTCCGTCTGCTCCTTGAGCCTGTCGAAGAAGTACTGGATGAGCTCCTCGGGGGTCATCTTTTTGAGCTTCTTCTCGTCAGCGCCGAAGGCCGCGGCCACGCCGGCCGGGTCCTTCAGCCACTCCTCGAGCAGGGCCTTCGCGATGTCGGTCAGCTCGTGAGTCTCGGGGTCTTTCAACTCGACGCCCCGGAAGTGGTGCAGGAAAATCTGGTCGTAGAGGTCGAAGTAACGCTCGCTTTTCACCAGCAGCGACCGGGCCACGGTGTAGAAATCGTCGAGCGACGCGACAAGCCCCATCGAGAGCGCCTTCTGCAGGCGCAGGTAGGAGGTGGGCGTCACGGGGACACCCCGGTCGCGCAGGGTGTAGAAAAATTGAATGAACATATCCGGCGTTTTATCGTCCCGGTATCTTATGTTAGTCTTGCACCTTCCACTCCGCTCTTCCGCTCTTCTTCACTTCCTCACTTCACCGTCGCCAACCCTAACCCTGGCTTGATGCTTTCCGCCTGCCGTCAGCCCGGAGGTCATTCTCAGCGACGGAAACGCGCGATGGCCTTGGCGGCGAGGGTCAAATCGCCGCTCTTCTTGTAGAGAACCCCCAGGTAGGGGACCTCGCCCCGCTGGAGCAGGGCCGGCCTGAAATCGGGGTCCGACCGCAGGGCCCGGACCCAGTTGATGAGCTCCCGCGTGGCCGGCTTCTTTTCGACGCCCCCGATCTCCCGGAGCCGGTAAAAGGTCTGGATGCAGGCCTGCGCCATGTCCTCGCTGAGCTTCGGGAAGTGCACCTCCACGATGCGGCGCATCATCTCCGGCTCGGGGAAGGCGATGTGGTGAAAGTTGCATCGCCCCAGGAAGGGGTCCGAGAGGTCCTTCTTGGCGTTGGAGGTGATGATGACGACGGGGCGGTTTTTCGCCTTTACCGTCTTGTCGATCTCGATGATGTCGAAGGACATCTGGTCGAGCACGTCGAGCATGTCGTCCTGGAAGTCCGTGTCGGCCTTGTCGATCTCGTCGATGAGCAGCACGGTCTTCTCGTCGGCGACGAAGGACTGGCCGATCTTGCCCATCCGGATGTAGGCCTCGATATCGCTCACGTCGCGCGTCGAGTCGCCGAAGCGGCTGTCGTTGAGGCGCGTCAGCGTGTCGTACTGGTAGAGGGCCTCGACGAGCTTCATGCTCGACTTCACGTTGAGGGTGATCAGCGGCATGCCGAGGTTCTCTGAAATGGCGTAGGCCAACATCGTCTTTCCCGTGCCGGGCTCGCCCTTCAGCAGAAGCGGCATTTCCAGGGCCATGGAAATGTTGACGATCTTCGCGAGCTCCTCGTCGAGAACGTATTTCGAGGCCCCCCGGAAAGCCCGGGGTTTCTTTTCCTGTTCCTTCATGGTTCGCTCCGTCGGCTGTTATCGTGCTGCGGCAATGCAAACCCCCGGAAGGAAATTCCGGGGGTGAATGGTTCTACTCCAGATCCGGAAATTTTTCCACGGTAAACATGGGGGGTCATTCGAACTCGGAGAGGTCGAACCCTTCCTGCTCCATCGTCTCCCTCACCGCCGCGATGTCCTTGTGCCCCTCGACGGCGGCCTGGATTGCCTTTTCGCCGTGCAGGTCGCCCAGGAGGATGGCCCCGGCGACGGCGTGGTTCTCGATGATGAGCTTGCGGTAGACGCATTTTTCGTCGTCGGCCAGGACGACGCACTCGTCCTCGCCCTCGGCGTCGATATCGCCCATGGAGACGAGGTCGATCCCGGCGACCTTGAGGCGGTGCGACCGCAGCGTCCCCTCGTAGGCCGTCTCCTTGCCCGCCATGTTGGCCCCTGCCGCTCGGCCCTGCGCCATGGCGGGGGGCCAGATGCCATAGTAGACGCCCCGGTGCTCGACCAGGTCGCCTGCGGCATAGATATCCTCGATGCTTGTCCGGAGCCGGTCGTCGACCTGAACGGCCTTCCCGATCTTCAGGCCCAGCTTGCGGGCCAGGGCAAGATCCGGGGCGGCTCCTGCCGAGAGGAGCACCATGTCCGTCTCCAGGGTCCTGCCGTCCTCCAGGCCGACGGCGAGGCGGCCGTCGAGACGCGCAATCTCCCGGGGGGTGACGCCGAGATGGAACGCAAAGCCCATCTCCTCGAGGCGCCGCCGCAGAAAGACGGCGCCTGCGGCATCCATCTGCCTGGGCAGCAGGCGCTTGTTGCGCCCCACGACAGCCACCCGCATCCCCCGCTTGCGAAGCCCATTGCCCGCCTCGATCCCGAGAATCCCCCCGCCGATGACAATCAGGTCCTTCGACTTCTCTGCCCATCGGATCATGGCCTCGGCATCCGCTGCTGTGTGCAGGGTGAAAACTCCTTCGAGGTCGTTCCCCGGCATTTTAGGGACGACGGCATGGCTCCCCGTGGCCAGCAGGAGCCGGTCGTATGCGTAAATTTTCCCGTCGGAGGTGACGACGATTTTCTCGGCGGGACGGACATCGGTGATCTCCGTCGAAAGGTGGATCTCGATGCGGTTCCTCTCGTACCAGGCGCCGTCATGCAGGGTGAACCCCCTGAGGGTCTTCTCCCCGGCCAGGTAATCGGGCAGAGCGGGCCGGTAATAGGTGAAACAGCCTTCGCGGGTGAACATCCGGATCTCCGATTCCGGATCGAGCTTCCTGATGGTCTCGGCAGCGGCATTGCCCGCCACCCCGCTGCCTACGATGACATAGCGATTCATCTTTTTCCTTTTCCGTTCCCTGCACTTGAGAATCAGCAACAGCTTACACCCCGGGACGGGAAATCGTCAAGCCGCAACGGATCGTTTGAATTCATTACCTTTTGTTATTTTTAGTTGTACATCGTCATTTATTTTACTATCATCCCAATCTTGGAGGTGGCCATGTCAGAAGAGATGATGAGCACAAGAGAAGTCGCCGCCCACCTCGGAATCAACGAGAAGCAAGTCTACGCGCTCGTCAAGGCGGGGCGCATCCCCGGGACCCGGGTCACGGGCAAGTGGGTCTTCCCGAGAAAACTCATCGACGAGTGGATCGAAGAGAACGCGCGAAGCGGCCTGAAGCAGGCACGGGAGAAGAGCCGAACCGTCGAGGGGGCTCTCCTGGCCTCGGGGAGCAACGATCCGGTGCTGGACCTTCTTCTCACAGGCCTTCGGCAGTCGCACCCCGATTTCTACTTTTTCTGCGCCAACACGGGGAGCACGGAGGGGCTGAAAGCGCTCGGGGCGGGGCACACGGACATCGCCTGGACCCACCTGCTCGACGCGGAGACGGGGCGCTACAACACTCCCTTCATCGCCAGGTATCTCCCCGGGGCGAAGGCCGTCTTGGTCCACCTCTTCCGCCGGGAGATCGGCATTGTCACCGCTCCGGGAAACCCGAAAAGGATCAGGGGCTTCGACGATCTTGCCGCAGGCGGTGTCCGTTTCGTGAACCGCCAGGCAGGCTCGGGCACGAGGCTCCTGCTGGAAAGCGAACTGGGGAAACGGCGCATCCCACCCGAGGGCATCGCGGGTTACGACCGCGAGGTCTACACCCACGTCGAGGTGGGGCTCTCCATCCTCTCGGGCGAGTCTGACGCGGGGCTTGCCACGGTGGCTGTCTCGCGGCTCATGGGGCTTCACTTTATCCCCGTGACCCGTGAGGACTTCGACATGGCCCTCGGGCAGTCGACGTACTTCCACAGGGCAATCCAGGCCCTCATGGACATCCTGCGATCCCCCGGGTTCCGCGGGCGTTTCGAGAAGCTCGGGGGCTACGGGTTCGAAGATTCGGGAAAGATTCTATATTCAACTCTTTAAAGAGGAAAGGAGGAATCATGAGACGCAAACTGCAATCCATTCTCGTCGTCATGCTCGTCCTGGGCATGGCAACACTGGCCCAGGCCCAGAGTAAGGGTTTTATCCTGATGGCGAGCACCATCGGGCCCGTCGACTCGGGGATCGTGAGCGTCTTCGAGGAGCGCTTCGAAAAGGAGACGGGGATCCGTGTCCGCCATGTCGGTGCCGGAACGGGGGCGACCCTCAAGATCGCCCAGAAGGGGAACATCGACCTGGTCATGGTCCACGCGAAATCGCTGGAGGAGAAATTCGTGGCCGAAGGCTACGGGACGGAGAGAATCGACCTGATGTACAACGACTTCGTCATCGTGGGACCCTCTTCGGATCCCGCGAAAATCCGCGGCATGAAGACGGCCGCCGAAGCCCTGAAGGCCATTGCGGCCAAGCA
>CAYZKT010000184.1:0-5375 GCA_964478885.1 uncultured Syntrophaceae bacterium | reverse complement strand
ATGGCCCACAAGACCCGGGAGGGGTACTTCGAGAGCGCCCGGGAGCTCAAGTCCAGGATGCTCAGCGGGGCCTTCCCGCAGGAAGTGAAGGAGCAGTTTCACCTGATGCTGGAGTACTTCGGGCAGTCGCCGATCATCGTCCGCTCCAGCAGCCTCCTGGAGGACGCCTTCGGCAACGCCTTCGCGGGCAAGTACGAGAGCTACTTCTGTGTCAACCAGGGCACGCCGGAGCGGCGCTACGAACTCTTCGAGGAGTCGGTGCGGCGGATCTTCGCCAGCACGATGAACGAGGACGCCCTGACCTACCGCCTCCAGCGCGGCCTCGACCAGCACGACGAGCAGATGGCCCTGCTCGTCCAGCGCGTCTCCGGCACCTATCGCAAGCACTACTTCTTCCCCGAACTCGCCGGCGTGGGCCTCTCGTACAACCCCTTCGTCTGGAAGCAGGGGATGGACCCCCGGGCCGGGATGCTGCGCATCGTGTTCGGCATGGGAACGCGCGCCGTCAACCGGGTGGAGAACGACTACCCGCGCATCGTGGCCCTCGACGCGCCCCTGGTGAAGTCGCACGGCGGGATCGCAGACGCCCGGCGATTCTCGCAGCACGACGTGGACCTGCTGAACCTCGAGGACAACCGGTTCCACTCCCTCTCACTCATGCAGGTCGTCAACGAGGGGGTCGACGCCCGCCTGGACCTGATCGGCGTCCGGGACGAGGAAACCGCGGAGAGGATGCGGGCGTCGGGCCGCCACGGGGAGGACGCATGGATCCTGACCTTCGACGAACTGCTGTCCCGAACGGATTTCACGGCGGTCATGTCGCGGATGTTGAAAAACCTCGAGGCGGTCTACCATTACCCCGTCGACATCGAGTTCACGGCGAACTTCAACGCCGAGGGGCGCCTCCAGGTCAACCTCCTGCAGTGCCGACCCTTCCAGACGAAGGGGCAGAAGGCCCAGGTCGAGATCCCGGAGAAGATCCCCAGGAAGAAGGTCTTCATCCGGCAGGAGGGCAACTTCATGGGGGGCAGCGTCTCCCAGGCCCTGGCCCGCGTTATCTTCATCGACCCGAAGGGGTACACGAAGCTGGCCCTCTCGGAGAAGTACGATGTGGCACGCATCGTGGGCCGCCTCAACAAGCTCATCGACCGGCGGGAGGACATGCCGACGGCGGTTTTCGGCCCCGGCCGCTGGGGGACGACCACCCCGGCCATGGGGGTCCCCGTGACGTTCTCGGAGATCAACAAGATCGCGGTGATCGCGGAAATCGCCTACCGCGACGGAAGCCTCATCCCGGACCTCTCCTTCGGGACGCACTTCTTCCAGGACCTGGTCGAGACGGACATCTTCTACATGGCCGTCTACCCGGAGAAGGACGGGGTCGTCTTCAACGACGGCTGGCTGGAGGGCCTGCCGAACCGGTTCCTCGACCTGCTGCCCAACGAGGGCCGCTACGAGAAGGTGGTCCGGGTCTACGATGTGAGGGAGAAGGACCTGAGACTGGTGTCGGACGTGGTCAACCAGAAGCTGATCTGCTACGCCGCCTCGTGACGGCGCGGCCCCGCCCGAAAGGGACGCCGGGAAGGGCCTGCGTCAGGACCCCGCGTCGACGCCCCGGGAGATGATGATCGCCTCGGCGATCTGGCGCATGGGGCGGCGCATGTTCATGCTCATCTGCCGGATCTTCCGGTAGGCCTCCTCGCCGCCCGTTCCGTTTTCGGTCGCCAGGATATCCTTGGCCCGCTCGATGAGCTTGCGGGACTCGAGTTCCTCCTCGATGACACGGCTCCGGACGAGCAGCTCCGTGTTCTCGATGGCGACGGCGGCCTGATTGGCGATCGTGGTGACAACGGTGATCTCGGCTTCCGTGAAATCGTGGGGCCGCGAGGTGTAGCAGTTGATGACGCCGATGACGCGGCCCTTCACGGCCAGGGGGACGGACAGCAGCGAAACGAGCCCCTCCTTGCGCGCCATGTCGCGGTAAATGTAGTCCGGCTCCTCCCTCACGTCCCGCACGACGGCGGGGCGGTTTTCCGAGGCCACTTTCCCGACGATGCCCTTGCCGAGTTCCACGAGCCGTTTCTTGTTGTACTCCTTGCTCATGCTCTGGGTGGCCTTGACGTGCAGCATGCCGTCGTCGTCGATGAGCATGAGCGAACAGATCTTGGACTCCATGACCTCGGCCGTCACGGTGACGATCAGGCCCAGGATGTCTTCCAGGTATTTTTCGGACGTGATGGCCCGGCTGACCGTCAGCAGGGCGCTGATCACGCCCTCCGCCGAGCTTCCCCTGCCCGGATCGGGCTGTTCCTTCTCTTTCTTCGTCGTTTTCTTCGGACTCATGGACCGTGAACCCCGCAAAGCCGCGGGCGTCGCCGCACGGCGCGCACTTGTTTTTTTGCTTCCTATAGCACTGACGGTGGAAATGCAACAGAAAAAGCGGTACCGCTCATGACTTCGAGGGTTTGTCCTTCGGCCGGAGGAGCAGGCAGGGCACATCGGAGCTGCGCAGCACGACGGCGCAGGGAAGCTCCCGGGACTTGAACCCCATGGCCCGGCAGCCGTAGGGGAGGGCCGGCTCGTGGGTAATGAAGAAGTGCCGGCAGTCGAAGCAGTTGACGGATTGGGGTTCCCTGTTTTTATCGCTCATGATTTGCTCGTTCGCCGCCCCGGGGCACTTGGCGGGCGCCCCGATTCAAGGTTGAGAATTTCAAACATTCATGGTAGTTGGCAACACGAGTCTCCGGGGCCGCACCGGAAGGGATCGCAAATTCCGTGCCGGGCACTCGTTGGGACGGAAGCTGGGAAGTTTCGAAGTTTGGCAGTTCGGACAGGCCGACGATATTGATAAATACGTCCAGCCCCTCCAAGCTTCTCAATTTTCCAACTTCACAACTTCCGAGCCCTTGAAGGATGAACGCCGCACAAGAACCGGCGCGACAACAAGGAGACACGATGGAATTCAAGAACTTACTGGTCACCGGCGGCTGCGGATTCATCGGCAGCAACTTCATCCGCCATCTGCTCGAAACGGGCGGCTTTGCCGGCCGGATCGTCAATGTCGACAAGCTGACCTACGCCGGCAACCCCGAAAACCTGAGCGATCTCGAAAAACGCTTCCCCGGCCGCTACGTTTTCCTGCGGGAGGACATCTGCGGCCTGGAGCGCATGAACGCGATCTTCAGCGAGTACGGCGTCGACGCCGTCTGCCACTTCGCGGCCGAGAGCCACGTGGACCGCTCCATCAAACGGCCCGCCGAGTTCATCTTCACGAACATCGTGGGCACCTTCAACCTCCTCGAAGCGGCCCGCAACCACGCGGAGGGCTTCCGCCTCTTCCACCACGTGAGCACCGACGAGGTCTACGGCAGCCTCGGCAAGGAGGGCCTCTTCACCGAGACGACGCCCTACAAACCCAACAGCCCCTACAGTGCCTCGAAGGCTTCCTCGGACCACCTGGTGCGGGCCTACTGCAAGACCTACGGCCTTCCCGTGACGATCTCGAACTGCTCCAACAACTACGGACCCTGGCAGTTCCCGGAGAAGCTCATCCCGCTCATCACCCTCAACGCGCTGGAGGGCAAGCCCCTGCCCGTCTACGGCGACGGCCTGAACGTCCGCGACTGGCTCTACGTGGAGGACCACTGCGAGGCCATCTGGACGATCATGAACAAGGGGCGCCGCGGCGAGACCTACAACATCGGGGGCAACTCCGAGGAGGAGAACATCGCCGTCGTCCACGGCATCTGCGACATCCTCGACGAGATCCGCCCCCGGTCGGGCGCGGGCCCCCGGCGCGAGCTGATCACGTTCGTCAAGGACCGCCCCGGCCACGACTGGCGCTACGCCATCGACTCGAGCAAGCTGCAGTCGGAGCTCGGCTGGGCCCCCCGAGAATCCTTCCGCACGGGCCTGCGCAAGACGGTGTGCTGGTACCTGGAGAACAGCGGGTGGGTCGAGCGCGTCCGAAGCGGAGAGTACCTCAAGTGGATCGACGAGCACTACGGGGCGGCGGGAAAATGAGTTCCGCTGCTTTTTTGCGTCCTTCCCGTTGAATTGTCGCGCGATATGTTGTAATAGTATCGCTTGCGAAATCATCCGAGTCGGGTTTAAGCTGGACAAAAGGGGGAGATGTTTTGGGGAAGGTCCGGATTGCAATCGCGGGTGTCGGGAATTGCGCCTCTTCGCTGATCCAGGGAATCGAGTATTACCGCAACAAATCACCGAAGGATCTCATCGGTCTGATGCACTGGGACATCGGCGGCTACCGGCCCTCCGACATCGAGGTGGTCTGCGCCTTCGACATCGACCGCCGCAAGGTCGGCAAGGACATCGCCGAGGCTATTTTCCAACCGCCCAACTGCACCGCCATCTTCCAGCCGCAGGTCCCGAAGAAAGGGGCCCGGGTCGTGATGGGGAAGATGCTCGACAGCGTCGCCCCGCACATGAGCCAGTACGACCCCCGGTTTGCCTTCGTCCCGGCAAAGCAGAAGCAGGCGACGAAAAAGGACGTGGTCGGCGCCCTGAAGGACTCGGGAGCCGAGATCCTGCTCAACTACCTGCCGGCGGGCTCCGAGGAAGCGACCCGGTTCTATGCGGGCTGCGCGCTCGAGGCGGGTGTGGCCTTCATCAACAACATCCCCGTCTTCATCGCCAGCGACCCCGAGTGGGCCCGGCGCTTCGAAAAGAAGGGCCTGCCCATCATCGGCGACGACGTGAAGAGCCAACTCGGGGCCACGATCATCCACCGGGTGCTCACGCACCTCTTCAACCTGCGCGGTGTGAAGCTCGAGCGGACCTACCAGCTCAACACGGGTGGCAACACGGACTTTCTCAACATGCTGGACCGCAGCCGCCTGAAGTCCAAGCGCATCTCCAAGACCGAGGCCGTGCAGTCCCAGACGGGCAAGCGGCTCATGCCCGAGAACATCCACATCGGCCCCAGCGACTGGGTGGCCTGGCAAAAGGACAACAAGGTCTGTTTCCTCAGGATGGAAGGAAGCATCTTCGGGGACGTGCCCATGAACCTCGAGATGCGGCTCTCCGTCGAGGACTCGCCCAACTCGGGCGGCGTGGTGATCGACGCCATCCGCTGCTGCAAGATTGCCCTCGAGAAGGGGATCGGCGGCATCCTCTACGGCCCCTCGGCCTACTTCATGAAGCACCCGCCCCGTCAGTTCACCGACGAGGAGGCCTGCGAGATGACGGAGGCGTTCATCAAGGGCAAATAGCCCTTGGTTCCATCCAGTCTGTCCCGTCTATCCGGCCCGGAAGAGGGGTATCGGGTATCGGGACTAGGGTATCGGGATGGAAAAAATTCCGTCTATACAAAATAATCTGTAGTACCTTCCCTGTACCCTTGTATGTTACCCCAC
>CAYZKT010000183.1:2533-5396 GCA_964478885.1 uncultured Syntrophaceae bacterium | reverse complement strand
CATAGATCCGTCCCCTGAGCTGGTAGACGAGCAGGCACAGGAACATCCCCATGAGCGCGTAGTCGATCCCGAAGGCATGTGCCGGGATCAGGGCCCCGCCCAGCGCGCCCGCTACGGTGCTGGTCACCCAGACCGCGTTGGTCACGTGGTTGACGGTCAGCGCCCGCCGCCAGTCCCAGCCCCCCTCGCGAAACCGCACCAGGTTCAGGGCGAAGCTCTCGTCGGTGATCCCGTAGGCGAAAAGCGTGAGCCAGCGCCTCCCGACCCCCTTGAGGTGGATGGAGAGGGCGGAGCTCATCAGCAGGTGGCGCAGGTTGACGGCGAAGGTCGTGGCGATAATCGATGCGGTCCCGGCCTCCGCCCCCATCATGGCGACGGCGATGAACTGCGCGCTGCCGGCAAAGACGAGCGCCGACATGAGCCCCACGGCGAGCGACGAGAGACCCGCCTTCTGGGCGAGAACGCCGAAGGCCAGCCCGATGGGGACGTAGCCCACGCAGATGGGCCAAGCGGCGCGGAGGCCGTCTCTTAAGATGGATGCGTTGTCTGTTGGTGCTGCATGGTCGGACATATTCGAAATCACGAAGTTAGGAAGCTATGAAGAGCGGAAGATCGGCGTGGATGGGAGATTTCTTTCTTCTTGTCCGCTCTTCATAAGCATAAAACTCCTCTTTGATCGCAAGGCAGCCTGAGAGTGCATATCCGATCGCCAGCCTACAGGTTGAACTCCGCCACGATGGGCGTGTGGTCCGACGGCTTCTGGGCCTTCCTCGGCTCCAGATCGATCCATGCGTCGACGGATTTTTTCGCCAGCGGCGCCGTGGCCAGGAGGTGGTCCACCCGCCAGCCCAGACCCCTCTCCACCGACATGGGCACCCGGTAATCGAAGAAGGAATACTGCCCTGGCTCGCCGGGATGATGCTTGCGGAACACGTCGACGAATCCCCAGTCCCGCACGTGGTCGAATCCCTCCCAGACCTCGGGGGTGAAGTCCACGTGCCCCAGGAGCCTCTTGGGGTTGTGGACGTCGATCTCCTCGCGGGCCACGTTGATGTCGCCGCACCACAGGAGCAGCTGGTCCGGCTTGTAGTGCCTGGCAAAGAACTTTCGGAGGCGCTTGAACCACTCGAGCTTGTAGGCGAACTTCGGGCTCTCCCGCTCGAAGCCCTGGGGAACGTAGGTGTTCACCACGGCGATCCGCGAGAAGACGGCCCGGATGAGGCGGTCCTCGTCGGCGGGGCCGCCGTCGTCGAGGCCGAGTGACACCTTGTCGGCCTTCTCGGCTGACACGATGGCCACCCCGTTGTAGCTCTTGCCGCCCCGGTAGACCACGTTCCACCCGGCCTCCTCGAACTCCTTCGCCGGGAACTTCGCGTCCTCCGTCTTGGTCTCCTGGAGGCACAGCACAGCAGGCCGGTTCTTCTCGAGCCAGGGAAGCACGATGTGCAGCCGGCTGCGGACCGAATTGACGTTGTACGTGGCGATCCTGAAGGTCTTCATGGGCCCCTCCCGTGCGGTTGTGCGCCTGCGAGAGTACCACAGATTTCGGCTTATCAGGAAGGGAGAATTCTGCTAAGACAATCGTGTTGTTATTGCCGCAACATCCCCCTTTTCCAAAAGGGGACGTTTACGCCCTCCTTAGGCAACGGAGGGTCGGGGTGGATTCAAAAGGATTTTCTCATGTCACAGGACGTTTACCTGGCCATCCGGGAGCTGCTGGAACGGATGGGGATCCCCTACGACGAGATCGAGCACCCGCCCGTCGGCTCCTGCGAAGAGTCCCTGTCCTACCGCGGGCAGGCTGGCTGGGACGGGGCGAGCAGCAAGTGCATCCTTCTCAAGGCCAAGGGCAAGTACTACCTGCTCGTCACCACGGCCGAAAAGGAGATCAAGGCGCGGCTCTTCAAGAAGGAGTTCGGCACGAAGGACATCCGCTTCGCAAACCGCGAGGAGCTGCTGGAGGTGACGGGCTGCGACCCCGGCTCCGTGCCCCCCTTCGGCCACCGGGAGCCGACGCTGCCGTTCTACGTCGACGAGAACATCCTGCGTGCCGGGCACTTCATGTTCAACCCCGCCATCCCCACAAAGAGCTTCCGGATCGGCGCCGGAGATCTGTGGCGCATCTATGCCGCCGTCCCCAACCCCGTGAGCACCTTCGGCGAAGACGAGGACGAGCGTTTCGTGATCCGCAGAGTGGAGAAGCCCGCATGATCCAGGGGAATCGGCAGCACGACAACCTGCGCGAGCACGGCGTCCTCGGCCCCGAACCGATGACGGTCCTGACGGACGTTCTCCTGGCGGCGGCGGCCGTCTGGGCCGGCTCGCGGATTCTTGGCGCCTCCCAGGCGCCCGTGCAGCTCTGTTTCGCCCTGTCGTTTTTCCTGATCGCCCTGGGCACCCTCACGGGGGCGACCATCCATGCCGTGCGGCACACGTCCCTCGTCCGGTGGGTCCCGCTTCTGTGGCGCATTACGGGGATCGCCGTCGGCACCTCCGTGACGGCCATGCTGGCGGGAACCTTCTATCACCTGCTGCCGATCGAATATGCCGACATCCTCCGGTGGACCGTCCTGGGCCTTTCGATCGTATACGCCGCCTGGATCTGGCGGGACTACCGGTTCCGCAACGTCATCGTCTTCTACTCGGTCTCCATGGCGTTCATCCTAGGGGCCATGGGGTTGAGCTACGTGTCCACGGGTTCGCCGGGCGCGAAGCTCATCGCCGTGGGGATCCTCGTCAGCTTTGCCGCCGCCGCCGTCCAGCGGAGCGGCTTCAAGCCGGCGCGGCACTTCAACCACAACGACCTCTACCACGTCATTCAGTTGCTCGGCCTGTATTTCTTCTACAAGGGCGCCCTCCTCCT
>CAYZKT010000183.1:0-2433 GCA_964478885.1 uncultured Syntrophaceae bacterium | reverse complement strand
CGGTCTTGACAAGCCGAAAACCGAATTTATTTTAACGGCAGACATCGGAGCGGGGGGCGGGAAACAGTCCCCCGACAAGACACACAAATCGTGAAAGGAGGTTGTATCAAGATGTTCTGGCCGGAGTATGGTCGGTACGGGAGGGTCTGGAGCCCCAGGCGGGAGATGGAGCGGCTGCAGCAGGACGTGAACCGTCTTCTCTCGAGAGAGAGCGCCCCCACGTTCCCCGCGGTCAACATCTGGGCTTCCGATCAGGATGTCATCGTTACGGCGGAGATCCCCGGGATCGACCCGGCGAATCTCGACATCACGGTCGCCGAGAATATTCTCAAGCTGACCGGTTCGAGAAAGCCGGAGGAGCTCAAACCGGGGGAGGTGTCCCATCGCCTTGAACGCGCAAGCGGCGAATTTGCCCGGAGCTTTCGCCTGCCCTATGCCGTGGACTCGGGCAAGGTCGAGGCGGGCTACGAGAAGGGCGTTCTGAAGGTCAGGCTGCCGCGCGCCGAGGCCGACAAACCCAGGAAAATCGCGATCAAATCGCTGAAGTAACGAAAGGAGGCAACCCTCATGGCGGACAAGGAGATGCAGAAGCGAGAGGCTTCCTCGCCCGTCGAAACGGAGAGGACGAAGGCCAGGAAGGTCTTTATCCCCCGGGTGGACATCTGCGAGACGAAGGACGCCATCGTCCTGCTGGCGGACATGCCCGGAGTGGACGAGAAGTCCGTCGACATCACCCTTGAGAAGAACGTGCTGACCCTCTCGGGCAAGGTCGAGTCCGAGACGGTCGAAGGCCACCGCGCAGCCTACGTGGAGTACGAGGCGGGCGATTACGAGAGGGCCTTCACCCTGTCCGACGAGATCGACCGGGACAGGATCGAGGCGTCGGTGAAAGACGGGGTCCTGAAGCTCACCCTTCCCAAGGCGGAGCCCGTGAAGCTCAGGAAGATCAGCGTAAAGCCATCGTAGGGAAGAGGAATCCCTTGGAAAGGAGGCGCACCATGGCAAGCAAGATCAAGGAAGTGGTCCCGGCAGGCCAGGGGCGTGTGACCCCGCCTGCGAGACACGAAGAAGACGTTCCTCTCTTCTCCCTCCAGCGGGAGGTCAACCGGCTCTTCGACGATTTCTTCCGGGGGTTCGACCTCAAACCCCTTCGCGCGTCCGAAGAGAGGTGGGGAGGGTTCAGTCCGAAGATGGACCTCGAGGAGACGGAGAAGGAATACCGCATCACGGCCGAGCTCCCCGGCATGGAGGAGAAGGACGTGGAGGTCCTGCTGACTGGGAACTCGATCACCCTCAAGGGGGAGAAGAAAGAGGAAAAAGAGGAGAAGGGCAAAAACTACTACCACGTGGAGCGTTCGTTCGGCTCCTTCCAGAGGACGGTGCCGCTCCCCGAGGGGATCGATCTCAAGAAGGTGGACGCCGAGTTCAAAAACGGCGTGCTCACCGTGAAGCTGCCCAAGACGGTGGAAGCGAAACAGTCGGGAAAAAAAGTCCCTGTGAAGAGCGCCAGGAATTAACGGTCAAGGCCGGCAAGCGAAAGCGAGCCGGCTTTTTTCTTCCCGCTCTCCCGGAGTGCGCCGGGCCGCTCAGATGCGGATCCGCATCAGGTCCCCGGCCAGCGTGAGGGGGCCCTTCCCGGTCTTGCGGCACTGGGCCGCGTTGTCGGCGCCGTCGCACTCGGGGTAGAAGTGGGTGAGGGCGAGGTGCTTCACCCCCGCCCGCGACGCCGTCTCTCCCGCCTCGGACGGAGTCATGTGCCTCTCCACCTTCATTTCGTCGGGCAGCGAACACTCGCACAGAAAGAGATCGACACCCCGCGCAAGCTCCACGAGGCTCTCGCACGGTCCCGTGTCCCCCGAGTAGGCAACCGTCGTGCCGTCCGGGGTCTCGACGCGATAGCCGATGCTGGTCTCGATGTGGGCTACGGGCCGCGACCGGATCGTGAGCGCGCCCGCTGCGAGGACGTCCGGGGCGCAAGGGTCCAGCTCGCGCAGGGTGAAGAGGGCCTCCGGCAGGACGAGCCAGTCGCCATAGGCGCCCCGAAGGGCGTCGTAGAGACCGCGGAGCCCCCTGGCGCCGGCCATGGTGAAGGGGCGGCGCCTGCGGTAGGCCTCGGGATACTCACCCTCCCCTTCATCCCCTCCCGTCAAGGGAGGGGCAAAGTGGTGCTGTCGGCTGTTGACTGCAGGTTGTTTTCATCCTCCCGGGATGATCTTGACGAACACCTGCCTCGTCCGGGGGCCGTCGAACTCGCAGAAGAAGATGGACTGCCAGGTCCCGAGAACGAGGGCGCCTTTCTCGACGATCACCGTTTCCGAGGCCCCGAAGAGCGACGCCTTGATGTGGGCCGCCGAGTTCCCCTCGCCATGGAGATAAACCCCGCGATGGGGATTTGTATTTACAATAGGCCCCGGTTTTACCGGGGCCACGGGG
>CAYZKT010000182.1:0-5410 GCA_964478885.1 uncultured Syntrophaceae bacterium | reverse complement strand
GGCTGAACCGGGGGTCCACCAGGTCGCTCAACCCGGGTCCCGTCGACGATATGCAGATCTTCATGCCCTGTCCCCCTTTTCCTTGCGTTCTCTGGGTTCGGGAGGCGCACCGGCCCGAGGACCGATCGCCGCGTTCGGTGATCCTTCTGTCCCCTCCCCTGCGCCCCGGCAGTTCCCGGGCGGATCGTCCAGCCGTTCGTTGAGCGCCCGGAGGCGGTCGGACATCACCCGCAGGAAAGAGACCACAATGCGGGGGTTCTCCCTCAGGATCGTGTCGAGATTGGACTCCGAGATGATCACGAGCCGCGTGTCCGGGGATGCCGACACGGCCGCCGCCGTCCTCGGCGCCTGGATCAGCATGGCCATCTCCCCGAAATAGTCGCCCGCGGACATTTCCCGCAGGAGCTGCCCCTTCCGCAGAATCCGGACCGAACCGGACAGGATATAGTACATGTCCCGGCCCGGGCTGTCTTCCTCGAAGATCGTTTCGCCACGCTCGAAGGAGCGGACGAAGCGGGAGGGCACCGGCGGGAAGCCCTTCGCGTTCGGCGTTCCGCGCTCCAGGAGACGCGACAGCAGCAGGGCCTCCCGCCTCCGGATGTTGGCCAGGAGTTCCGTCCCGAACAGGACCACGGCAAAGGTATAGTAGATCCACACGACCAGCACGAAGACCGCCTTGAGAGACCCGAAGGCGACCCCGTATTCCGGGTTGTACTGCAGGAAGGCCGTGAAGAGCGGGCGGACAATCGACCAGAGCACGGCTGTGCAGAGGGCGCTCACCAGAAGGTTCCACCACTCGATCCGCACGGGGACGAAGACCAGAAAAAAGAGAGCGAGAAACAGGGTTCCCGTAAACAGGGGAAGCGCCCTGTCAAGGACCCCGCGCCACGCGCCGACGGGGCCTGCCGCATCCTCCAGCACCGATGCGTAGAGGATCTGGCCCGCCACGAGCCCCAGGACCAGAAGCAGGAAGGACAGGACAGCGATGAAATCGACGAGTTTGTCGCGGAAAAACCCGGCTGTGCGCTCCGTCTTGAACACGCCGATGAACCCGCTCCGGATCGCACTGACCAGGGGAACGAGGGACCACAGCACCGGCACGATCCCGATCAGGCCGAGGGCCCTCTGCTCCGAGATGGAGAACACCTCGCGCAGGATGACCTCGTAGTACTGCGGGACAAACTGGATGATGATCGACTCGATGGCGCGGCTCACCTGCCGCGAGGAAACGAAAACCTGGCTGAGGACGACGAGGACCGCGAGGCACAGGGGGATCAGGGCGAATACACCGTAGAAGGCCAGCGTGGCGGCCGTGTGGAGATCGCGGTTCCGCATGAACGAGAAGAAAGAAAACCGCAGGACGACCGCGGGGGTGATCCACCGGTCCCAGTGCGTCGTCATGCGGCCTGTCGTGTCGGAACCCACGTTGTCTTCTCCGGGAAGGCTGCGGCCCGTTTTGTGAAACGGGCCTTGATTATAGAAGCGCGCCCTCGGAAAAGCAACGACGGAGTCGGTCGCTGACCGATCGCGCGCCGTTGACAGGCGCGGGGCTTTGGTGTTAAGGGTGAAGCCGGCAGGGAGCGGGACCCCGCCCCGGCACAGCCGTGAAAGCCGATGGGGCAGGCAGGAGAACGACGGGCACGACAGCGATGGTGAAGAACTTTTTTCTCAACCTCTCCCTCAACAAGAAGCTCGTCCTCATGATGCTCGTGATGACCGCGGTCCTGCTGGTCACCCTGATCACCATCTACTGGCAGTCCGAGAAGAACCTCATGGCCCAGATCGAAAGCCAGACGGCCGAACTGGCCCAGGCCGTTCAGGTGGGCGTCGAGGAAGTAACGGGGGGCGCCTCGAGCGAGACGCGCCTGGAGAAATACCTGTCGTCGCTGAAGACCAAGGGAATCAAGGAAATCTCCATCATCAGCAACGCCGACGAGATCATCGCAAGCACCAACCCCAACAAGATCGGCACGCCGGTGAGCCAGAAGAAGAAGGAACTCATCATCAAGGCCGAACTCGGGGAACCGGCCGTCGACCAGGAGGGCAAGGCCTACAACGTCATTATCCCCGTCATCGCCGGCCAGGCCCACTACGGCTACATCCATCTCCAGATCAACGTGGAGAACCTCCAGGAAACGATGCGCCGCAACACGACGAAGCGCATCATCGCCGCGCTGACGGTCTTCGCCATCGGCATCCTCCTCTCCACGTTCCTGTCCATGTGGTACACGGAGCCCATCCACAACGTCGTTGCCGCGGCCCGCAGGGTGGCGGCAGGCGATCTCAACCAGAACCTCCCGGTGGACCGCAAGGACGAGATCGGGGACCTGACCCAGAGCTTCAACTTCATGATCCAGCGTCTCCGGGAGCAGCGCAGGCTCGAGGAACGTCTCCGGGAGGCGGAACATCTCTCTGCCATCGGGCAGCTTTCCCGGGGTATCGCGCACGAGATCCGCAACCCGCTGAACTTCATCAGCCTCTCCATCGATCACATCAAGACGAAATACCGTCCCGCCGACGGCGCCGGCGCCGAAGGCTTCGAAAAACTGGTGGAGAGCATGAAAGAGGAGATCCACCGCCTCGACCGCCTCGTCCGGGATTTCCTGGATTACGGCAAACCGCTCAAGCTCGACCGGCAGCCCTGCAGGACCCGGGAGCTTCTGGCCGATGTCGTCGAAATCGTCAAAGCCAAAGCGGAATCGGACCGGATCGGGATCGTCGAGGCCTACGAGGCCCTGCCGGAGCTGAGTCTGGATACGGAGCTCATGAAGAGCTGCCTGTTCAACCTGGTGACGAATGCCTTTCAGGCCATGCCGGCCGGCGGAACCCTCACGCTTGAGTCGGAAGAACGTGACGGCCGTTTCGTGCTGCGTATCGCGGACACGGGAACCGGCGTTTCGAGGGAAAACCTCGCCCGCGTCTTCGAGCCCTTCTTCACGACCAAGAGCCAGGGCCTCGGCCTGGGGCTGGCCATGACGAAGCGGGTCATCGAGGAGCACGGGGGGAAGATCGATTTCTCGAGCGAAGAGGGACAGGGAAGCGAGGTGACGATCAGCCTTCCCCTTGCCGACTCCGCAGCGGCGAGGGTCGGCAAAGACCCGGGAGAGGAGCAGACATGGCGGTCATCCTGATCGTGGACGACGAAACGCTGCAACGCGAGATCCTCACGACCATCCTGGCCGAGGAGGGATACGAGACCTATTCGGCCGCATCGGGCGAGGAGGCCCTGAAGCTGGTGAAGGCCTACGAGGCGGATATCGTGCTGACCGATCTCAAGATGGGAAAGATGGACGGGATCGAGCTGCTCGAGAAGCTCAAGGGCCTCAAGCAACCCCCGACGGTGATTCTCATGACCGCTTTCGGGACCGTCGATTCGGCCGTCGACGCCATGAAGAAAGGCGCCTTCGACTACCTGACGAAACCCCTCGACAAGGACGTCGTGCTCCTCGCGGTCCGCCGGGCCCTCGAGCGCAAGGAACTGCTGCAGCGCAATCTCGAGCTCCGGAAAGCCCTGAACGACATGTTCAGCATCCAGGGGATCATCGGGCACTCCAAGGCGATCAAGGACATCGTCCACATCGTCCGCAAGGTGGCCGACAGCCCCGCCACGGTCCTGATTTTGGGAGAGAGCGGCACGGGGAAAGAGCTGATCGCCAAGGCGATCCACTACAACAGCGGTCGCCGGGAGAAGTCCTTCATGGCCATCAACTGTGCGGCCATCCCCGAGACCCTTCTCGAAAGCGAGCTGTTCGGCTACGAGCCCGGCGCGTTCACGGGCGCCACGCAGCGGAAGAAAGGCCTGTTCGAAGCCGCAAGCGGCGGGACGATCTTCCTCGACGAGGTCGGCGATCTTCCCCTGATGACGCAGTCCAAGATCCTGCGGGTGCTTCAGGAGCGCGAGATCATGCGCGTCGGGGGACGGGAGCCGATCAAGGTGGACGTGAGGATCGTGTCGGCCACCAACAAGGACCTCCTCGAGGAAATGAAGCACGGGCGATTCCGCGAGGATCTGTTTTACCGGCTCAAGGTCGTCACGATCCACATGCCCCCGCTGAGGGATCGAAAGGAAGACATCCCCGACCTGGCGGCCTTCTTTCTTCAGAAATTCAACCACAACTTCGTCAAGAACGTGGTCAAGATCGACGAGGCGGCGATGAAGGGCATCCTTCATTACGCCTGGCCGGGGAATGTCCGCGAACTCCAGTCCGTCCTCGAAAAGGCGGTCCTCATGTGCGAGTCCGACACGATCGGTCTTGCGGACATACGCGGGGAGTTGCGGTCCACACCCCGGCCGGCGATGGGCATCGAGATCCCCGATGAAGGGATCGACCTCGAGGAGCTCGAGAAGGAGCTTCTCGTGAAGGCCATGGCCAGATCGAGCCATGTGCTCGCAAAGGCGGCGCGCCTGCTCGACATGAACTACGACGCCTTCTGGTACAGCTGGAAGAAGTACGAGCTCGATTTGCCGGAGAAACGCAGCGGCGTTAAGTGCATTCTGCAGCAGGATATCCCCGATATGGGGATCAGCTACGTGGAGATTGAAAAGGATCTTCTGCAGAAGGCCATGGAAAAGGCGAACAACGTGGGCGCCCGCGCCGCGAAGCTCCTGAATATGAGCTATCGGGCCTTTGCCTACCGCTGGGACAAGTACGGCCTGAATCGACCCAGCCAGGTGTGACCCGATCCCCGAGAAATGACCCCACGAGGCGTGGTCATTTCATCTGATCGATATTATAAGTGAATTTGTGACTTCCTCACGCATTTCCACTGTTCGCGCACGTCTCGTTTTGGAAATACGTAAGCCGCATTCCCATATTTGTAATCTATTTCTTGAAATAGTCCGTCGTTTCCAGAATCGGTAATTCACTTCCCGGAATTGTAAAGCCGGTCCCTTCATCGCAGGTTATCTTCTCTTCAATTCATTGTATTTATTTACTATTTTAAAACACGAAAAGCTGGCATGCTCCTTGTAGACTGCTGTGTCAAAACATGATGGAAGGAGGTGACAACTCAATGAAGAAGGTTCTCGCAATCCTGTTTGCCATGATGTTCGTGGTGGCGACGACGGGTCTTTGCTTCGCCCAGGCTGCTCCGGCCGCAAAGCCGGCAGACAAGGCCGCTCCGGCTCCCGAGAAGAAGGCTGACGACAAGAAGGCCGAGCCGAAGAAGGACGCCAAGAAGGCCGAGAAGAAGAAGGCCGAGCCCAAGAAGAAGGACGCCAAGAAGGCCGAGAAGAAGGAGGCCAAGAAGGAAGAGCCCAAGAAGGCCGAGAAGAAGGCCGAGAAGAAGGCCGAGGAGAAGAAGGCCCCCGAGAAGAAGTAAGCAACTGGCTTCATTATTCGAGTCAGTTTCGAAAGAGGGGTACCGGTAAGCCGGTGCCCCTCTTTTTTATTCATCCTGACGGAAAAAC
>CAYZKT010000181.1:0-5418 GCA_964478885.1 uncultured Syntrophaceae bacterium | reverse complement strand
AGGTACCGTTTCATGTCGCTTGGCATTCCCCTGACGGACGCGGACAAGGCAAAGTTCAACACCCTCAACAAGGACACCGTCGAGTACCTGATGACCCGCTACAACAGGGTCAACCGCTGGGTCATCGCCGACATGATCCGCCGCAGCGCTTACCACTACCCCGACAAGACGGCCATGATTTTCGGGGACCGGAAAATGACCTACGCCGAGATGGAGGGGGAGTGCAACCGCGTGGCCAACGCACTTATCGACCTCGGCATCAGGAAGTACGACCGCGTGGCCATCCTTGCGCACAACACGATCGACCACGTCCTGACGTGGTTCGGCTGCTGCAAGGCGGGAGCCGTGTACCTGGCCATCAACTACCTGCTGCGGGGCAAGGACATCGCCTACTGCATCAACCACTCCGAAAGCAAGCTCTTCATCGTGGAGGACGCTCTCTACGATCTGGTCAAGGACGTTCTCGACGAAATGCCCTCGGTGAAAACCTGGATCTGGTCGCGCCAGGGGGCGGGCAAACCGCCCGTGAGCGACAAGTTCAAGGACTTCGAAGCCTGGTACAGGGCCTACCCCGCGACGGAGCCCGACACGGTCCTGCGCATCGAGGACCCCGTCCAGATGACCTACACGAGCGGCACCGAGTCGCTCCCCAAGGGGGTCATCATCACGAACCAGGCTCTCATGGCCCAGTACATGGGCGCCATCGTAGACGGTCAGTACGACGAGGACGACGTGCAGGTCAACGCGCTGCCCATCTACCACTGCGCCCAGCGCGACGTGTTCCTGAATCCCGTCTTCTGGGTGGGCGGGACGAACATCCTCATCGCGCCCGACATGGTCCAGATCCTGAAAAACATCGCCGACTACAAGGCGACCATGTTTTTCGCGCCGCCCACGGTGTGGATCGGCCTGCTGCGGCACCCCGACTTCGCCAAGTACGATCTCAAGAGCCTCCGGAAGTGCTACTACGGGGCTTCCATCATGCCCGTGGAGATCCTCAAGGAGGTCATGGAGAAATTCCCCGGGTCGGGAATCTGGAACTACTACGGCCAGACGGAACTGGCGCCCTACCACACGGTCCTCAAGGCCAAGGATGCCTTGAAGAAGCTGGGTTCCGCCGGCATGGGCGGGATCAACATGGAGACGAGGCTCGAGGACGACAGCTTCAAGCCGATCGCCCAGCCCGGCGTGGCCGGCGAGATCTGCGGCAAGGGGCCTCACGCCCTGATGATGTACTTCAAGGACCCCGACAAGACCGAGGAGGCCATGAAGGGCGGCTGGTTCCATTCGGGAGACGTGGGCATCATGGACGAGGACCGCTACATCGCCGTGGCGGACCGCAAGAAGGACATGATCAAGACGGGCGGCGAGAACGTGCCCACCCGCGAAGTCGAGGAAGCCATCTACAAGGACCCGCGGGTGCAGGAGGTGGCCGTCATCGGCGTGCCGCACCCGAAGTGGGTCGAGGCCGTCACGGCCGTCATCGTGCCGAAGGCGGGCCAGACGATCACCGAGAAGGAGATCGTCGAGCTTTGCCGCAAGGAACTGGCGGGGTTCAAGGTTCCCAAGGGGATCGTTTTCGTGCAGGCCCTGCCCAAGACGCCCACGGGCAAGATCCTCAAGCGCGACATGCGCGTGACGTACAAGGGGATGTTTGACAAAGAAAAATAGGGTCTAGGGTCACGGGTATAGGGTATCGGGTCTGAAGGTGTTGTACAGATTCTAGAAAACGAAATCTTCTTCATTCCCGATACCCGAAACCCGATACCCGAAACCCCATTGCCCCGACGAAAAAACGAAACGAACGAAATAAACGAACAGACGCTTCCGTGAACGTTCTTCTTGTCAATCCCCCCTTCGGGGGCCGTACGGACCTCCCCCCGCTGGGGCTGCTGAGCCTGGCAGGCGCCCTGCAGCGGGACGGCGTGCCGGTCGAGATCCTAGATCTCGACGTGACTGCGCCCGACGACCCGATGGCCCGGCTCGATGGGGCCCTCGCACGCGTGCGGCCAATCGTTGTGGGCATCACGGCCATGTCGGACAACTTTCTCGCGGCGCTTTCGGTCTGTGCCGGGGTGAAGGCGCGGCTGCCCCGGGCCCTGACGGTCCTCGGCGGCATTCACGCCACGATACGGCACGACCGCATCCTGCAGGAACACGGGGAGGTCGACCTTGTCGTGAAGGGGGAGGGCGAGGCCGCGCTCTGCGAGATCGTGAGCGCCCATCGCGCGGGACGGACGTTCGGCGGCATCGCGGGCGTGACCTTCCGGCAGGGCGCCAGGATCGTCAGAAACCGCAGGAGATCCGCGGCGCCCCTGGATGACATCCCGCTCCCGGCACATTCCCTCATCGACGGAAACCGGTACTGGGCGAGGGGGATCTCTTCGAGCCGGGGCTGCGCTCGCCGATGCACCTTCTGCTCGATCCGGAGCCTCTACGGGGGGTCCGTCCGCACCCGCGACCCGGGCCGGGTGATCGAAGAGATCCGGGGGCTTGACGCGGCAGGGGCCCGCAGGATATTTTTCTCCGACGACAACTTCACCGCCGACCCGCGGCGGGTTGCCGCCCTGTGCCGCGGGATCATCGGGGAGGGCCTTCACCGGCGCATCCGGTTCTTCGCCGAAGGGCGCATCGACGATGTCTGCGAAAACCCGATGCTGCCGGGCATGCTTTCCGATGCCGGGTTCGGGGCCCTGTACTTCGGGGCGGAATCGGGGTCGCAAAAGATCCTGGAGTACTACCGGAAGGGGATCACGCCGTCCGCCATCGAGCGGTGCGTGTCGCTCTGCGTGGAGCAGAACCTGACGCCCGTGGTGAGCTTCATCCTCTACGGGCCCCGGGACACCGTCGAGACCATCCGGGAGACCCTCGCGCTGGCGAGGCGCCTCTTCGAGAAAGGCGCGGAGATCGCCTACACCGAGATGCTCATCCCGTACCCCGGAACACCGATCCAGGCGCGGCTGAAAAGAGACGGGAAGTTCAGGGAATCGGGCGCGGTGTACTACTTCGAGTCCTACAGCGGACTCGTGACCGAGGAGATCCTGAACCTGCTGTCCCTGGCCCGGCGGACGGCGGCGCTTCTTCACCGCAACGAGCCCTTCGCGCAGGACAGGAGGGTCTACCGGGAATTCGGGTTTTTGGACGATCTGCTCATCGGGAAGGTGCCCGAGGGTCTCGATTCGTTTCTCGCGGGCATCGACCGGCAGTCGCCGGGTTGGCAGGAGGCGGAGCAGCTTCGCAACGAGATTCAGCGCCCGATCGGACCGGCTGAAAAACATTAATCCCTGCTCCACAACTCACAACTCAAAACTTAAAACTCAAAATTCGTAACTCAAAATTGTCTTACCTGATAGACTCAGACAGACTTAGATGGACTTAGACAGACCTGGACAGACCTGGACAGACCGGACAGACCGAACCGACGATGTGGAAAGGAAGATTATGATACGCGAGGTGATGATAGACGGGACGCCCATTGCCTGCAGGGTGAACGACGGGGGCTTTGTCGAGGGGCGGAGGGGCATCGTGTTCGTGCCCGGGTCGGGCGGCGACAGCACCCTCTGGGAGAACCAGTGCAGGGCCCTGCAGGGCGAGTTCAATGTGGCGGCCATCGACCTGCCGGGGCACGGCCTTTCCGGCGGAGCGGGCGAGCGCGACGTGATGCGCTACGTGCAGTGGGTGAAGAAGGCGATCGGCGCCCTGGGCCTGCGGGGGCCGGTCCTGGCGGGCCACTCCCTGGGTGCGGCAATCAGCCTGAATTTCGCCATCCGGGAGGGTTTCCTGCTTTCGGCCATCGTCCCCGTCGGGGGCGGCGTGAAAATGCCCGTCAATCCCGCGATCCTCGGGAAGATCCACACGGACCTGCCCGCGGTGATCTCCCTGGTCGTGAAATTCGCCGTCTCCAAGCCCAACCGCGATGCCGTCGGCCCCTGGCTCCAGGAGGGGCTCGAGAAGGGCAATCCCGATATCCTGCACGGGGACCTCTATGCCTGCGACAGGATGGACATCTCGTCGGAGGTAGGGAAGATCGCGATCCCGACCCTCGTCGTCTGCGGGGACGACGACAAGATGACGCCGCCGGAGCTGTCGCGATTCATCGCCGGTTCGATCCCCGGTGCAAGACTTGCCCTGATCGAGGGCGCCGGCCACTACGTGATGCGGGAAAAACCCGAGGAGTTCAACAACGTCCTGGCGGCCTTTGTGCGGAGCTTGCCTTGATCATGCAGAGGTAACAGGTAACAGGAAAAAATTCCCTTCCGTTCAGATCCTGTCACCTGACACCTGCCACCTGTCACCTTGGTCAGCCGCTAAGGGGAAATTGAACCAGAGACAAAGGGTATGCTGGAGGTGAAAATGACTTTCGACAACATCCTGTTCGATCGCAAGGACGGGGTGGCGACGATTCGGTTGAATCGGCCGAAGAACTTCAACGCCATCAATTTCGGCCTGGGCAACGAGCTGGCGAGGGCCCTGGAGATCTGCCACGACGACGACAGCGTGCGCGTCATCGTCCTGACAGGGGAGGGGAAGGCGTTCTGTTCGGGCGGCGATCTCAAGCTCTTCTACGAGAACATGCAGCCCTATCCCCAGGACATCGTCCGCCAGCTCGTCAAGGCGTTCAACGTCATCATCCTGGCCCTGAGGCAGATGCCAAAGCCCGTGGTGGCCGTCGTCAACGGGCCCGTCGGAGGGGGAGGGTTCAGCCTCGCCGCGGCCTGCGACATCCGGATCGCGGCCCGCTCGGCCATCTTCCGGCAGGCCTACACGAGCGTCAGCCTCGTACCCGACGGCGCGTGGACCCTCGTGGTGCCCATGCTGATCGGGTTCGGCAAGGCCATGGAACTGGTGCTGCTCGACCCGATCCTCTCCGCGCAGGACGCCCTCGAGTGGGGCCTGGTGCACCGCGTCGTCGACGACGCCGACCTGTGGAAAGAGGCGGGCGAGGTCGTCGGCAAGCTCGCCGCGGGACCCACGCGTGCCTTCGCCATCGCCAAGGAGAACCTCAACAACGCCATGCTGGGGCTGCTGTACCGCCAGCTGGAGCTGGAGCGTTCGGGGATGATCCAGGCGGCCAAGTCCGACGACTACCGCGAGGGCCTCACGGCGTTCTTCGGCAAGCGCGCGGCCGTGTTTAATGGAAAGTGACAGGCCGCTGCGCGGCAGTGACAGAAGTGGCAGAAGTGAAAGAAGTGAGGTAAAGAACGGTCATTGCGAGCCCCGGACCCAGTTTGGGGACGGGGTACTTGATGGAAGAAACAGGCTCTGAAAAATCCTCCCCAACCCTCCTTTTCCAAAGGAGGGGACATCTCTTCCCCCTTTGCAAAAGGGGGACAAACCAGAGAATCCCCCCTTTAACAAAGGGGGGCAGGGGGGATTTGAACGAAACAAACGAAATCAACGAACCAACGAAATAAACGA
>CAYZKT010000180.1:0-5542 GCA_964478885.1 uncultured Syntrophaceae bacterium | reverse complement strand
CCCGACCATGGTAAATGTCCGCAATTAAAACACGAGCGTGTAAGTCCAAAACCTGTAGCCGCAGGCGGGTCCAGCTTCAGGCACGAGGTCCGAGGTTCGAGGACCGAGGAAAGAATAAGAAAAGGATCGGAGATCACGTCCCCGATCCTTTTTTTATCTTCGTCTTTCCTTCCTCGAGCCTCGTACCTCGAGCCTTGCTCCTTTACTTCTGCCCGAATTCCCCCGTGTCGATCCACTCGGCTTTCACGAGCGACCACCAGTCCAGGGCCAGTTCCTTCAGCACGTACTCGTAGGGAAGCCAGCCATAGCCCTTCTCACCCCACTTTGCCCCCCAGGAATTGCGGATCAGGACAGCCCCCGTCGTCTCCGGGCCGCCGGGTCTCGCGTTCCGGATCTTCATCCTGTCGTCGTAGCCCACGGCCATCACGGCGTGACCGCCCAGCAGTTTTTCGCCCTTTGCCGGGCAGGGGATCTTCCCTGTCTTGGCGGCCTGATCGATGGAGCTGTAGACGCTGAACCCGAACATGGCGGGCAGGCCCGCCGCCAGCTTGGCCTTGATCCCGGCGAGCAGCTCCACCGGCGGGATGCCGGGCGGGTCGAGGCGATAGTACTGGATGGCCTGGTAATTCTGGGCAAAGGCATAGCAGAACGCCGGCGGCTCCTTGTCGAAATCCTCGGCCTTGTAGGGCCAGTATTCCTCGGGCGGAACGCCGAAGAGCACCAGGGCCCCCATGGCGGTTCTCAGGAACGCGCCGGTGTCGCCCGTCCAATGCAGCATATTGCGGGTCACCTTGTAGAGGAAAAGGCGCGAAGCCTCCACGTGCTTTCCCGTGGCGCGCCTCTCGAAGTACTCCACCATGCCCGCGCCGGCCTGGGCCGTGCACGACCCGATCTTGCCCTGGTCCTCCACGGGCGAGCACCAGGCGCGGAGGTCGCAGCTCGCCGGCAGCCTGGCTTTCTTCCTGCCCTCGCCGGTGCCCTTCACCTTCTTCATCAGGGGCAGGATGGTTTCCGTCTGTGCAGTGTAGTCCCGAAAGTCCGGATAGTCGGGCAGCCAGCCCATGGCGGGCCGTTCAAAGAACTCGGACATGGATTCCTCCTTTCGCCTGTTTTTCACCACCCGTACGGCCGGCCCCAGGGGCCCCAGGGGCGCCACGGGTAGGGGGACCCCCAGTACCAGGGATCGTAATAGGCGGGCGGGTACGGCACCCTCTGCTCCCAGAGCTTCAGCTCCCTGGCACGGACCACGGGGTAGACGTAGCGGACCTCGCCGATGGGGTGCGTCTCGCGGCCTGCGATTTCGCCGCCCACGGTGACCTCCCGTCCCTTCTTGAACAGGTCCGGGTCGAGAAACCGGTCGACGACGACGATGAACCGGCCCTCGGAACGATCGAGATCCGCCGGACGCTTCTGGAAATCCAGGGCCGTCTGCATGACCTTGAGGGCCGTCGATCCCTCGAGGTTCGTCGTCTCGACGATCACGCCGCCCCAGACGACGACGGTGCCCTTGAACCTGTCGGGGTTCTTCTGGATGTCGGCAAAGGGCGGGCTGGCTTCCGCCTCCCGGCGGATTTCCTGAGACACCGGCGCGCAGGCCGCAAGGCCGGCCAGAACAATGCAGAGGATGCCCTCGATGATTCTTGTCACCGCCATATCCCGAACCCGATGCCGAACTGGACCGCCGGGGGCGATCCGGGCCCGGCGTAGTAGTCTTCGGCTCTCCAGAGGTAGGTCTCCCTCTCGAGCAGCGAGGGGACGGTGTAGGGCCTGCCGCCGATCGTGATCACCCGCCCTCCCTCGACAACGCCGCCCACGGTGATCTTCCGTCCCTTCTCGTAGATGAGGGGATCCACGAAGCGCGGGTAGACCACGAGGAAGCGGCCCTGCGAGGGCGCCGTGATGTCCGGCGCCTGCCGAGCTCCCAGAGGGAGCTGGAGGACCTGCACCCAGGTCTCTTTCTCCCTCGCCACGGTCTCGACGATCTGGCCGCCCAGGATGACCACGGCCCCCCGGAACCGATCGGGCTTCTGCAGCAGCTCCGGGAAGGGGATCTTCTCGTCTTCCTGCACGATCCGGTTCGACAGAACGGAGGTGCACCCGGAGAGGATCACGGATAGAAGAACGGCAAGGACGACTCTCTTGGTCATGGGCTTACCCCGGCGGGACGTCGATGACAACGGCATCATTCTAGGACATCCCCCGCCGATGGGCAAACACAAAATTGCCGGGCGCCGCCACGCGGGGCATGCTTTTTCATACCCATGAGCGGGCAGATCTGGTAGAATCCATCTCCCGGAAAAAACAGTCAGGAGGTGGGGGCATGAAGCACGCAACATCCGTCGTTCGACTTCTCGTCGTTCTGGCAGCGGCGTTTTGCCTGGCCCTGGCCGCGCCCGCATCCGCCGCGGCGCAGAATCAGCCCGTCAAGGTGGCGTTCATCTACGTCGGGCCCGTGGGCGACGCGGGCTGGTCCTTTGCCCACGACCAGGGGCGCAAGTACCTCGAGAAGAACCTCCCGGGCGTCAAGACCGCCTTCGTCGAGTCCGTGCCCGAAGGCGCCGACGCGGAGCGCATTCTCACCCAGTTCGCCCGCGACGGCTACAAGGTGATCTTCGCCACGAGCTTCGGCTACATGGACGCCGTCATCAACGTGGCCAAGAGATTCCCCGACGTCCGCTTCGAGCACTGCTCGGGATTCAAGACGGCGCCCAATGCCTCCACCTACTTCGGCCGGATCTACGAGGCGCGATACCTCTCCGGCATCGTGGCGGGCAAGATGACGAAATCCAGCCTCATCGGCTACGTGGCCGCCCACCCGATCCCGGAGGTCATCCGCGGGATCAACGCATTCACGATGGGCGTGCGCTCCGTCAACCCCAGGGCGAAGGTCCGCGTCGTCTGGACGAACACCTGGTACAACCCCGCCTCGGAAAAGGAAGCGGCCAAGGCCCTGCTCGACGCCGGCTGCGACGTGATCGCCCAGCACCAGGACACGCCGGGGCCCATGCAGGCCGCCGAGGAGCGCGGCAAGTACGGCATCAGCTACAACTCGCCGATGATGCAGTTCGCGCCCAAGGCCGTGCTGACCGGGCCCGTCTGGAACTGGGGCCCCTACTACGTCAAGCGGATCAAGGCAGCCCTGGACGGCACCTGGAAGACCGGGCAGTACTGGGGGCCCATGGCGGACGGCATCGTCGACCTGGCGCCTTTCAACAAGGCCGTGCCCGCCGACGTGGCGAAGCTCGTCAACGCGAAGAAGCGGGACATCGTCCGCGGCAAGCTCCACCCCTTCTCCGGCCCCGTGAAGGACAACACGGGCAAGGCGATCGTCCCCGCGGGCAAGACGCTGTCGGATGCGGAGATGCTGAGCTTCAACTGGTTCGTCGAGGGCGTCGAGGGGACCCTGCCGAAAAAGTAAGCCTGGAGGCCCGGCTCGATGCAACCGCCCCCGGTTGAAATGCGAGGCATCCGGAAGGCATTCCCCGGCGTTGTGGCCAATGACGGGGCCTCCCTCGAGCTGCGCGCGGGGGAGGTTCATGCTTTGCTGGGGGAAAACGGCGCCGGCAAGACGACCCTCATGAACATCTTGGCGGGCCTGTACCGCCCCGACGCGGGCGAGATCCGCATCGGGGGCCGCGCCGTCGAGATCCGCTCGCCGGGCCAGGCCATCGCGCTGGGCATCGGGATGGTGCACCAGCGCTTCAAGCTCGTGCCGGGGTTCACCGTGGCCGAGAACGTCACCCTCGGCATGAAGGAGCCCCGCTTCGTCTTCCACCCCCGCTCTCTCGAGGATTCCATCGGGACCTTCGCACGCGACCGCGGACTGCCCGTCGACCCGAGGGCCCGCATCTGGCAACTCTCCGTCGGGGAACAGCAGCGCGTCGAGATCGTCAAAGCCCTCTGGCGCGGGGCCGGGATCCTGGTCATGGACGAGCCCACGGCCGTCCTCACCCCCCGCGAGGTGAACGATCTCTTTGGCGTCATGAAACGCATGGCCGCCGAGGGCAAGGCCATCGTCTTCATCACCCACAAGCTCTCCGAAGTCATGGACATCGCCGACCGCGTCACGGTCATGCGCCACGGCCGTCACGCGGCGACGGTGGAGAAGGCCGGCACCTCGCCCGGCGAACTGGTCTCGCTCATGATGGGCCGCGAGCACGCGCCTCCCGCGTGCGACGCGCACGCGGGGCAGCCGGGCCCGCTGGTTCTCGATGCGCGCAGCGTGGAGGCCGAGGGGGATCGCGGCGAGAGGGCCCTGCGCGGCCTTTCTCTCGAGATCCGTGCCGGTGAGATCCTCGGCATCGCAGGCGTGGCGGGAAACGGGCAGCGGGAGCTGGCCGAGGCGATCGCCGGTCTGCGCAGGGTCTCGGCGGGCTCCATCCGGGTGGCGGGCGTCGAGGTGGCCAACCGGGAACCCGCCCACGCCATCGCCGCGGGCGTGGGCTACATCCCCGAGGACCGACTCGGGACGGGGCTGGCGGTCGGCATGAGCGTCGCCGAAAACCTGATCATGAAGGCCTACAGGGGCCCGGAGCTCTCGTCGGGCCCCTTCCTGCGGCGCGCGCGCATCCTCGCGTGGTCGCGCAGGCTCGCCGAGGCATTCCGGGTTAAAACGCCGTCGCTCGACACCCCCGTGGCGAGTCTCTCCGGGGGTAACGCCCAGCGCGTGCTGCTCGCGAGGGAAACGGCGTCGAGGCCGAAGCTCGTCGTGGCGGCGCACCCCACGCGCGGGCTCGACGTGGCGGCCACGGACCATATCCACGCCATCCTGCGCGAGCAGAGGCAGGCGGGCGCGGCGGTGCTGCTCATCTCGGGCGACCTCGACGAGATCATGGCCCTCTCAGACCGCATCGCCGTGCTCTACGAGGGGGAAATCCTGGGGGTCTTCTCCTGCGCCGGGGCGGACCTCGAGCGCATCGGCCTGATGATGGGGGGCGTGCGGGAAGGCAGGGGAAGAAGTGAGGGGAGTGCTGAAGTGCGTGAGGAAGAGAACCACGCAAAAACTTCCCCCTTTGAAAAGGGGGATTGAGGGGGATTTGAAAAAATCCTCCCCGACCCTCCTTGAATTCCAAGAGGCTGTGTCGTAATCACGAAAAATGCCGAAATCCTGTCATTCCCGCGCAAGCGGGAATCCAGAACTCATTGAACATACTGGATTCCGCATCGCGCTTCGCCCTTCGACAGGCTCAGGGCCGTGAGCATTGTCGAACGGCTTGTGCGGAATGACAAAATCGGATTTGCGACACAGTCTCCAAAGGAGGGAAGAAAGAAGAACAGGATGTGGTGCAGATGTTCGTGATTGAACGGCGCACGGAACGCTCCACGCTTGTCCGCCTCGCCTCGCCGGCGCTTGCCGTGCTGACGGCGCTCGTTTTCGGCGCCCTGTTCCTGAAGGTCTCGGGGTTCGATCCCCTGGCCGTCTACGGGGGCATGTGGCGGGGCGCCTTCGGGGACGCCTACGGCCTGTCGGAAACGCTCGTCAAGGCAATCCCGATCGCCCTGTGCGCCCTGGGGATCGCCGTGGCCTTCCGCATGAACCTCT
>CAYZKT010000179.1:0-5547 GCA_964478885.1 uncultured Syntrophaceae bacterium | reverse complement strand
TCGTGGGGACCGAGAAGGCCATGGAGGAGACCTTCGGGAGCACCTGCCACGGCGCTGGGCGCGTGCTGAGCCGGGCCGCGGCGATCAAGGCGAGCAGGGGCCGCGCGATCGGCCGCGAGATGGAGGACCGCGGGGTCCTCGTCATGGCCGCCGCCAAGGGCACCCTGGCCGAGGAGATCCCCGAAGCCTACAAGAACATCGACGAGGTCGTCAACGTCGTCCACGGCGCGGGGCTCTCCCGCAAGGTGGCACGGCTCAAGGCCATCGGCTGCATCAAGGGGTAGGGAAAAGACAACAGGAGGGTTGAGATCACCTCCTCCGGCGACCTTTCACGAAGTCGGCGGCAAGGGTTATTCGTCGTTCCGGACAGGGGGTCTCCGGATCAGTTTCTGCGGGGCATTCCAGGGCGGCCCGTTTTAAATTCCGTTCAACACGGTTGAACGTTCCATTCAACGAAACGCCTGTTTTCAGGGCCGCCGATGCGAGGCGCGTTTCCGCACCCCCGATTATTACTCAAAGATATCGAACAGTTAAAAATTTTGTGTCCTGCCTTTGCGACTTGGCACGATCGTTTCAATATCAAAAGGCAAAGATCAGAAATAAACCCGTCGCAAGGAGGACATAAAAATGAAGAAGTCGCTTTCCATGATGGCCCTGACCGCCCTGATCGTTCTCATCACCGGCACCTTCAGCTACGCAGAGTACGCCGCCGCCGGCCCCGACAACTTCCCCTACTTCCACCTCGGCGCCATGGTGATCGGCGGGCTCACGATCCTCTCGCTCAAGCAGAAGTACGAGAAGCTCTATGTGAGCGAAGCCGCCGGCTCCTTCGCCCTCTACGCGGTGTTGATCGCCCTCTTCACCTCGCCCGTTGCCGACGCGATCAAGAACATGATCGGCTGAAAGATCCATAAAGGGACAAACGGGCTTCCCGACCACCACGGCGGGGAGCCCGCAGTTTACCGGCCATGAAGAAGCTCGAACAACTCACGGAAAAAGCGATCCGCACGCTCGGCTCGCAGCCCCTGCTGCTCCTGCTCGTCGCGGTGTTTTTCATGAACGGCATGGTCAAGCGGGTCAAGAGAACCCTTCCCTCCTGGGCCGTCCAGGCGCTGTAACCTTTCCTTTCAGGTCCCGACAATCCACTGCGCGTCCGTTCATGCGACCGGAAGGCGAGGGGACACATCTTCGGTCAGCGTTTCTTTTCGGATCTCCTGATATACTTCCTCGTCCAAGGGCAGGCCTCGATGCAGATGCCGCAGATCGTCGAGTCGAGCCCTGCGGCCTCACAGAACTCCGTCGCCGTGCGGCAGCAGGCGCGGGCGTCGAAGAACTCGTCCCGGTAGATCCCCAACGACCAGTTCTTTCCCGAAGGGGCCTTTGCCGGGCAGGCGTCGACACAGGCCGTGCAGGTGCCGCATCGGGACTCGTCGAGCGGCGCGCCGGTCTCGAGGGGCGCATCGGTGAGCACCGTCGTGAGCCGGACGGCCGAGCCGATGGGCTTCGTGATCACCAGCGCGTTCTTCCCGATCCAGCCCAGCCCCGACCGCGTGGCGGCGATTTTGTGGGAGAGCCCCGCTCGCAGCCTCACCGCGTCGAACTCCTCCGTCGTGGGCTCGAGGGCAACGGCCGCGAAACCCCTCTCCTCCAGAAGCCCTGCCGCCCGGTGTGCAAGTGCCGACAGGAGCGCGTTTGCCCTCCCGTATTCCCGGAAGTATTCCGGCGTCGGCCCGTGCGCGATCCGCGTGACAACCCCCGGGTCCAGCGCGACGGCAATGGAGAGCGCTCGGGGCAACCCCCTGCGCTCTTCGACGGGGATGGCCGTCATGTCGGCAAACCCCATGAGGGCGGCGCCCTCTTCGAGAAGGATTTTCCGGATGTCTTCAAAGGAGCCCGCCATCGGTTATGCCTCTTTCTTTCGGCTTGCGTACTGCTGCACGATGACCCCCGTCACGATGAGGACGAGTCCCAGCACGGTGGACGGCAGGATCTCCTCGCCGACGATGAAGTGGATGAGAAACAGCGACAGGAAAGGCGCCGCGTAGACGAGGTTGCTGACCTGTGCCGTCGTGCGCGAGAGCTTCAGGGCCTTGAGCCAGGTGACGAAGGTGATCCCCATCTCGAAAAGACCGATCCAGACAACCCCGAGAATGCCTGCAGTCGCCGGGATGCGGATGTCTCCGAAGAGAAGAACCGCCGCGAGGGTGAAGACCGAGCCGAAGGCGAAGTTGAGAAAGAGCTTCACGATCTCGTCGCGACGGTCTTTTATGTTGTAGATCCAGAAGAGGGCCCAGATGACCGAGCTTCCGAGAGCAAGGAGGGCGCCGGGCAGGTTCGTGAAGCGGAATGCCAGCACGTCGCCGCGGGTGGAGATGACGAGAACGCCCGCGAAGCTGATCACGATGGCCAGGACGTTGACCCAGCGGATCGGCTGCTTCAGGATCGCGATGGAGAGCAGCACCAGCATGATGGGCCAGGTCCAGTTCAGGGGCTGCGCCTCCTGGGCGGGCAGGACCGAGTAGGCCTTGAAGAGGATCACGTAGTAGAGGAAGGGGTTGAGGAACCCCAGGGAGGCCGAGCGGGCAACGTCTTCTCTCGAGGAGTTCGCGATGAGAGAAAGCTTGCCCTGGGCGAGCACGATGAGGAAAAGGGCCGCAAGCGAAACGACCGATGCCCCGAGGAGCATCTCGAGGAAACCCATCTGCCCCAGCGTCAGCTTGAAGGCCGATGCCACCGTCGACCAGAGCAGGACGGTCGCCACGGCGTAGAGATAGGCCTTCGTCTGTCGCTCCATCGGCCATGTCCTGGCTGCACGATGTCCCCCTTTGAAAAAGGGGGATGCAGGGGGATTTTCTTTGTCTTGCTAATCACAGAACTCCGCCGGGCGCAACGGGAATGTGGAGAATGACCTTGTCTTCGGCGCACCGATCGGCTATAGACGGATCGACTGCATGACACCGGCCGCAAAAAGGAGATGCCATGAAGCTTGCCGAGAACCTCTACGTCTACGAGTGGACGAATTGCTTCGAGAACAACTGCAACAGCTTCTTCATCGGGGGCTCCGTCGGGGCCCTCGTGGACCCGGGACTGAGCCAGCACCTGCCGGATCTGCTGAAGCGCATGGCCAAGGACGGCATCAAGAAGGAGAACATTCAGGTCGTCGTCAACACCCACTCGCACCCGGACCACTACGAGGCCTCGGCGCTCTTCGACAGCTCGCAGGTGAAGATCGCCCTGTCTGAGATCGAGATGGATTTCATGAAAGGCCCCGGCGCCTATCTCTATCAGCTCTTCGGCCTGAAGGCCCCCGTTGTGGACGTGAATCTCCCCCTGAAGGAGGGCGCGCTGAAACTGGGGGATGAGACCTTCGAGGTCTCCATCATTCCCGGCCACTCGCCGGGCTCCATCGGCCTGTACTGGCCGGCGATGAAAGCCCTCTTCCCCGGCGACGTGATCTTCCAGATGAACGTGGGACGGTCCGATTTCCCCGGCGGCGACAGCAAGCTCCTCAAGGAGAGCATCCGGAGCCTCTCGACGCTGGACGTGGAATACCTTCTGCCCGGCCACATGGGCATGGTCACGGGCAGGGCGAACGTGAAGAAGAACTTCGAGAAGGTCATCGAAGGGATCTTCCCGTACCTGTGACAGGCAGGTGACCGGGGGCGCATCCGACCAGCCAGACGAAGGGAAGAAGGCGAGAGGCTAAGAACGTTGGATAAGTCGGTGGCCGAAGTGATGCCCCCTGCTTCTCCAACTTTCTCACCTTCATACCCTCTTACCCTCTGCATGACAGGCTGCCTTGCATCTGGGCATTCTTGACCGGCCTGTAGCGGCAATCCCGAACTTGGGGCAAAAAGGAAATCCCCCTCTTTCCCCCTTTTTAAAGGGGGATGGAGGGGGATTTTTCTTAGCTTCCTATCTTCCGAACTTCCTAACTTCCGGCTCCGCGCAGCGGAGCCGTGGGGGTAAGCCGCCTACTGCCACCCCATGGGCTCGTAGCCCTTTTCCTTGAGGCAGCGGTTCACGAAGTTCTTGTACACGGGGCTTGGCTCTGCCGCCTTGAACAGCCCGTGCGTGGCGCCCCCTGCCGCGCCTCCTGCCGCGCCCGCCGCAAGGCCCCTGCCGAAGTTGCCCGTCACGGCGCCGACTGCCGCGCCGGTGGCCGCCCCGACGGCGCCTCCCTTGACGGCCCCCTCGGCCACCTTGGAATCCTGGTTTTTCTTCACGTAGGTCTCGGCCGTCTGCATGCACTCGTCGACGTCGCGCTCGGCCTGGGCGTTGCCGACCATCTTCAAATGATTGTTCGGGTACAGAACGGGCCGCTTGTTTGCACCGCAGCCGATGAGGGTCAGGGCAAGAACGATCACGACGGGCAAGGCGACTTTCTTCACGGGTTCACTCCTTTTCAATACGGATGCTCGAGGCCCCCTTGGCCTTTTTCAGGATTAACGCATCGGAGGTAATCCGGCCGACAAGGTTCACCTCGCTTGCCGGCACCGGGTCCGGCCCCGTGCTCATGGGCGTGCGCCCAAAGAAGATGGCCAGCGCGCTGCCCGGCGGCCAGTAGCCGATGTCGCCGATTCTTACCTTCCCCGTGGCCGTGGCGTCAAGGGGCAGATTCACGGGGATCGTGAAGTAGAACTCGTCGCCCCACTCGTTCGGGACCGTCTCGATGGGGAGCTTCGCGGCGATTGCCCTGGCGCATTCCGTGTCGGAAAGCTCGGCCAAGGCGACGACGGATCCGGCGATGATTCGAATCTTCTGCATAAAGGGGGTCTTGCCTTTTCCCCTCAAACCCTTGCGCGTCAGGCCTCGGACGGAGGGGGAAGATCAGCTTCGTCGCTCACTTTGCTTCGATGATGGCGTAGCTCACGGTGACGTTGACGGTGAAGGTCTGCTCCCCCGGCGCGACGGGCACGCTGGAAACTGCGGCGGCCTCCATGCGCGCAGCCGGGTAGGGGCCCGGGCGCCCGCCTGCCTGCTCGGAGATCTTCAGTGGCTTTCCGATCTTCACCCCCGCCGCCTCCGCGTAGACCCGGGCGCGCCTCTGCGCGTCGGCCATGGCCTTCCTTCGGGCCTCGTCCGTGAGCCTGGCGGGCTCGGCAACGCCGAAGCTCACCCCCCGGACCTGGTTTGCCCCCGCGGAGACCGTCTCGTCGAGGAACGCCCCGAGACGGGTCATGTCGCGGACCTTCACCTGCACCTCGTTCGTGACCTGGTAGCCGGCGATCTTCGGGGGCTCCTGCTGGGCCTTGTCGTACTTGTAGCGCGGCGCGACGTGGAACTGGGTCGTCTGCACGTCCCGGTCCTCGATGCCCCGCTTGCGGATCAGGGCGATGAGCCGGCTCATAGCCTCGTTGTTCCTCTTGAGTGCTTCGGCCGCCGTGGCCGCCTCGGTTACGACCCCCACCTGGACCTGGGCGAAGTCGGGCTAGGCGAGGGCCTCCCCCGTGCCCGTTACGGTGATGGATGGTTGCCGCATGCCGGGATCGTCCGGAGCCTGGGCCATGGCCGGCAGGGGGCAGAAGAGCGCAGCAAGGAGCAGGA
>CAYZKT010000178.1:0-5594 GCA_964478885.1 uncultured Syntrophaceae bacterium | reverse complement strand
TTCGCGTCGACGATGACGATGCCCACGCGCCGGGTCTTCTGAAGGCCCAGGGCCCGCAGCGATTCGTGGATGCCGCCCCGGGCGATGAGGGACTCGAGGATGCCCCGGATGCCGAGATTGTCCGAAACGCCCCCGTCGATAAGGTGGACGTAAGGCTTGCGGCGGGCGTCGAGGTAGGTCTTCATCCGCAGCGCGTTGTAGTAGGCCCGGCTGGTGAGGTCCGGGTTGGCCAGGGCCTTTTCGATCCAGCGCGGGGTCCGGATGTCGCACTGGCCCGCGTAGTTTTTCAGGACCACCGGCGACAGGGCGCCCGGGAAGGCGGCCGATGCCGCCACGGCGCGCGACAGGGGAAACCGGTCGAAATCGGAGCAGATGAGGGCGAACTGACTCGGCGTGAAGGCGAAGCTGATCCCTTCGATGGCCTCCGTGGCGAGGATCACGATGACGGGGCCGGACTTCTTCGCGATTTCCCCGAGCGTTGCACCCTTGAAAAGCTTGTTGTCGTAATATTCCTGGGCGAGATCGCTTCGGCCGAACCGCGGGGACCACAGGCGTACCCAGTTTACGGGGTTCACGAGGTCCCACAGGAGCGAACCCTGGAAGTCGCCATAGAGAAATTCGGTGCGGAAGTCGTTGAAGATCTCGCGGCCATGCAGGCCATAGTAGGAGGCGGTGAAGCTGCCGCCGGAGACGCCCGAGATCAGGTCGACCTCGTCGAGCAGGGTGTGCCGCTTGGGCTCCTTTGCCGGCGGCGCCGGGACCTGCACGAGATCGAGGGCCTCCAGGATCCCGTAGGACAGGGCGGCCGCGCGGGTGCCCCCTCCCGAAAAGGCCAGGATCAGCAGCGTGTCCGACGAGCGTTCCCCGGCCATGAGCTTGACCCGGTAGGGCTCCACGCGATCGATCTTTTCCACGCCGGGATTCAGGGGGTACTGAGCCGCGCAGGCGGAGAGGAGAAGCCCGGCCAGGAGAATCAGTGCGGCCTGCCAGGGTCGATTCCGGCGATGGCGGGAAATGCGTTGCATGGGGTCCCTGCAGCGGAGCGAATTTGTCGCATGTCGTATAATCGCAAGCTTCTCTACCACATATTCGTCCGAAACGGCAAGATCGCAGCCTCTGACACCGGGCGAAGCCCCGGATCCCCCGTCCCGAAGTGAATGCCCGGCGGTTATGTCATTTATGAAATAGGCTCAGGGACTGCATTTCAAGCCATCCTGCCCGTGGAATTCCGTTGACATTACGCTCCCGCACTCCTATAGTTTTTCATGATCCCGTGAAGGATTTCTCAAAGAATGAAGGACGAAGGAGGAAGTACAATGCGTTCTCTGAAGGTAGCAGCGGTACTTTGTGTGGTCGCGCTGTTTGTCGCCGGCTCGGCATTCGCCCAGCAGATGCCCAACCCCTACGGGCCGAGCATCAGCCTGGCGGCGGCCAAGAAGGTGGCGGCGGCGGCGGCGAAGGAAGCGGCAAATCTGAAGATCAACATCTGCACGGCGATCTTGGATACGGGAGGAAATCTGGTTTACTTCGAGCGTTTTGACGTGGTCCAGTGGGGCAGCATCGACGTGGCAATCCACAAGGCCAAGGCGTCCGTAGCCTACAAGCGTCCGACGCTGGCCCTTGAGAATGCCGTGAAGTCGAACATCCATTACCTCACATTGGACGGCATCAGCGCGATCGAGGGCGGCGTGCCCATCATCGAAAACGGTAAGATCATCGGCGCCATCGGCGTCTCCGGCGGTTCGGCGCAGCAGGACGGCTTATGCGCCAAGGCCGGGGCTGCGATGATCAAGTAGTCGGGAATTTCGTCTGCAAGACATGAGAAAGGGCCTCCGGAGACATGCCGGAGGCCCTTTTCGCTTCCGGTGGGCCGTGCGAGATTCGAACTCGTTACCGGCGGATGCATGATGCTCTGCTGCCCGGTTTCGATAATGCAACCGCGAACATCGTAGTGAACAGAATGCCCGACGGACAGGTTCTGAGGGTTTGATTGTGCGATGTATTTTTGTCTTTTTATTCTATGTGAATTGGAATAGGATTGACCAAAAACCGGGTGAAGCCGGCCGGGATGATACCTTGTCAGGCTGACAATGTTGTGGTGCTCGTGTGTCCGTCAGGGATATCCGTGTAAGCCGACATCCCGTACAAATCACCGCAGGGAATGATACAAGGAGCGATACATGACGGTTGTTGCCGCGGTATTGAAAAGAAAACGCCTGGCGATCGGCGCGGACACCCAAATCAACTTCGGCGACAGCCGCATGCCCGGCACGAACATCAAGACCAGTAAACTCTTTACGATCAACGGCACGTATGTCGCCGGTTCCGGATGGGCGCTGTACGACAACATCATTCAGGATCTTTTGTCCGACAAAAAGAACAGGAATCTCAACCTGGACGATGAGAGATCCATATTCAGATTCTTTAAAAGCCTGTATTTCAC
The DNA here is from genome assembly GCA_964478885.1 of uncultured Syntrophaceae bacterium. Lineage (GTDB taxonomy): Bacteria > Desulfobacterota > Syntrophia > Syntrophales > UBA2192 > UBA2192. The sequence continues at coordinate 3,151 of CAYZKT010000178.1, read as the reverse complement.
GGCAAAAGAAAAATACAGCTACGTGAACAGCCAGTGCAACAGTCAGAGCACGCCCTTTGCAGACCTGGATGCCCGATTCCTGGTAGCCGGCAGAAGCGGCATATTCTATGTTTCGGCAAACATGAGCGTCCATAAATTCGAACGATACTACGCCATCGGCTCCGGCTGCGATTATGCCCTGGGCGCGATTCACGTCCTGTATGATTGCGAGTTGTCTGCGAAAGAAATATGCCGCAGGGCCCTATCCGCGGCGATCGAAATGGATGTTCATTGTGGAGGGCCGCCGGAGATCCATGAAATCAACCTCTGACGGAATCGGATCACAAACACAGAAAAAGGGCCTCCGGGGACGTGCCGGAGGCCCTTTTCGCTTCCGGTGGGCCGTACGGGATTCGTACTCGCGGCCGGCGGACGAGTCGTTCGCGGAAGGGTCTGACGGAAGTGTCCTGCTTCGAAAAAAATACGGTAGATCGGTCCGATCAGCAGCCATGAAAGGACAGCAGGGGAATCGTATGGAAAACAAGGCCCGGCAATGTCCGAAAGATCATCTGTCAAGCGATGATTCTCAGCCGCCGTGAGTAAGATCACAGGCAGGCCGAACGGCCCAGGCGGGAAAAGGCAGGTCCGCCCCTGAGCCGGCCTTTCCGATGCAACGTTCTCTGCGAGTTCCGTCAGGGCGTTCCCTACGATCCTCGATATACGCCGCCATAGTCGACGGTGGACAGGATTGCGCTTTCACCGGCTTTCTTCATGGCGCCCGCTATAATCCTCCCGATAAAGAGAGTGTGATCGCCTGCGTCAATGGATCTGTCCAACGAGAAGTCCAGGTAGCCGACGCAATCGTCCAGCACGGGGAGGCCGTTCGGCGACAACGTATGCTTGACAGGCTCGAATTTCTTCCGCCAGTCCGCAATTTTGAACTGTTTGATCATGCCGACGGATTCTTTCGGCAGGACATTGATGCAAAAGATCCCCGCTTGAAGGATCTGTCCGTGAACAAGCCTGTTCTTCCTGACGGCCAGTGCGACCCGTGGCGGCTCATGAGAACATTGGGTGACCCAGGACGCGATCATCCCGTTGTATCCCTCTGCACAGGAGACGGTGACCAGGTATATCCCATAGTGGAATCTGTCGAGCACATCCTGCCATTCCTTTTCCATCATGACCTCGCTTGAAGGATGGTTTGTGACGCTTCCTTCTTCCCATCCCTCCTGTCCGTGTCATCCGCGACGGGAGGAACGTTCTTGCCGCAAATCTCAGTCCACACCAATCATGACATTGGAGGCTTTTATAATGGTGTAGACTTCTTTGCCTGCGACGAGTCCAAGGGTATCCGCCGACTCCCTGGTAATGGTGGAGACCATCTCGGTGCCGCCCGGGAGTTCGACCACAATCTCAGCATTGACCACGCCCGTTTTTACCGACTTGATTCTTCCTCTGATGATATTGCGCGCACTGATCTTCATGGCACACCTCCAATTCTTTCTTTGGGATGTATCCCGGTTCGTACGTTCTTGAATCTCGAAGCCAGGGAATCGTGCGTCCGTCGCCACACAATCGTGAAGGCCGGGCCTTCATCACCGGAATGATGAGCGGCGGTCCCTCGAAACAGGTCACGGCTTCTTGCCGGGATGAAAGATCGGCAGATCCTCGCTCACCTCGGGTTGGTTCGTCAGGAAAGCCATGACACGGGAACCGGCAGGGAAATCGCCCGTGCCGATGGGCAGAATGAGCAATGCATTGGCCCCCACCAGCGATTTGAGACGGCCCGAGCTTTGTGAACCGGTGCTTCGGGCCGTCAACCCCTCTGCATCGGGTTCTACGACGGCACGCTGAAACTCGGTGCGGTCCGGCTCGTGGCGAAGGGTCTGCGCCAGGCGCACTTCCACGCACGGGCGCCACAACAGGCGCCTGCCGCTCAGCAGGCGCAGTGCCGGCCGGACAAACTGCTCGAAACAGACCAGGGACGATACCGGGAAACCGGGCAACCCGAAGATCGGTTTCCCCATCACCATGGCAAAGGTCAGAGGCTTGCCCGGTTTTATGGCCACCCGACCGATCAGGATCTCGCCGAGTCTGGCCAGCAGCGGCTTGATCAGGTCGAAGGTTCCCATGGAGACCCCCCCTGAGGTCACGAGCATGTCACTGCCGGTCAGGGCTCCGAGAAGAGCCTCCTCGAGATCCCGGGAGTCGTCGCCGACGGGATGCGGCAGGGTGACCGCTTCAAATCCGCAGGCCGTAGCTGCGGTGAAGAGCGCCAGCGAATTGGAATCGCGGATCTGTCCGGGCTTGGGCGTCTCATCGACGGTCACCAGCTCGTTGCCCGTTACCATGATCGATACCCGGGGGCGGGGGTGAACCATCACGCGGGGATGGCCGAGAGCAGCCAGCAGGCCGATCTCGGCCGGCCCGAGCACGGAACCCCTGGAAAGCACAATTTCGCCGATCGCGAAGTCCTGCCCGACGGGCCGCACATTCGCGCCCGGTTTAACGGCGGAACGCAGACGGACGACACCGTTCGCTTCCTGAGTGTCTTCAAAAGGGATCACGGAATCGGCGCCGGCCGGCAGGGGAGCTCCCGTCATGATGCGTACGGCGGTTCCTTTCGTAACGGCAAGATCGAGTTTGATGCCGGCATTTTGCTCTCCGGTGACGGTTCGCTCGGAAGAGGCATCGCTGCCGATGACCGCGTAACCGTCCATGGAGGCCGCGGCAAAGGGAGGCATGTTGTCCTGTGCGACGATATCTTCGGCCAGCACCAGTCCGGAAACGAGAGCGAGCCGCTCGTGAACCGGAGAAAGGGGCGACAGGGCCGAAGCAATACGTCGCCATGCGTCCTCCAAGGGCAGCATCGGATAGTCGCTACTGCGCATTGGTTTCATGGTATGCCAACGCTCCCGTCTCAGCCTCGACCCTTGTCGTCGCGGTCGGCTGTCTCATTCTTTTTATCTGCCACCTGGCAGGACGGCCTGATTCAGGTGGATATCCCCATCCTGGGCAGAATGTAGGCCTGCAGTACATACCATGCGGCGATCACGGCAAGCAGGATGAATAGTTCCTTCATGACATTTTCTCCTGTTCCATCCTTCTTATGCCAAAAAAGATACACCCTTCTGTTCTTTTATTCACTCGATTTTATCGAACGCTGCAG
>CAYZKT010000177.1:0-5602 GCA_964478885.1 uncultured Syntrophaceae bacterium | reverse complement strand
GAGGGCCCGCGAGAAGGCCAGGTCCGTGTGGTAGTCGGGCATGAAGGCATCGACCTGCGGCGTGTGGACAAGGAAGACGACCCCCCCGGGCATTCCCTGCTTTGCGTGAAGGGCGAGCTGCTCGAGGTGCTTGCGGCCCCGCGCGGTGACGGCGTCGGGGAACATGGCGATGCGGCCCGAGAAGAGGGTGCAGGACTTGACCTCGAGGAAGAACTCCCGCCCGCCCCGCTCGAGGAGGAAGTCGTAACGGCTCGACCCCGCGGCGGCCTCGCGCCGTATCACGGCATCACGTTCGAAGCCGGGAAGTTTCCCCTCTGCCAGCAGATGGGCGGCCACGTCGTTGGCAAGGTGGGTGTGCAGCAGGACGGGCCGCCCCTCCCGCTCGACGGCGAGGGCCGTGTAGAGCGTGCCCCGGGGCGTGCCGGGCGGGTTTGCCGCGAGATACAGGGCCCGTCCTGGAAGCAGCAGTTCCCGGAGCCGCCCGGGGTTGGGCAGGTAGGCCTCGACGGTCTTTCCGCCGAGATCGCAGAGGACGAGGAACCGGTTTGGCCGTTCCGCGAACCGGGCCTTCAGGATGGGCGATGAGAGCCCGGCGAGAAAGCGTTTGCTGCGGGGATCTTTTCTTTTCCCTTCACGCTTCACGCTCAGCCCCCGGCCTGCGCCGCGCTGAAGGATCGCACAGCGGCCGTTTTGGCCGTTACCCCTGCGGATGGGATCCGGCGCCTCATTTTTTCAGGTTCGCCTCGATCCTGTCGTGGATGTACTTCGCCCCGACGTTGCTGCCTGCCGTGCCGACGCGCACGGAGACGGTGGTGTCCGTCCGCGTGAGGTATGTCAGGCTGACCTTCACCTTCTCCTCGTAGAGCACGGCGTCGATCGTGGCCTTCTCGATCTTGCGGTCCGGCACGACGTCCGTCGCCTTGAGATCCGCCATGGCCTTGCGGGCGGCGTCCCAGACCTGGTCCATGGGGTACTTGTAGACCGACTCGAGGCTCCCGTCGTGGTAGACGAACCTTCCCGACTCGTAGCCCATGACCGTGTCCCCGGCGACGACGGCACAGCCGGTGAGGGCGGTCAGGGCAAGAAGACCGACCCCGAGGGCGATTTTCTTCAGCATGCGGTACCTCCTGGCAATGCGTACTCGGAATCGGGTGCCTTGACCGAAGTCGCGGTCTGCACCCCGATACCGGTTGTGATCCCGTCGGATGCGAGCGATGCCGGCCCGCCCGTCAGGAGAAACGGATCAAGACGGCCTGTACGGCCGTGAACAGGACGGCCCCCGCCGTGGCGAGGGCGAGAAACGCCGCTGCGATGCGGTGCGGCATACTTTCCCGGCGCCTCTCCTCGTACCCGAGGGCGAACCCCGCGGCTATCCCGGCGGCGATCCCGCCGCCGTGGGCCCAGTTGTTGATGCCGGGCAGCAGGAGCCCGAAGAGGATCAGGCCGATGATCCATCCCATGGCCTGCCGGTAGATGGCCGTGCCGAAATAGCCGCCCCGGGATTTGCCGTAATAGAGGATGGCGCCGATAAGGCCGCACACGCTGGCCGAGGCGCCCAGCGTGAAGGGGATTCCCACGAAATAGGACAGCACGAACCCCGCGACGCCGCTGAAGAGGTAGATGACGAGAAACCGGGCCGTGCCGTATTCCTGGGCCACGAAGGGGCCCAGCTGGTGGAGGGCCATCATGTTGAAGGCGATGTGCAGGATGCCCCCGTGGAGCCAGGAGGCGGTCAGGATCGTCCACCAGCGGTGGTAGTAGTCGATCGGGATCGTTCCCGTTGCGCCCAGCAGCAGCAGGCTCGTGCTCGAGGGGGAGAGCAGCGTGAAGGGGTTGAGCGACATCCCCATCTCCGAGGGCTTCAGGACGAGCGCCAGGATAAAGATGGCCGCATTGGCGTAGATGATGAACTGGATGATGCTGTCGCTGTCGCGCAGAGAGAGCCGGGAGAGGCCCTGGCGGATCGGGGAGCCCGGGTTTGCGAGCCCGCAGAAGGGGCACGAGGTCTCGTCGGAACTGATCAGCCTCCGGCAGCCGGGGCAGAGCATCGATTTCTTGTCCAGTTGACCCATGTTCTCCTCACGTTTCCGGGCACGGTAACACAGAGTAAGAAAGGCTGTCAAAAGATTTACGGGCATTTCGGGCTGCCGGGAGGCGCGGGCGCTGACGGGCGAGAAGTTGCGAAGTTGTGGAGCGTGGAATGGCTGGCCGTCAAATGCATGCCTCCCGCTTCTCCAAACTTCTCAGCTTCATAGCTTTCAAGCTTCGCCCCTGGTTACCGTCTCCGGGAAAGATTTACTTGTCGTGGCAATCCCTGATATAGTGGCGCGGTGAGAAGAAAGGAGTTCCAATGACCCTCCACAAAGGGGATATAGTCACGCTGACGGTCGAAACCGTCGCATTCGGCGGCGAGGGACTCGGCCGCGTGGAGAACCTCGTCGTCTTTGTGCCCTTCACGGTCGGGGGCGACGTGGCGGAGGTGGAGATTCGGGAATCGAAGAAGCGGTTCCTGCGCGGCCGTATGAGGAAACTGATCGCGCCATCCCCGGACCGGGTGGAGCCCCCCTGCCCGTACTTCCGGCGCTGCGGGGGCTGCGACTACCAGCACATCCGGTACGAAACGCAGGTCGACATGAAGGGCCGGCAGGTCGCCGAGGCCTTTGCGCGGATCGGGAAGTTCCCCGCCGCGCCCGTCGCGCCGGCCCTCGCGTCGCCCGCCCCCTACGGGTACCGGGCCAAGGGCGAATTCCACGTGGAGCGCTCCCGGGACGGAACAGCCCGTATCGGATTCATGGACGTGGGCGGAACGCGGCTCGTCGACATCGAGCGCTGCGCCATCATGGAGGAGAGCATCAACGGGCAGCTCGCCTATCTGCGCAAGCCCACCCACGCCCCCCTGCGCGTGGACCGCTACGTGGTCTGGTCCCTCACGGGGAAGAGCGAAGAGACGAACGTCGTGCGTGTCGTGAAAGGCCTCGAGATCCTCGTCCCCCTCGAGGGCTTTTTCCAGGCCAACACGGCCCTCACGGACGGCCTTGTGGACACCGTCCTGGAGCTTGCAGGCGTCGGTCCCGGGGAGACGGTGCTCGACCTGTATTGCGGCTCGGGCCTCTTTTCCCTGTTCCTCGCGCCTTCCTGCGCGAGGCTCATCGGCATCGAAATCGACGGCGAGGCCGTCGACTGCGCGCGCCTCAACATGGAGCGGCACGGGATCAAAAACGCCGTCTTCCACCAGGGCGATGCCAGGGATGTCCTGGAAAAGGAGTTCGCCGGCAGGGACGGGGCCGCCAATGTCGTTGTCCTCGACCCCCCGAGGGCGGGCTGCGAGCGGGAGGTGCTCGACCTCGTCGCCGGGATCGGCCCCTCGAAAATCGTCTACGTCTCCTGTGACCCGGCCACGCTGGCCCGCGACGCCCGCCGGCTCGTCGACGGGGGGTTCGATCTCGCCACCGTGAGGCCCGTGGACATGTTCCCGCAGACCAAGCACATCGAGTGCGTTTCCCTTTTCGTCAGGCGCTGAAGCGGGGTTGCCGCCGGGATGCGGAAAGAGGGGACCTTTCCGGCCCCCCTTTTGCCTTTGATCGCCGAGGTCTGCTTCTCAGAAATGAAAGTTGGCCCCGATCAGGAACATGTGGTTCGTGGAGGTGGTGTCGCTGCCGCCGCTGCCGAACTCGTACTCCGCCTGCATGTAACGATAGGAGAGCTCAGCCGACCAGCTGGGCGTGATTTCGAACGTGACACCGAGCAGCAGTTGCCAGGCAAGGGCATTGTCCGTGTCGTCGACGGTCCCCCCGGGCCCCGTCGCGTTCAGTTCCCCCCAGGACCAGCCGATCCCGCCCCCGATGTAGGGATGGATCCTCCCATCGGGGTACCGGAAGATGAAGTTGAGCATCAGGTTGTTTGCCGAGAAATCACCGGCGTAACCGGCCTGGTCCAGGTCCTGCTCCGCCAGGTAGGCGAACTCCAGTTCGACGGCCAGCCACTTGAACGTGGGGACGATGTAGCCGCCCTTGACCCCGAGCGCCCAACTGCTGTCGAGGCTGATGTCCGTGCCGTTCTCCAGGTCGTCAGGCATGACGTACCCCCCGAAGACGCCCGCGTAAAACGGACCTGCCTCGGCCGCCGCCGCGGCGGGGACGGGCGCGAGGAGGAACATCCCCGCCGACAAAGCGAGCACCAGGACGCATGAAAACATCTTTTTCATGACCGACCTCCTTTCGTGGATTTCCATCCAATGAACCAAACGGCGATGAACAAACTGGGGAAACGATGCATTAAAAAGGGGTTGACGCTCTGTTGGACGACTGCGGATGCACTGCCGATGAGATAGAAAATAGTAGGAAGATCTAAGGTCGATGTCAACAACAATTCATCCGCCCTTCGGCGGGTCCCCCCGGCGGCGGAAATCGCGGGCTTTACAAACCGCGGCTCACTGCCTATGATAGGGACGGGCTGAAAAAGCCCTTTTTTTCCGAAGAAAGGCCCGAATTTCATGGTTGCAACACCCACCGATGCCTCCACGGTCATGCTCCTGCGGCCCTATCAGAACGCGACGGTGACGGACATCGAGGTCCTCATGGTCCTGCGCAACCGCCGCAGCAGCTTCGTCCCCGGCTACCACGTCTACCCGGGCGGCATCCTCGATGCAGAGGACTACGAGCCCCGCATCGAGCGCTTCTGCCGCGGGATCGACCGGGCGCGGGCATCGGAGATCCTTCCCGACATGTCCCGTCCCGAAAAGGCCCTGGGCGCCTGGGTCGCGGGGATCCGGGAGAGCTTCGAGGAAGTGGGGATGCTCATCGCCCTGCGGCGCGACGGATCCCCCGTGGCGATCAGGTCGGAGGCGGAGCGTGTGCGGTTCTGCGGCTACAGGCGGGCGCTCAGCAAAGGGGAGATGAAGTTCCACGAGATGCTCGAGAAGGAGGACCTGATCCTTCCCCTCGACCGCCTCCTGTACTTTTCTCACTGGATCACGCCCGAGCCCCTGCCGCTTCGCTACGACGTACGGTTCTTCGCGGCCGAGGCCCCGACCGATCAGGCCGTCATCCACGACGGCGTGGAGCTGACGGAGCATCTCTGGATTCGGCCGTCGGTGGCCCTCGAGGAATACGAAAAGGGCAGGATCAACATGGTCCTGCCCCAGATCATGACGCTCGCGGATGTCTCCCGGTTCAAGACCGTCGAGGAGGCCCTTGCCGCGGCCGGGAACCGGCAGGTTCCCGCCGTCCTGACGAAGATCCGGCGGATCGGCGGCGCCGACGTGGAGGTCATGCCCGACGGGACCGCCTACGAACGCCGCCCCCCGGTCTACTCCTGGCCCGACAAGAAGTGACCCCCCTCAGTTTCCCCTGATCCTGAAGGAGTCGAGGAAGCGGTCCCGGTCCGCCGTGGAGCGCGTCTCCTTCGGCGTGACCGCCACCACCTGGTACTGCCTGTTGTTCGCCAGGTAGATCTGCATCTTCAGGGCAAGCCTGCCGTCGGAGGACAGAACCTGCAGATCCCTCCCGGGATGGCCCGCGATCGAAACCGCGCGTTCACTCAGCAGGGTGCCCTGGATGTTTCCCACGGCGCTGTCGCGCGCCGCATCGAGCAGCATCTCCCT
>CAYZKT010000176.1:0-5605 GCA_964478885.1 uncultured Syntrophaceae bacterium | reverse complement strand
GGCCCTACGAGACGCTGGCCGGGTACCTGCTCCACCAGATGGGGCGGATCCCGCGAAGGATGGAACAGTTCCGCTCCGGCAGCATCCAGTATGTCATCGAGGATGCCGATCTGAAATCGATCAGGCAGGTGCAGGTCATCCTTCCCGCGGACCCCGCGGCCGCGAAGAAGGACGAGGGACAGGCCGAGCCCCCGCGTACGGCGACGGGGTTGTGAGCGTCGATTCAGAGGGTGAGAGGGTAAGAAGGTAAGAAGGTTGGAGAGGCCTGCGGCAGTATGCCCGGGTCATGCTTCATGGCAACATGGGACGGCTCTCCGTCCGGAAAGAATTTAAAAGATAGGTTTTTGATGAAAGCGGAAGACAAAACGTTTGCTACGCTGATCCTCGCCGCCGGCAAGGGTACGAGGATGAAATCGGACCTCGTGAAGGTCCTGCACCCCGTGGCCGGAAGGCCCATGCTGGACTACGTCCTCAACCTCGCCGAGCAGATGGGTTCCTCCCGGATCGCCCTCATCATCGGGCACCAGGCGGAGCTCGTGGAGTCGCGTTACGGCCACCGCGGCCTCGCGTTCGTCTACCAGCGCGAGCAGCTCGGGACGGGGCACGCCGTCCTCCAGGCCGCAGATGCGTTTAAGGACTACCGGGGAACGATCCTGATCCTCTGCGGCGATGTGCCCCTGCTGCAGGTCTCGACGGTCCGCGACCTGATGGCTCGCCACCGCGCCTCCGGCGCGGCCCTCACCGTGCTGACGACCCTGCTCGACGACCCCTTCGGCTACGGCCGGGTCGTCAAGGACGCCGGGGGCAGCGTGCTGGGGATCGTGGAGCACCGCGACGCCTCGGAGGAGCAGCGGAAGATCCGCGAGATCAACACGGGGATCTACTGCGCCGAGAACCCGTTCCTCTTCGAGGCGGTCCGCGAGATCGGCAACGACAACGCCCAGAAGGAGTACTACTTCACGGACATCTTCGCCATCGCCCGCCGCAAGGGGGCCCGCACGGCCTCCGTCGTCGCGCCCGACCCCGGCGAGGTCATGGGGATCAACTCACAGCACGATCTCGCCCGGGCGACACGGATCGTGCAGGAGCGGCTCGCGGAAAAACTGAAAGACAGTCGGTGATAGTCTTGGGGGCTCGCGGGACGAGCCCGACCCCTCCTGCCATACGTCCTTCCACTGCCGGTTGTTCCGGAACGGGTTAATCCTGTTCGCAAACCACAGTCCGTGTATTGCATAGACCCGCCGCCTCGACGTTTTTCCTTGCAAAGGCGTTCCTCGCCCCCTAAGTTAGTGACGAATCCAGACGGAAACGAAACGATGAACATCGCCACGCTTGCGCTTTCCAACCCTCTCATCCTGGCCCCCCTGGCGGGGATCTCGGACCTGCCGTTCCGGACGATCGTCCGGCGATTCGGCTGCGGACTCTGCTACTCGGAGATGGTCAGCGCCGACGGCATCGTGCGGGGGCAGAGAAAGACCCTGGACATCCTGGTCAGCAGGCCGGACGACCGGCCCCTGATCGCGCAGATCTTCGGCTCCGATCCCGGCGTGCTGGCCGGGGCGGCTGCGATCATCGAGGCAAGGGGGCTTGCGGACGCCGTGGACATCAACATGGGCTGTCCCGTGAAGCCCGTGATCCGCAGGGGAGCCGGCGCAGCCCTGATGAGGGAACCCGAACGGGTCCGTCTCATCGTCCGCGAGGCTCGGCGCTCCATCCGGATCCCCCTGACCGTCAAAATCCGGTCCGGCTGGTCGCCGAAGGAGAAAAACGCCCTCGAAATCGCCCGGATCGCCGAGGGCGAAGGCGCCGACGCCGTCGCCGTGCACCCGCGAACGGCCTCCCAGGGGTTCAGCGGCCGCTCCGACTGGTCCGTGATCGCCGAGGTCAAGGCGGCCCTGAAGATCCCGGTAATCGGGAACGGGGACGTGGAGGCCCCGGGGGACGCCTCGGCCCTGCTCGGACAGACGGGGTGCGACGGCATCATGATCGGGCGTGCGGCCCTGGGAAACCCCTGGCTTTTCCGAAACGCGCTCAGGCATCTGGCCGGCGAGGGCATCGAACTTGCAATCCTCGACGAAAAGCGGAGTGTCATCGCGGAGCACCTCGAGATGTCCGTCGGGCGATACGGGGACATCACGGGGGTGAAGAACTTCCGGAAGCACCTGTTCTGGTACACCAAGGGGCTCCGGGGCAGCGCAACCTTCCGGAAAGCGGCAGGGACGATCACGGGAAGGCAGCACGTCCTCGAGGCGCTCTCGGCATACTTCGAAACGCTGGAGAAAGGGGCGGCGGAAGAGAAAAAGCCGCTTGACTTTTTGGGAAATTTGAACATAAGCTTCAATCAAAGCAAGGCTTTTTTCCGGATCGATCCGGGAGGCACGGAGGAGAGGTAGAACGGCATCGTGGAACTCGTCAAGTTCAGGGAACTCGAGCAGAGGATAAAGGGACTCGTCGAGGAACATCAGGCACTGAGGAAGCGATTAAAGGAGTTAGAAGAGCTAATCGAAATAAAGAGCGGAGAAATCAGGGAGGCAAACAGCAAGATCGCCAAACTCAACGAGGAAAGGGATTCCGTAAAACAGAAGGTGGACACGCTACTGGATTTGCTGGAGGATATAAACGCATCAGAGCAGACATCGGGGTTGTTGTTTGAAAAAAAGGTTTGATCTCAAAATCATGGGTCATAACGTCTCCGTGCTGAGTGATGCCAGTGATGACCATGTTTTGAAGATCGTGGAGCATATCAACGACAAAGCGGAGGACATCAAACGCGCCTCAAGGAACTTGACGACTCTGAACATCGTCATGCTGGTTGCCCTGAATCTGGCCGATGAACTGATGCGGCTGCGGGGCGAACAGGAGACGATCTGCAACCAGCTGGAAACCCGGTCCGAGGAACTGATCCATCTCCTCGACCGGGAAGATAACGGGAAGAACATTCCCCTGCGATGTGCGTGATTAACAGAATCCTTTGAGCTAACACCTAATGACAGGGAGCCCTCCCTGGTCGGAAGTGTGCAGGTTCCCGAGAGGAAAGCCTGATTCCACACACAGGGCACCCACCTTGTTGACAAGGTTCAAGGTTATTCGTTAACACGGCATAGGCGGGGGATTCTTTTGGCCCTCGTCCGATAAGAATAACCCTCCGAAATTGCGCCTGTTGGACCTCCTCCCAAAGATTCCTGTCCGCACTTCATTCCACGGCATTGAACCGGAAGGATCGTATTGAACGCATCGGTCTTCCTATGCCATCAGGGATAAGGAGGTGACATAGATTGGATTTCTTACCCGTCATCATAGCCATTGCATCATTGATTGCCGGTATCGCCTTCGGGTATCTACTGCGGAAGATGATCACCCGGAAGGAACTGCAGTCTTCCGAAAATCTTGCCGTACGGATCGTCGAGGAGGCCAAGAAGGAAGCCGACAACATCAAGAAGGAAGCGGTTCTCCAGGCCAAGGAGAGCCTGTTGAAGACGAAGGCCGAGTTCGAGCGCGAAGCCCGGGATCGCAAGGCCGAGCTGGACAAGCTCGAGGCGCGCCTGCGCTCCAAGGAGGAGAACCAGGAAAAGCGCATCGACATGCTCGTCCAGAAGGAGAGCAACATCGAGAACCGCGAGAAGGGGCTCCAGCAGAAGGAAAACTCCTTGCATGAAAAGCACGAGCGCCTCAACCGGATCATCGACGATCAGAAGGAAAAGCTCGAGAAGATCGCCGGCTTCACGGCCGAGGAGGCCAAGTCGCAGCTGATCCAGTCCCTCGAGGCCGAGGCCAAGCGCGAGGCGGCCATCCTCATCCGCAAGGCCGAGGAGGAGGCCAAGCGCACGGCCGACAAGAAGGCCCAGGAGATCATCGCTTACTCCATCCAGCGTTACGCGGGGGACTTCGTGGCCGAGAGCACCGTGTCGGTCGTCAATCTCCCGACGGACGAGATGAAGGGGCGGATCATCGGGCGCGAGGGCCGCAACATCCGCGCCATCGAGGCGGCCACGGGTGTCGACCTGATCATCGACGACACGCCGGAGGCCGTCGTGCTGTCCGCTTTCGATCCCGTCCGCAGGGAAGTGGCAAAGATCTCGCTCGAGCGCCTCATCAGCGACGGCCGGATCCACCCCGGGAGGATCGAGGACGTGGTCCGGAAGGTCCAGAGCGAGGTGGACAAGATCATCCAGGAAACAGGCGAGCGGACCTCCTTCGACGTGGGCGCCCACGACATCCACCCCGAGCTCGTCACGCTGCTCGGCAAGCTCAAGTACCGCTCCAGCTTCTCCCAGAACGTACTCCAGCACTCCATCGAGGTGGCCCACCTGACGGGCATGATGGCCTCGGAGCTGGGGCTCGAGGTGCGGGAGGCCAAGCGGGCCGGGCTGCTGCACGACATCGGCAAGGCCGTGGACCACAAGCTCGAGGGCACGCACGCCGAGCTCGGGGCGGACTACGCCAAGCGATTCGGCGAGCACGAGCGCATCGTTGAGGCCATTGCGACCCACCACGACGACGGCCGCAACAATAATCTCCTGGGCGTCCTCGTCCAGGTGGCCGACACCCTCTCGGCGGCCCGCCCGGGCGCCCGGAGAGAGATGCTCGAGACCTACGTGAAGCGGCTCCAGGAACTCGAGAGCATCGCCAAGTCCTTTAACGGCGTCGAGTCGTGCTTTGCCATCCAGGCGGGCCGGGAGATCCGGATCCTGGTGCAGAACGAGAAGATCTCCGATGACGAATCCCTCATTCTCTGCAAGGACATCGTAAAGAAGATCGAGTCCGAGTTGACCTATCCGGGTCAGATCAAGGTCACCGTCATCCGGGAAACGAGGGTGACGGACTTCGCGAGATAAGACGGGCCCTATGCAGATACTCTTCATCGGGGACATTGTCGGGCGGCCCGGCCGCCGCGCCGTGCGCGAGCTGCTGCCGGGTCTCGTGAAGGAGCACGGCGTCGATCTCGTCATTGCCAATGCCGAGAACGCTGCCGCGGGCTTCGGCATCACGCGCGACACCGTGGACGAACTGCTGGAATGTGGCATCCACCTGTTCACGACGGGCAATCACGTTTGGGACAAAAAGGAAGCCCAGGGTTTCATCGACGACTACCCGAACCTCCTGCGGCCGGCCAACTACGCGGAAGGATGCCCCGGCATCGGGCATGCCGTCGTGAAGACGGCCGCGGGAATCCCCGTTGCCGTGGTCAACCTTGCGGGACGGGTGTTCATGCACCCTGCCGACTGCCCCTTCCGCGTGGTGAAGGGGCTTCTGGCAGGTCTGCGGCAGCAGACGCCCGTCGTCATCGTGGACATCCACGCCGAGGCCACCTCGGAGAAGCAGGCCTTGGGCTGGTTCCTGGACGGGGAGGTAAGCGCCGTCCTGGGGACGCACACCCACGTGCAGACGGCCGACGAGACGATTTTCCCCGGCGGGACGGCCTACATGTCCGACGTGGGGATGACGGGCCCCCACAATTCCGTCATCGGGATCGAGAAGGAGATGATCATCGAGCGGTTCATCACGGGGATGCCCTGCCGGTTCGAAGTCGCCCGCGGCGATGTGCGGCTGCAGGGGGTTGTCGTGGGCGTCGACCCGCAGACCGGCAGAGCCCGGTCCATCAAGC
>CAYZKT010000175.1:0-5623 GCA_964478885.1 uncultured Syntrophaceae bacterium | reverse complement strand
CCGCCTACTGGCTGCCGCTGTTTCTGCTCATCACCTCGGTGAAGCTCTTCCTCGACGCGGGATTCCTCTTGCGGCCCGGGTGGGTCGGGGGCTTCGTGGGGCTCATCGTGACCACGTCGGGCCTCTTCGCACACGCCTACAAGCTCATCCCGCTCGTGGACACGCCCTTCGCGGCCGGCGGGTTCGCGGGCACACTGCTCTCGGAGTACCTCAACGCCCTGTTCAACCCCGGCGGGACGTTCATCTTCCTGCTGCTGGGCCTCATCGTCTCGCTGATCGTCACGGTGGAGCTCTCCGTCGTCACGGCCCTGCGCAGGGCCTACGGGGTCGCACGGAGCGCGGGCCGCGGCATCCGATTCTACGCCGAGATGGGCCGGGAGAGGGTGACGGACTACCTCAGGGAAGAGGAGGAGGACAGGCCCGAGGCCCCGAAGAAGGCCGAAAAGCGACCGCCCCCCGTGATCCGCGAGGAGAAGGCCCCGGCGCAGGAAAGGGCGAGGAAGAAGAAGGTCGAGCAGACGGCCTTCGAGTTCGCCCGGCCCAAGGGAGCCTATCTCCTGCCGCCGCTGACGCTGCTCGACGACGTGCCCCGCCGGGACACGAAGCAGCGCCGGGAGAACCTGATCGCCAACGCGAGGCTCCTGGAGAAGAAGCTGGCGGACTTCGGCGTCGAGGGCAAGGTCTCGGAGGTCAAGCCGGGGCCCGTCATCACGATGTACGAGCTCGAGCCCGCGCCGGGCGTGAAGATCAACAAGATCGCCAACCTCTCCGACGACCTGGCCCTCGCCCTCAAGGCCCCAAGCGTGCGCATCGTGGCGCCCATTCCCGGCAAGGCCGCCATCGGCATCGAGATCCCCAACCCCGAGCGCGACTCCGTCACCCTTCGAGACGCCGTGGACAACGAGGCCTTCGCCCAGGCCAAGCACCGGCTGCCCATCGCGATGGGAGAGGACATCACGGGGATGCCCGTGATCTCGGACCTCGTCCGGATGCCCCACCTGCTCATCGCGGGAACGACGGGCTCTGGCAAGAGCGTCTTCCTCAACGCGCTGATCTGCAGCCTGCTGTTCAAGGCGCCCCCCGACGAGGTGAAGTTCATCATGATCGACCCCAAGCGCCTCGAGCTGGCCGCCTACGAGGGGCTGCCGCACCTGCTGCACCCCGTCGTGGTGGACCCCAAGGAGGCCGCCGCGGTCCTGCGCTGGGCCGTCGAGGAGATGGAGAACCGCTACCGCGTCATCGGCGAGACGGGCGAGAAGAGCATCGACAAGTTCAACCGATTCGTGGAGAAGAAGCAGCAGGGGCGCGAACGGATCCTCGAGGAAACCCAGGCGCAGCTTCCCATGGGAGACGCGGCCGAGGCCGAGACGAAGCCCCTGCCCGGCAAGCTCCCCTACATCGTCATCGTGATCGACGAGCTGGCGGATCTCATGATGGTGGCCCAGCGCAACGTGGAAGAATCGCTCACGAGGCTTGCCCAGATGGCGCGCGCCTCGGGCATCCACCTCATCCTCGCGACCCAGCGCCCCTCGGTGGACGTCATCACGGGGATCATCAAGGCGAACTTCCCCACGCGCGTCTCCTTCCAGGTCTCCTCGAAGGTGGACTCGCGGACGATCCTGGACCAGCTCGGCGCCGAGCGGCTCCTCGGCCAGGGCGACATGCTCTTCATGCCCCCGGGCACCTCGAAGCTCCAGCGCATCCACGGCGCCTTCGTCTCCGACCGGGAGATCTCGCGCATCGTGAGCTTCATCCGCAAGCAGGAGGCCCCCGTCTACGACGAGTCGATCCAGAAGTTCAAGGTCGAGGCCCAGGAGGGGGAAAAGGCCGAGGGCGACGCGGACGAGAAGTACGACGAGGCCGTGGAGCTGGTCACCGAGCTCGGGCAGGCCTCGGTCTCGCTCGTGCAGCGCTACCTCAAGGTGGGCTACAACCGCGCCGCCCGCATGATCGAGCGGATGGAAAAGGAGGGCGTCGTGGGCCCCTCCGACGGCGTGAAGCCGCGCAAGGTCCTCGCCAGAAAGCTGCCGCGGTAAGGTGAGCGAAAAGAGCGTCTACATCCTGAGCCTCGGCTGCCCGAAGAACCTCGTGGACAGCGAGGTCATGTCCGCCCTCCTGTCCCGCTCAGGCTGGAGCGTCACCGACCGGCCCGATCGGGCCGACGCCATCGTCGTCAACACCTGCGCCTTCATCCTGCCCGCGAAGGAGGAGTCCGTCGAGGAGATCCTCCGCATGGCGGCCTGGAAGAAGAAGGGCCGCTGCCGCAGGCTCGTCGTCACGGGCTGCCTGCCGCAGCGCTACGGCGCCGAGCTGGCCCGCGAACTCCCCGAGGTGGACCTCTTCCTGGGCACGGGGGACTTCCCGGAGATCCTCGCGCACCTCGAACGCCTCGGCGAAGGCCCCCGTCGCGAGCCCGCCGTGCGGGTGGGCAGGCCCCTGTATCTCATGGACGCCTCGGTGCCGCGGCGGGTATCCACGGCCTTCTACAGCTATCTCAAGATCGCCGAGGGGTGCTCCAACCGCTGCGCCTACTGCGTCATCCCCGAGATCCGGGGCCCCTTCCGGAGCCGCCCCATGGACGACCTCGCCGCCGAGGCCGAACGGCTCGCCGCCGGGGGGACGCGGGAGATCATCCTCGTCGCACAGGACACGACGGCCTGGGGGCGCGACCTCCGGGGACGCCCCACGCTCAACGGCCTGCTCAAGCGGCTCTGTTCGATCGAGGGGCCGCGCTGGATCCGGCTGCTCTACGCCTACCCGAAGAGCGTCACGGCCGAGCTTCTCGCCACGATGGCCGCCGAGGAAAAGGTCTGCCGCTACCTCGACATTCCCGTGCAGCACATCGACGATCGGGTCCTCAAGGCGATGAACCGAAAGGGCTCTTCGGCTTTTCTCCGCAGGAAGATCGACGAGATCCGCAGGGCCGTCCAGGGGGTCGCCCTGCGCACCTCGCTCATCGTCGGCTACCCCGGCGAGACGGAGGACGCCTTCGAGCGGCTGCTGCGCTTCGTGGAAGAGACGCGTTTCGAGAGCCTGGGGGTATTCCCCTACTCCCGGGAGGAGGGGACAGAGGCGGCAGGGATGGGGGGGCAGGTGGCGGAGGCGGAGAAGCTGAGGCGCCAGGGCCTTGTCATGGAGGCCCAGGCGGCGATCGCCGACGAGATCGGCCTGGCCCGCATCGGAACGGAGGAGGAGGTGCTCGTCGAAGGAAAGACGGGACGGAAGGACTTCCCCTGGTGGGGTCGAACGCGCTTCCAGGCCCCGGAAATCGACGGGATCACCTACGTGCGCGACGGGGCGATCGCCCCGGGGGAAATCGTCCGCTGCCGCATCACCGCGGCGGCGCTCTATGACCTGTACGCGGAAAAGGCGGGCGACTGAGGGTCGCCTGCCTCACATCAGCCCCATCTGCTTGCGTCTTTTCTTCTCGTCGTTGTCGAGGCAGCAGCGCTTGTACATCCTGCCGCTCCCGCACGGGCACGCATCGTTGCCGCCCGTCTCTTCCTTCTTTGCCGTTTCCTTGTCCCGGCTGAACAATTTTTCCAGGAATTTCATCGACGTCCTTTCGCGTGTCGTACCCCGGGCCTCCGCCGGGGACTCCCGGTCATCCCGGTTCCTGTAACGGCCCCGCCGCCACGATCTCGATGTCGAAGACCAGGGTCTTCCCCGCCAGGAAGTGGTTCAGGTCCATCTTGACCACCTCGTCGAGAATCTCGAAGACCTCCGCCGGAATCTTGTTGCCCTGGGGGTCGACCAGTTCGATCATCATCCCCTTCTCGATCTCCATGCCCTCGGGAACCGTGTTCCTCGGGATATCCACGATCAGCTCCACCTGCCGGGGGCCGTAAGCCATTTCCGGCGCGAGGGTGACGGTTTTTGCCTCCCCCACGGCCATGCCGAGCACCGCCTCGTCGAAGCCCCGGATGATCTGCCCGGTGCCGACGGTGAAGGTCAGGGGCCGCCTTCCCGACGAGGAGTCGAAAATCTCGCCGCTTTCGAGTTTCCCGGTGTAGTGGACGCTGACCGTATCCCCGGACTGGATGAGCTTTTTCATCGCCGTTCCTCCTCGTTCGCCTGCTCGTCCCTGAACAAAAAACCACCGGCCTCTGCGGAGCCCGGTGGTCTGCCTGCGCCACAAAAATCGCTTTTTCATCCAGGTTGGGCCCTCAAAAACTCTTGAGGTTCCCCTTTGGGCGTTGTATATAACGCGTCACGTGAAAAGTAAAGCCCCCGTTTGCGGCTTCGCCTTTCAGGCGAAATGCGAGGCCGCAGGCGGGACCGACGGGGACCATGCGCTATCAACGCATCCAGATCGAGGAGCTGGTAAACGCCCTCACTCACGGCACGGGAGCCCTCCTGAGCGCCGCGGGGCTCGGCGTGCTGGTGGCGCTGGCCTGCCTGCACGGCACGGCGCTGCACATCGTGAGCTGCAGCATCTACGGGGCGACGCTCGTGCTGCTGTACACGGCTTCGACCCTCTACCACTCGGTCCGCTCGCCGAGGCTCAAGCATGTCTTCCGGATCGTGGACCGCTCGTGCATCTACCTGCTCATCGCAGGCACCTACACGCCCTTCACGCTCGTGACGCTGCGGGGGGGATGGGGGTGGACGCTCTTCAGCCTGATCTGGGTCCTGGCCGCCGCGGGAATCGTCTTTCAGCTGCTCTTCGCACAGCGGTTCAAGGTCCTGTCCGCCGTCGGCTACCTCCTCATGGGGTGGTTGGCCATCTTCGCCGTCAAGCCCCTCATCGAGGCCCTGCCCGCCGGGGGGTTCGCCTGGCTGCTGGCCGGGGGCATCGTCTACACCCTGGGGGCCCTGTTCTACCTTTTCAAGAGGCTCCCCTACAACCACGCCATCTGGCACTTCTTCGTGCTCGGCGGGAGCACGTGCCACTACATGGCCGTCCTGCTCTACGTCGTGCCGGCAGCATAAAGGATCGGGGCCCCGTACCGTCACCGTCAAGGATACAGCTCCATGCAATCGAAACGCCTTCAGATCGAGGAACTGGTCAACGGCCTCACCCACGGCACGGGAGCCCTCCTGAGCGCCGCGGGGCTCGGCGTGCTGGTGGCGCTGGCCTGCCTGCACGGCACGGCGCTGCACATCGTGAGCTGCAGCATCTACGGGGCGACGCTCGTGCTGCTGTACACGGCTTCGACCCTCTACCACTCGGTCCGCTCGCCGAGGCTCAAGCATGTCTTCCGGATCGTGGACCGCTCGTGCATCTACCTGCTCATCGCAGGCACCTACACGCCCTTCACGCTCGTGACGCTGCGGGGGGGATGGGGGTGGACGCTCTTCAGCCTGATCTGGGTCCTGGCCGCCGCGGGAATCGTCTTTCAGCTGCTCTTCGCACAGCGGTTCAAGGTCCTGTCCGCCGTCGGCTACCTCCTCATGGGGTGGTTGGCCATCTTCGCCGTCAAGCCCCTCATCGAGGCCCTGCCCGCCGGGGGGTTCGCCTGGCTGCTGGCCGGGGGCATCGTCTACACCCTGGGGGCCCTGTTCTACCTTTTCAAGAGGCTCCCCTACAACCACGCCATCTGGCACTTCTTCGTGCTCGGCGGGAGCGCCTGCCACTACGTGTGCGTCCTGCTCTATGTCGTGCCCCCGGCAGCCGCCTGAC
>CAYZKT010000174.1:0-5637 GCA_964478885.1 uncultured Syntrophaceae bacterium | reverse complement strand
TTCAAAGTTCATTTCGATTCTCCTCGTGATGGTTATGGGTACGACAGTGTGTCGGTGTTGCCGTCACGCCGGCCCCGACGACGGCGTCCCGCCGGCCGGGCGGCGCTTGTTCTCACAGGATGATCCGCTGGGGATCGACGACCTCCCGCAGGACCTTCAGCTCGCTCGCCGTGGGAGGCGCGGCTTCCTGCGCCTTCGACACGTCGACGGAGAACTCCATGTTGTCCAGGATCTTCTGGGGCGAGATCCCGGGATAATAGTAGGCCAGGTACATCTCCTTGGTCTTCTCGTCGAAGCGCATCATGGCCAGGTTGGTCACGACGGCGCTGGGCCCTCCGGTCATGAGGCCCGCCCGCTCGCGGCCGCCGTTGCCGTCGAGGTAGCCGGGGCTCGTGAGGTAGTCGACCTTCACGGGGAACTTCCTCTTCTCGTGCTGCATGAAGATGATGTAGCGGGGCACGAAGGAGGCCACGTCGCAGGCCCCGCCGCTTCCGGAGAAACGGGTCTTGGGCCGGTAGTAGTCGCCGATGCTCGTGGAGTTCATGTTGCCGTACTTGTCGATCTGGGCGGCGCCCAGGATCCCGATGACCCTATCGCCGGTGATGCGGTTCTGCATCGTCGCGAAGGCATCGAGAAGCCCGCCGCTGGAGGCCGAGGCATACACGACGCGGGGGTCCGCGACGGCCATGGGAATCTCCTCGAGGGCCGAGTCGACGGCGCCGGTCTCGAAGAAGATGATGCTCTCGGGGGCATTCATGTGCTTGGCCGCCATGGCCGCCACCATGGAAATGCCCGTCCCGCAGAAGACGATATCGCCGTTCTTGATCTCGCGGGCGGCAATGATCGCCATGAGTTCTCTCAGTGTGTAGTCCATCGCGCTCCCCTCCTTACTTTCTGTCCAGCCCGGTGGCATAGCCGGTCCGGGGGTCGGCCTTGATCTTCGCGAGCCGCGCCTTGCCGACGAGGTCGAGCAGCCCCTGGTGGTCCTTGACGCCGTAGACGAACTTGTCGAGGTAGGCCTTGAACGCCGCATCGTCCTTGGCCGCCTTGGCGAAGTCGGACAATTGCGTGGGGTCGTAGTCGTAGTGCTGGTGGCAGGACGAGGGGTACGCGCCGTAGGGAACCTGTACGACGGCCGAGACATGGATGAAGGGGATCTGATTGTACTCGGGATCCTTCCTCAACTCCGCCCCGTCGACGATCTCTTCGCAGGTGACGATGACGTTTCGTGCCGCCTTGGCCTGATCCGTGTCGCAGAACTGCAGGCCCTGGATGCGGCATGTGCCCTGCCGGTCGGCCTTCTGTGCGTGAATGATCGTTACGTCGGGGTTGATGGCCGGAACGAGCACGACTTTTGCGCAGTTCGCCCAGTTGCCGAAGGGGTTGTCCATCACGATGAGCTTCTCGTCGGGCAGCTTGGAATCCTTTTTTCGCATCTCCTTCGAAAAGCCCCACTTGTTGACGATGTCCGTCCCGAGGGACGAGCGCGTCGGCATGAAAGGCACGCCCATGGCCCCGGCGTGGAACCGCAGGCTCATCTGGTAGTTGGAGTAATCCTCGTGAACGACCATCCCCATCTGGATCGCTTTCTTGAACCGGATGCAGGTGGGGGCCGCCCTCCCGTTTCCGCCGTAGGCGATCTCGATCTTGCCCACGCAGCCCCCGCCGACCAGCTCGTCGACGCCGGTGCCGTTGGAGTGGGCATAGACATGGAGGTTCCTGATCCCCTGGCGGATGATCTCGTAGACGGCCGCCATGGGGTTTCGATTGACGGTGAAACCACCGATCGAGATGTGAGAGCCGTCTTTGACGTAGGTCTTGATGGCCTCGGCCAGCGACATTACCTTATCCGCTCGTACATCCATGATACCTCCCCTTAAAACGGATTTTAAGGCCCGGCAGATCGATGAATCCCTCCCTTGACCTGCCGCAGACCCGATCCGGCCTCCCCGGTCCGGATTACACCCTTAAACGTGATTGCAGCCGGAAGGGCGTCGCAACGGATCTGTAACCGCGCGGTCCTATCGCAAGAGACGGACCAGAACGAGGGGACAGCAAGTATCCGCTTGATCACATTGAATATTTGTTTCTCTTAGGAAACAGGAAACCGGGCAGGGCAGGAGAAATCATGTACAGTATACGCTACACATTTCATTCCGTTATGCGGGATATGGTTCTGAAATGGCTTGGGGGCTTGACATTTCGGCGCTGTATGAAACATTGGACATGTAGCGATTACACGACACTCTTCCGAAAAAGGTTGCTACCGCTACAGCGGAAAGGGAAAAAATATTTTCACCCACGAATGGAGACGGGAACGGACCTTCCCGTCAAAGACTGAAATCGATCTCCCCGTCGGGGTCCATCCCATGCTGTCTCACTTTTTCGTAGAGCGATGTCCGGTGGATACCGAGCATCTTCGCGGCCTTCGTCTTGTTTCCGCCGGCACGGTGAAGGGTCTCCAGGATGACCTGCCGCTCCGTCTCGGCAAGGATGCACCGCAGGTTGCCCGTGCGCGAGGCTGAAATCGCAGAAGACAGGGCGCCTTGCCCCATCTCGGAGCGGCGGACCCGTTCGGGAAGATCTTCAGGCCGGATGACCCGCTCCTTGGCGATGATCATGGCCCGCTCGATGACGTTGCGCAGTTCCCGCACGTTGCCGGGCCAATCGTAGCCTCGAAGCTCCTCCATTGCCTCGGGGGAGATGGAAGAGGCGCCCCATCCGATCTCCTCGTTGAGAAGTCTGACGAGATGAGCCGCAAGCACGGGGATATCTTCCCGGATGTCCCGGAGCTGCGGCGCATGGATGCTGAGGATGTTGATGCGGTAGAAGAGATCCATCCGGAAATCCCCCTTGCGCACCATTTCCTGCAAGTCCCGATTGGTGGCCGCGACGAGGCGGAAATCGGCGGGGATCGGCCGGGTCCCGCCGAGCCGGTCGACGGTTTTTTCCTGGAGCACCCGCAGGAGCTTGGCCTGCATGGGCCGGGGCATCTCGCCGATCTCGTCGAGCAGGATCGTTCCCCCGTTGGCCAGCTCGAACTTGCCGGGCTTGCCCTGCGATCGCGCCCCGGTGAACGCTCCCCCCTCGTAGCCGAAGAGCTCGCTCTCGAAGAGCTCGCGGGGAATGGAGGCACAGTTGACCCGGATGAAGGGTCCGTTGGACCGGGAGCTGTTCTGGTGGATGAAGTAGGCCACTACTTCTTTACCCGTTCCGGACTCCCCCGTGATGAGCACCGACGCGTTGCTCCTTGCGGCAAGCAGGGCGCTCTCCTTCAATTTCAGGATGGCCTCCGAACGGCCCACGATCGTGGAGCCGCCCTTCAAGTCGGTGACCTGCTGCTTGTAGTACTGGACCTGATCGCTCAGTTGCTCGATCCGCTGGGACAGTTCGGCCACCTTGGAGACCTTGCTGAATATGCCCTTTCCCACGGCTCCCAGGATTTTCCCCTGCAGATCCTGCAGCGGGATCCGGGAGATGACCTGCTGCTTGCCGGCGATGTAGAGAATGTCCGCAATCCGTGCCTTCCCGTCCTTGAGGATCTCGTGGAGGTGGGTCTCCTTGATGACATCCTTGATGTGCCGACCCACGGCATCGTCGGGGTCGATGCCGATGAGGCGCTTGCTGAAGCGGCTCATGAACCGGATGATGCCCTTGTTGTCGATGACGATAGGGCATTCGTAAGGATTGTCGATCAGGGCATAGATGAATTCATCGCCCAGTTTTTTCAATTTGGCGATCTGCTCTTCTTTTGTCATTCTTCATTCCCGGCACAAAACAATAACTGGCTATGCCACTCAGCGGAATACTATCCCACTTACACTATCCGTGTTGCCAATTGTATACAAGCCCCGGCGAAACACAACCTTTATTTTTTCTATATTTTTCTATCGTGAAATGCAAGTTGCCGATTTGATCCGTTCCCGATTTTTCGCCAAGATTTCGCTTTTGTCCGGGATAAAATCGTGGAAAGATGACTCGCTGTTCGATCGGCCCCGAAAAGCGGACCCCAGGGGAGGTGATTGGATGCCTGCCGAGCGTTACATCGACATAGACGGCCTTCGCGCGCGCTGCCTGTTTGCGGGCAAGGCCGGTCCGCCTGTCGTTCTCATCCACGGCCTGGGAGCCTCGGCGGAAATCTGGTCGTCAAGCATCGGTCCCCTCGCCTCTCGGCACCGGGTCTTCGCCCCCGACCTGCCCGGTTTCGGCCGGACGGAAAAACCCGGGAAGATGGCTTACAGCCCCGCGGCCTATTCCCGGTTCATCCGGGATTTCATGACGGCCCTGGGCATCGGGCGGGCGGCGCTCGTCGGCCATTCCCTCGGCGGCGGGGTTGCCCTACGCGTCATCCTCGACGACCCGCTACGCGTGGAGAGGCTCGTCCTGGCGAGCAGCGCCGGGCTCGGGAGCGACGTCAGCCTGCCCCTGCGCATCGCCTCGCTGCCTTTTTTCGACCGCCTGTTTTTCAAGCCCCCCCTGCCCGTCTTCACCCGGTTTCTGCACCGTCTCGTCTACGACCCGGCCGCGATCTCCCCCGCGTTTGCGCGGATGTACTACGAGATGTTCTTCCAGCCCGGTTCCGTCCGCGCCTTCACGTCAATCCTGCGCGCCATCGCCACGCTCCGCGGCGCAAAACCCGGCGTCCTGGAACCCATCCGGGCAGGTCTCGCCTCCATCGCAGCCCCCACGCTCATCCTCTGGGGGCGAGAGGACCGGATTTTGCCGGTGAGCCAGGCCGTCGACGCGGCGGGCAGAATCCCCGGGGCGCGCCTGCACATCTTCGAGCGCTGCGGCCACATGCCGAACATCGAGCACCCCGAGGAGTTCAACCGGCTTGTTCTGGAGTTCCTCGCGGAGGACAGGCCCAAGGCGAAAGGTGAAAGGTAAAAGGACAAGGGCAAAGAAAAGGGACGGTGAAATCGAATCACCGTCCCTTCTTTACCCTTTTTCCTTTATCCTCGTACCTTTAACTTAGCCCCTCGCCATCCACGCCTCCAGCATCTTGAGGTGCTTCTGGTTGCGCACGTCGAGGGCGCCGCTGGCGGCGAGACTCGCCAGCTCGTCATGGCCGCCGTTGTGCTTCGAGCAGTCCTCCACGACCTCCGAGTCGAACCGATCGCCCTGGAGATACCCCCCCACGGTGAAGGACACGGAGGCAAGACGGCCGAGGGCCCGGACGATCATGTCCTTGAGGACCTCGTTGCCGAACCCGCCTTCGCGCAAGGCAATGCCCATGGCCTTCTCCACGAGATCGACCGTGTCCGACATGGCGTCGTCCAGGGCGGTGAAGTTGGTCTTGATGTGCCGGAACCAGACGTGGGACAGGTAAAACAGCGCGTCGGTTTCGCTTTCGAAGCACAGCCACCCGCCGGCCGCCCGCCGGTTTTCGTCCGTCCCCGCCGCGGTCTCGATCCGCAGCACAAAGCTGTCTTTCCGGAGGCCCGCCTTCTCGACGCCGAATCGCTTCAGCGACGCCCGGGCGACTTCGACCACGTGGTAGTCCGCATTGCCCTTCAGCTTCTGGATGACCTCCAGTTCGATCTCGTCCGCGTGTTTCTTCCACTTCCGGTCCAGTCTGTTTTTCGTCTGAGCTTCCATCGGACACGTCTCTCGAATGAATTCGGATTCCGAAGTCTT
>CAYZKT010000173.1:0-5645 GCA_964478885.1 uncultured Syntrophaceae bacterium | reverse complement strand
GACTGCCGGCACTGCAACTGGTGCATGGCGAAGCAGACGCCGGAGAAGCTCTGCTCGATTGCGGATGACGCCTCGCCGATTCTGGAAAAAATACGCGACTGCGACGTCCTCATCCTCGCCTCGCCGGTTTACTTTTCCCGGCTCTCCGGGACGATGGCCTGCCTCATCGACCGGACGCGCTGCTTCACCTTCGGCGCGTGCGGGCACCTGGCCCTGAAGGGGAAGGTCGGTGTGGCCCTGGCCGTCGGCTGGTGCCGAAACCTGGGAATGGAAACGACGCTTGCCAGCCTCCACGGGGCCTTCCTCGTCCACGAAATGCGCACATTTTCCTGTCACGCCGCGGGGGCCCTTTACGGCGTGGGCGCGGTCTCGGGGCAGAGAGACGAGACCTTTGCCTACAGGCGGGGCAAGCTCGGCGTCAAAGAGGATCGGGAGGGTCTCCACGCAACGGGCCTTTTCGTCCGTGAAGCGATCCGGACGGCAAAGGGCGAATCCACAACGAATATGGATTCCGGGTCAGGCCCGGAATGACAAAGACTCTCTGAGCCCTAGACGGGGGAATCGCATGGATTTCAGTCTGACCGAGGAACAGGAACTCATCCGAAAGAACATCCGTGAGTTTGCCGGGAAGCACATCGAACCCATCGCCGCCGAGATCGACGAGAACAGCCGCCACCCGGCCGAGCTGTTCCGGAAACTCGGCGAGGGGGGCTGGCTGGGGATTCCCCTGCCCGCGGAATACGGCGGCGCCGGCGCCGATTTCGTGACCCACACCCTCGTCGTGGAGGAAGTTGCCCGGGCCTGCTCCTCGACGGGGTTCACCGTGTCGTTTCACGCCGGCATCATCGGCACGACGCTTGCCCTCAACGCAACACCGGAGCAGAAGACGAAATACCTGGTCCCCCTGGCCGGGGGTGAGCACATGGGGGCCTTCATGCTGACGGAGCCCCAGGCCGGCACCGACGTCATGGCCGTCACGACGACCGCCGTGCGCGACGGGGATGCCTACGTGATCGACGGGACGAAGACCTTCGTCTCCAACGGGCCGCTCGCGGACACGTTCATCCTGTTCTGCTGGACGGACCGCTCGGCGGGGCGCAGGGGCATGAGCGCCTTCATCGTCCCGAAAGGAACGCCGGGGCTTCTGCCGGGGCGGCATTTCGACAAGATGGGGATGCGCTCGTCCCAGACCTCCGAAGTCGTGTTCCGGAAGTGCCGCGTTCCCGCGGAAAACCTGCTGGGGAAGGAGGGCGCGGGCCTCCCCATGGCGATGACGGGCTTCGACCACGGGCGCATCGGGATTGCCGCCCAGGCCGTCGGCATGCTCCAGGCGGCCCTGGACGAGTCCATCCGGTACGCGAAGGAGAGGGTCCAGATGGGAAACCCCATCGCCCGCCACCAGGCGGTGGCCTGGATGATCGCCGACATGGCCACCGACCTTGCCGCCGCTCGCCTCCTGGCCCGGCATGCCGCCTCGCTGAAGGACCGTGGACAGGTTTTCGCGCGGGAGGCCGCGATGGCCAAGCTCTTCGCGACGGAGAAGGCCATGCATCACACCGTCAAGGCGGTGCAGATCCACGGCGGCTGCGGCTACATCAAGGGTGCGAAGGTGGAGCGGCTCATGCGCGACGCCAAGATCGCCGAGATCTACGAGGGCACCTCCGAGGCCCAGCGGATGGTTATCTCGGCAAGCGTGCTGCGCTAGCAGGCAGAAAATCCCCCTCGATCCCCCTTTTCCTAAGGGGGAAGATTCAGACCCCCTCCTTTGAAAAAGGAGGGCCGGGGAGGATTTGAACGAGTAGTTTCCTCTATTTTGTTTATTGACCCTATACCCGATACCCTTTGCGGGAGGAGGTTGTGATGATCCGATCCTTTGCCGACATGGACAGGATGGCGTCGCAGAATGGGCCGAAGCGGCTCGTGGTGCTGGCGCCCGAGGACGAGGAGTTCATGCTGGCCGTCCGGGACAGCGCCGCGAAGGGGTACACCCGGCCGGTGCTCATCGGCGACCGCGAGAAAATGGAACGGCTGGCCGACCAGGTGCAGTACGACATCGGCGGGACGGAGAAGATCTACGAGAAGAGCCGCCAGGCCATCGCCGACCTCGGCATCAAGATGCTCTTCTCCGGCGAGGTGGACATCGCCGGCAAGGGGCAGATCCCGACGGCCTACATCTACCGCGCCATCATCCGCGAAGAGTCGAAGGCCGGCAAGGGGAAGGTCGTCAGCGTCATCTCGCTGTGGGACATCGAGGGCCTGGAGCACCTGACCTGCTTCACCGACACGGGCGTCAACATCACGCCCGACTACCGCGCCAAGGCCGAGATCGTGCGCAACGCCGTCTTCCTCTTCCACCTGCTGGGTTACCCGCAGCCGAAGATCTGCGTGCTCTCGGGCAAGCGGGAGATCAACGGCGACATCCCCTCGTACCAGGACTGCCTCGCGCTGAGGAAGGCGGCCGCCGCGGGCGAGCTGGGCGCCTGCGAGGTGATGGAGGCCGCGTCGTTTCTCGACATCTTCTCCCCCGGGAGGAAGGCCTTCCGCCGCGGCGACATCGACATCGGGAAGGCGGATTTCCCCCACATCATGCTCGTCCCGAACCTCGCCACGGGAAACATCCTCGTGAAACTCGACTTCGCCCTGAAGAACGTCCGGCGACGCTCTCTCGTCATGAGCTCCCGGGGCCCCGTCATCATCCCCTCGCGGTCCGACTTCCGCGATTCGATCCTCGGCGAGATCGCCGCCGGGGTCACCGTGGCCGAGCAGATCAAGGGAGGTGCCGCATCATGATGACGAACTTCGATCAGATCCGAAAAGAGGCGAAGGCAAAGGGCGCAAAGCGGCTCGTCGTCGCGCCGGTCACGGCCGCAACGGATCTCTCTACCCTCTCCGCCGCCATGGCGGACGGCCTGGTCTTCCCCATTCTCGTCGGGGACGGCAAGGCCGCCTCGTCATGGCTTAGCCGGGAGAAGATCCCGGCGGCTCACCTCGAGGTTATCGACGAGCCCGACGGGGGGAAGGCCCTTGCCCTGGCGATCGACATGGTGAAGAAGGGGGCGGCGGAGATCCTCATGCGGGGAGACATGGCCCCGGGCCCGTTCCTCGGGACCGTGCTGGACAGGGAGAAGGGCCTGCTGAAGGAGAGGGTGGCAAGCGTCGTCTCCGTCTTCGACCCGCCGGCGGTCAACCAGGTGACCATGGCGACGGACACCTACGTGAACAGCTTCCCCGCCATTGCCGAGAAGGTGACGATCACGGAGAACGTCATCAAACTTGCCGGCGTGCTGGGCTTTGCCTCGCCGAAGATCGCGGCCCTGTCGGCCATCGAGCAGGTGAACCCCGCCATCCCCTCCACGATGGACGCGGCGATCCTCTCGAAGATGGCCGAGCGCAGGCAGTTCGGCGACGTCACCCTGGAGGGGCCGCTCGACATCGACTGCGCCGTGAGCCGAAGGGCCGCCGACCGGAAAGGCGTTCACAGCGCCGTCACGGGACGGGGCGACATCTACCTCATGCCCAACGTCGAGGCGGCCTATCTGATGGCCCAGTTGACCGTCTTCATCGGGAAGACGCCGATGGCCTGCGCCCTCATGGGGGTGAGCCGTCCCGTCGTGCTGAGTCTTCCCTTCGTGCCGGTCGAGAACCGAGCGACGGAAATCGATCTTGCCGTCCTTCTTTGCGGGAGGTTGTAGGCCATGGAAAAGACGCGACACATCCTTGCCGTCAACGTGGGCTCCACGTCCACCAAGGTCGCCTTCTACCGAAACACGGAGCGGCTCGTACAGGAGAGCCTCACTTACGGCGCCGCCGAGCTTGCCGGGTTCAAGGACCTGCGGGAGCAGCTCCCCCTGCGCGAGGCCGGCCTTCGCTCGTTCATCGAGAAGAACCGAATCGACATGGGCCGGGTCGACCTCGTCATCAGCCGCGGTGGGCTGGGGCGCCCTGCGCCGGCAGGCGCTTACGCCATCGACGAGGCCATGTGCGAGGACCTCATGGAGGGCCGGTACGGGAAGCACCCCTCGGCCCTGGGGCCGTCGATGGCCATGGGGCTTGCGCGGAGGCACGGCATGCCCGCCGTCGTGATCGACCCGCCGAGCACCGACGAGTTCGCGCCCCTGGCGCGCGTGTCGGGCCTGCCCGAGATCGAGCGCAAGAGCGCCTTCCACGCCCTCAACCAGAAGGCCGCGGCACGCAGGGCGGCCGCCGCGCTGAAGAAGCGCTACGAAGAGGTCAACCTCGTCGTCGCCCACCTGGGCGGGGGGATCACCATCGGGGCCCACAATAGGGGGCAGGTGATCGACTGCACGCACGGCCTCACCGAGGGGCCCTTCTCGCCGGAGCGGGCCGGCTCCCTGCCGACGCAGGACCTGCTCGACCTGGCCGGCCGGATGAACCCGAAGGATCTGTCGAAGAAGCTCGTGGGGCAGGGGGGCCTTGCGGCCTACCTCGGGACGAACGACGCTATCAAGGTCGAGGCGGCCGTGAAAAAGGGCGACGCGAAAGCCGAGGTGATCTACCGGGCCATGGCCTACCAGGTCGCCAAGGACATCGGCGCCATGGCGGCCGTCCTCTCGGGAGATGTCGACGGGGTCGTCCTGACCGGGGGGCTGGCCCACTCGGAAACGCTCACGGGGTGGGTGGAGGGGCGCGTGAAGTTCATCGCGCCCGTGTTCATCTTTCCCGGCGAGGACGAGATGGAGGCCATGGCCGAGGGCGCCCTGCGCATCCTGCGCGGCGAGGAGACCCCGCGCGGGTATCGGCCCTGAAAAGGTAAGGCCGCGCAGACCGTTATTTATAAACGGGTCCTTTTGTGCTAAACCTTCCTGACGCATTTCATGGCGAGCGGGGAAGGGGACGGCACGCAGCGCCATGGCGAAAAAGATCATCGCAATTACCGGGAGCTACCGAAAGGGCGGCATCGTCGATCGGACCGTGGAGGCCATCCTGCAGGCCGCCGCCGAGAAAGGGGCCGAGACCGAGACGATCCGCCTCATGGACCACCCCCTCGAGTTCTGCCTGAACTGCCGCAAGTGCACCCAGCTGGAAGGGCCGCGGAGAGGCGTCTGCGTCCACGACGATGAGATGGCGGACATCCTCGATCGCATCGAGGCGGCCGACGGAATCGTGCTGGCCTCGCCCGTGAATTTCTTCGGCGTCACGGCGGTGACGCAGCGCTTCATCGAGCGGCTCGTCTGCTACGCGTACTGGCCGTGGGGAAAGCCGGGGCCCTCCCTGCGGCTGAAGGACCGGGGCCTCAAGGCTGTCCTCGTCACCTCGAGCGCCATGCCCGCCGCCCTGGGGCGTGTGTTCACCCGCTCGCTCTCCAGCCTGAAGCGGGCCGCGCAGACCGCGGGCGCGAAAGGGTTGGGCACGCTGTTTGTCGGCACGGCCGCCCTGCAAGAGAGGCAGGAGCTGCCGCAGGCGATCCTCGATAAGGCGCGGAAACTGGGACACGAGCTGGCGCGCTGACAAACCGACCGGGAGCCAATGCATTGATCGATCAAATCCTGCCCGACCTCTATCGCATCACCCTTCCCATGCCCTTCCGCCTCCGCCACGTGCACGTCTACGCCCTGCTGCACGACGGCAGGGTGGCCCTCTTCGACACGGGCATGAACATCCCCGAGACGTACAGGGTGCTCGAC
>CAYZKT010000172.1:0-5691 GCA_964478885.1 uncultured Syntrophaceae bacterium | reverse complement strand
ATCAGGCGCTTGTGGGTGTTTTTCTGGCCCGTCATTTTACACACTTTGGGTTCCACAACGTGGTCTTATTATGCAAGAGGTTTGCCGGAATTCACCCTCACCCCACCCTCTCCCGTCAAGGGCGAGGGATAAGAAAGATCGCGTTTATCGTGAAGCGATTAAACGGCTTATTCGCTTCACGGCCGCAAGATGGCCGTTCGCCGCAATGATTTCCCCCTCACCCTAGGCCTCTCCCGTCAAGGGCGAGGGGGCACAGACAGAAGAGAAATCCCCCCTGCCCCCCCTTTGCGAAAGGGGGGGAGTTGGGCAAAGGCAAGTCCTCCTGTTTCCCCCTTTGGGTTGCGTGAATACGTTTTGCGGGATGCAACCCCGGTCAAAGGGGGATGCATCTCGAGATCTCTCGCGTAACGTTCAAACTCTTCGATAATTTTTCGGATGTCAGTCAGGGAGGAGTCAGGCCGTCCGCCTGGCCATCGATCAAGTCCTGCTCGATGGCTTTGAGGTACCGGGATTGTACGGCTCCGTGCTTGAGAGACGGGGGCGGCTTCGTGCGGCTTTTTTACCGATCTGTCCTGTAAACATCCCGCCGGTGACCGACCTTCACCACGATGACCTTCAACCGTTCGTCCTGAATTTCATAGATGATGCGATAGACTCCCTGGCGCAGCCGATATCGCTCCCGGCCGGACAGCTTTTCGCATCCGGGGGGGCGGGGATTTTGTGCCAGCAGCTCGAAGCACTTCAGGATGCGATGGACATCTTTCGAGGGAAACGCCCGAAGATCCTTGGCCACGGATTTCTTGAAGGCGAGGCTATATTTTCCCATGCGCCTTCAGGTCCTTCAGGAGCGCTTCATACGTCATTTCCGGTTCCCTGACGCGCTCATCGAAAGCCGAAAGATCCTCCTGGTCTTCGCGAAAGGCCATGCGAATGGTCTCGTTGACGAGATCGGACATGGAACGCCCGGTATGGACCGCCTTGAGGCGCAATGCGCGGTGCAGATCGGGGTCCAGGTAGATGGTAGAACGCTTTGCGGATTCACTCATTGGATCACCTCGGATGCCAGCGTAACAGCATGATGTTGTGATGTCAAGACGGAATAACGTCGCACTTGCGGGGGCAAGATAAGAGGGAATTCTGAGCGGGAGATCGCCACGCCTCGTGCTTCTTCGGCAGGCTCAGAACAGGTGCTCGACTCGCGATGACGGCTGTCGGGACTTTCAATTTGCAGGGATGATTTTTTCGCGGGAACTTCCCCCTCACCCTGACCCCGTTCGATCGACTCACGGCCCTGAGTTTATCGAAGGGCTCTCCCGCGAGGAGAGAGGGAACTTGGTGATTGGCTCTCCCGCCGGGGGCGAGGGATAAGAAAGATCGCGTTTATCGTGAAGCGATTAAACGGCCTATTCGCTTCACGGCCGCAGGAAGGCCGTTCGCCGCTGCCCTCTCACCCCAGGCAGTTTCTCTTCAGTGATCGGGGATCAGTGGCCCGTGTATGCCTTCGTCGGGCGAGCCGTGAGGGGTTTCTTCGCTGTAAACGACCTGACGATGGCCGCAATCATCCGATGAAGAGGCGGCGGGAGGGAACCGCCCAGATGGAGGGCTCTGCGATTTTGCGGATTTCGTGGCCCCGGTAGATGACGATGCCTCCCCGCCACTGGCCGCCCAGGCCGTGCGCCACATCCCGCAGGGGCCGGGTATCCGAGGGCGTGACCGTCTCGCGCGCCTTGATCTCCATGCCGATGATGCCCCGGTTCGTTTCGAGCAGCAGATCCACTTCGAGACCCGAGCGGGTCCTGTAGAAGGTGAGCGCTTCCGTGCGCTGCACCGTTTTCATCCACTTGTAGATTTCGCCGATCACGTAGGTCTCGTAGAGATCGCCTGACGGCTCGCCGCGGAACCCCGTCAGCTGCCGCAGGATTCCCGTATCCACCCAGTAGAGCTTGGGCGTTTTGATGACCGAACTGGTGATGTTGCGGTGATAGGGTTGAAGCAGGATGCTCTGGTAGGAGATGCGGAGATATTCCAGGTATCTCCTTGCCGTGTCGACGCTGACGCCGGCGTCCCTGGCGAGCTCGGAATACTGCAGGAGGTTTCCGGAACGCAGCGCGGCCAGTGTTTGGAATTTGCGAAAGGGCTCGAGGTCGTCGAGCCGTGCAAGGTCCGACAGGTCCCTTTCCAGGTAGGTGTACTCATAGTCCCGCAGCCACTTCCAGCGCTCCTCCTCGGGCAGATGCAGCAGTGCCGGCATGCCGCCCCACCGCAACAGGTGTGCCTCGGCGGCGCGCTGCCCTGCATCCTGAGCGTCCAGAAGGATCCCGGGAACGGAGCCTAGAATGCTGTCGAGGGTCTTTTCCTTGAAAAGCTCATCGATAAGCGGCAGGGGCATTTCCCCGTCACCGCCGCCGTGGAACAGCTCACAGGCCATCAGGGGCCAGAGTTCGTGGAGAGAAACGCGGCCGGCAAGCGTCTCCCGGATCTTCTTCAGGAGGAGAATCTGGCTGGAGCCGGTCAACACGCAAAAAGAGATATCCCCGGCATCGAAGGCGTATTTCACCTTTTCGAATACGACGGGTAATTTCTGGGCTTCGTCGATGACGGCATGGCCCACATCCCTGCCCCAGGAAGATGTCGGCATCGCTCTGAATGCGTCCCGGTTTTCCGGTGCGTCGAGGTTGATGTAACGCAGTTCGGGATAGGCAGATTTCGAGAGCGTTGTTTTGCCGGTTTGACGGGCGCCTGTGAGGAGGACAATCCGCTTGGTCAACCTCTTGGGCAGATAGCCCTCTAAAACCCTTTTTACCTGTATATGTTCGCTCATGGTCGTAATATTTACAGCATATCTTATGGTATTGCAAGCAATATTTAGGAAACCAGCCGGGGAGCGGGTTGAGTTCTGACATTTTCCCCCGACAGAGGGCTGTCGAGGCGGCCTTTTATATAAGGAAGGAGTGGCGATAATGCCCTCAGACAATCAAGAACATCTCCCGCGGCCTGCGAGGCTTTCGGGAGGGAGGGGGGCCTATGGAGGAAGCAATCAAGAGTCATCTGGAGGGAATCACGTTCGCCGAGGCGCAGCGGCACCGCAACATGGCCGTCTGGCCCGTTTTCTCGGCTATCGACGGCGGCCCGCACTACATGACCATGAAGGAGGCCCTGGCGGGCGGGTTCCTCTCGGTCACCGAGGTGAGCGAGGGGGGCACGGTGCCGCAGCTCAAGGTCGTCAACAGCGCCCCCGAGGCGGTGCTCATCCTGGACGGGGAGGAGCTGGCCGGGGCCAAGCAGAACCGCATCGTCAACACGACGATCCTGCTGCGGCGCCAGTCCGAGACGATCATCCCCGTGAGCTGCACCGAGCAGGGACGCTGGTCCTTCGTGTCGGAGCGTTTCGACGACTCGGGCCACATCGCGACCCACCGGGTGCGGGGCGCGGCCAAGGAAAGCGTGTCGGCCAACCTCAAGGCCTGCGGCCGCTTTGCCTCCGACCAGGGGGCCGTCTGGGACAACGTCGCTTCCGTGCTCGAGGAAAGCCGCGTGGCCTCCCCCACGGGGGCCATGAAGGACGCCTTCGACCGGAAGGCGAAGGACATCGACGAGTACCTGGGCAAGTTCACGTGCCTGCCGGGTCAGAAGGGCCTTCTCGTCGTGATCGACGGCAAGGCTGCGGGGCTCGACCTCCTGTCGCTCGAGGGGGCCTACGCGGTGCTGCACCCCAAGCTCGTCAAGAGCTACGCCATGGAGGCCCTCGCGCTGGGCGGCGGGGACGGCAAGGCCCTCCCGGGGGGCGTGCCCCGGGGCTTCATGGCCGAGGCCCTGGCCTGCACGGGGCAGCGCTTCAAGTCCGTGGGCCACGGCTGGGACTTCCGCCTCGAGGGCAAGGGCATGGTGGGCTCGGCCCTGGTCCACAACAAGGCCCTCGTCCACGCGGCCTTCTTCCGCACCACGGCGGCCGAGAAGGCGGGCCCCATGGCGGGCTTCTCCCGCAGGCGCGGGTTCAGGGGGTAACTTCGGCGGGCCTGTCG
Organism: uncultured Syntrophaceae bacterium; assembly: GCA_964478885.1. Lineage (GTDB taxonomy): Bacteria > Desulfobacterota > Syntrophia > Syntrophales > UBA2192 > UBA2192. The sequence continues at coordinate 1,669 of CAYZKT010000172.1, read as the reverse complement.
GCCCCGGCGGCGAAGCACGGGTCGCCTCCCTTCGCTCCCAGGTGATGCCGCGCGCAAGCCTTCACTGATCGGAAAACAACCGGCCTTCACGGGCCGCTTCGAGGAGGACCTATGAAAACGATCGTTACCGTCCTGTCGCTTCTCATCGTGCTGGCGGGCGCCGGCCTCTACGCCATGGAGCCCGCGGGTCCCGGGCAGGAAGAGCCTGCCGGCAAAGAGGCCGCCCTGGCCTTCAAGCCGGGCTCGGAGCCCGCAACGGGGCTCGAGGGCATCGAGTGGGGCTCCGCCGTGGGCGACTACGAGGGGCTCGTCCCCGGGGAGTGCAACGTATTCGGCTTCGAGGAGCTGTGCCGGTACCGGGCGGAGGGCGAGGGAGACGGGCTCGAGGAGGTGGACGTCGATCTTCTGTTCTGGCGCGGCCGCCTCTTCGGCGTGGAGCTCACGGCGAAGGGCAGGAAGAACTGGGCGCCCTTCCGCAAGATGGTCTTCGACGAGTTCGGCGGGCCGGCCTCGCCTGCCGCGGGCGACGAGTACTTCTGGGAAGGCGAGAAGGCTCTTGCGCACCTGTACTATTCCGCCCGCAGCCGCAGGGCGTCGCTGATCATCGTCTCCGTCGAGATCGGCAACGAGATGGGGCGGGCCTCTGGGCTGGAAGAGCGCTGACGTGCAAAGGGGGGTGTACCGTGCCGAGGTGCAGGAAGTGCGGAGAGAGATACGACGAGGAAGAGGGGGCCAGGAGCCCCGTGGAGGCCCTGGGGGAGATCTTTTTGGAGGCTGCGGGGGAAGTGCCGGAAAATCTCTGCCCCGGGTGCCGGGAGGAGATCGGGGTGTTGGGCCTGCTGGGCTTTGGCGAGTGAGGGGGAAAAAGGTGCGGGGAAAGTCCCCCTCACCTCAATCCTCTCCCGCGACGGGGAGAGGAATTTACAATTTTCCCTCTCCCCCGGTGGGAGATAAAACTACTGCTTTCCCTCTCCCTCGACGGGAGAGGCAACCACAATTTTCCCTCTCCCTCGACGGGAGAGCCCTTCGATAAACTCAGGGCCGTGAGTCGATCGAACGGGGTCAGGGTGAGGGTGAAAAGAGGGGAGGGCAACGAATGACGGAATCGAGTCGGAGGGATGTGCAGCAGCAGCTTTTCGAGCCCGCGATGTTCGAGCGGGCCCTTGCGGACGGCACGGAGGCGGGCCGGGGGCAGGCGCCGCGGTTTCTCGTCGTCGACGACGAGCCCGAGGGGCGCGCCCTGGTCACGGGGGTCATCCTCTCGCGCTGGCCGGGGGCGGTGATCCGCCTCGCGTCGAGCAACGCCGAGGCCTTCCAGGCGCTTCTGGGTTTTTCGCCCGACATCGTCGTCACGGAACTCTCCCGCGCAGGCGGGGCGGGCTACGAGTTTTTGCGCAAGCTGCGCCTGAGCCCGCAGCTGGCCGCAACCCCGGTGGTGCTCAGCTCGCGCCGGGGCGGGGAGGGGGATGCCTTCGGGATTTCCGTCGAGGGGCTCCACGAGGCCGCGGGCCGGCGGCTCTCGCAGGAGGCGATGCTGGCGGCGCTCTTCGAGTCTCTCCTGGGGCGCGGGTCGGTGTCGGCGGGGTAAGGCCCGGGCCTGCAGGGGGCAGGTGAACAGAGAGAAGGGAGACCGTGTATGTGGCTCATGACGGATTTCGGGTTTTTCAGC
>CAYZKT010000171.1:0-5712 GCA_964478885.1 uncultured Syntrophaceae bacterium | reverse complement strand
CGATGGAAACCTTCGCCATGCTCTTGCGGGCCTTCTCCATCCCCTTGCGGATCGCCTCGGGCACCTCGTTGGCCTTGCCGAGCCCGGCGCCGACGGAGCCCTTGCCGTCCCCGACGACCACGATGGCGCTGAACCGGAACCGCCGGCCGCCCTTGACGACCTTGGCCGTGCGGTTGATCGCCACGACGCGGTCCAGGATCTCCGTCTCTTCCACCATGAACTCTTTTCTTTCTCGGTTGTCCCTGTCCAACGGTCACTCCCTCTTCAAGAGTTTTCGGTTGCTAGAATTTCAGGCCCGCTCCCCGCGCGCCCTCGGCCAGGGCTTTCACCCGGCCGTGATAGAGGAACGCACCCCGGTCGTACACCGCCGACCCGATCTCGAGGGCCGCAAGCTTCTTCGCCATGAGCTTGCCGACCTCGACGGCGGCGGCCGTCTTGTTCAGCTTCGCGATCGCCTCGGCGATCTCCTTGCTGCGCGTGGAGGCCTCGGCCAGCGTCCGGCCGGCCTCATCGTCGACGGCCTGCACGTAGATGTGCCGGGCGCTGCGGAACACGGCGAGGCGCGGCCGCCCGGCCGTCCCTGCCACCTTGCCCCGGACACGCTTCTTGCGCTTGTCTCGGACCTTCTGGATCTTCTTGGCTGACGAGTACACTGTTCTGCCCTCTTCGTGAGTGTGGGGTTATGTTCCCGAACGTCTTATGCGCCGGCGGACTTGCCGACCTTGCGCCGCACGACCTCGCCCGCGTAGCGGATCCCCTTGCCCTTGTAGGGCTCGGGCCTGCGCTTGGCGCGGATCTCGGCGGCGACCCGTCCCACCAGCTCCTTGTCGATCCCGGAGACGGTGAGGCTCGTCTGCTTCTCGATCTTGACCGCGACTCCCTGCGGGACCTCGTAGGTGAGCGGCACGGAGTAGCCCACGAACAGCTTGAGCGTCGTGCCCGCCAGCTCGGCGCGGAAGCCCACGCCGGAAATCTCGAGGCCCTTCGTGAAGCCAGCGCTCACCCCCGTGACCATGTTGGCCACGAGCGTTCGCGTGAGGCCGTGCAGGGCGCCGGCCCTTCGGCCCTCGTGGGTGGTCTTTACGGTGAGGGTCTTGCCCTCCTGCACGATCTCGATGTCCCGGGGCAGCGCCCGCGAGAGGGTCCCCTTGGGTCCGGTCACCTTGATCTCGCCGCCGGCGACACTGATCGTCACCTTATCCGGCAGGGCGATGATTTTCTTCCCGATTCGTGACATGGGTGTCTCTCCTGACTTGCGCTTACCAGACGTTGCAGACGATCTCGCCGCCCACGTTCTGCAGCCTGGCTTCCTTGTCCGTCATGATCCCCCGGGGCGTCGAGACGATGGCTACGCCGAAGCCGTTGAACACCTTGGGGATCTTCTTGCTCGACACGTAGATTCTCCGGCCCGGCTTGCTCACCCGCTGGAGATCCTGGATGACGCGGTTCTTCGTGTCCGTGTACTTGAGGTAGATCTTGAGGACGTCCCTCTTGTTGGCGTCCTTCTTGACGTCGAACCCGCTGATGTAGCCGGTCCGCTTGAGGACCTTGACAATCTCCAGGTTCACCCTCGAGAGCTGGGCGTTCACGCTGCGGAACTTCATCCGGTTGGCGTTGCGCACTCTCGTCAGCATATCCGCGATCGGATCGGTCATACCCATAAATCCTTGCTCCTCCCCGTCTACCAGCTCGATTTGATCACGCCGGGGATCTCCCCCCAGGAGGCGTACTTGCGCAGGCAGATGCGGCACATGTTGAACTTGCGGTAGTACGCCCGGGGCCTCCCGCAGATCGGGCAGCGGTTGTACTCTCGGACCGAAAACTTCTTCGTCCTCTTCGCTTTTGCAATCAGGGACTTCTTAGCCAAGGTGTTCCTCCGTCTGGTGTCCTAATTCCTGAAGGGCATCCCCATGAGTTTCAGCAGATGCCGGGCCTCCTCGTCGGTCCTCGCCGTCGTGACGATGACCACGTTCATGCCCTTGACCTTGTCGATCTTGTCGTAGTCGATCTCGGGGAAGATGAACTGCTCCTTGATCCCCATGGCGAAGTTGCCGCGACCGTCGAAGGAGCTGGCCGGGATGCCCCGGAAGTCGCGGATCCGGGGAAGCGCAACGTTCACCAGCCGGTCGAAGAACTCGTACATCCTCTCCTTGCGCAGGGTCACCATGCAGCCGATGGACATGCCCTTGCGCAGCTTGAAGGTGGCGATGGACTTGCGGGCCTTCGTGATGACGGGCTTCTGCCCCGTCAGGGCCCCGATCTCCGCCGACGCGCTCTCCAGGATCTTGACGTTCTGGATCGCCTCGCCCAGGCCCATGTTCACGATGATCTTCTCCAGCCGGGGCACCTGCATCGTGTTGCTGTACCCGAACTGCTTCATCATGGCCGGGACGACTTCGCTCTTGTAGTAGTCTTTGAGTCTTGCCATTGGTCTCTATCCCCGGTTCACTGATCGAGTTGCTCGTTGCACGTTCTGCAGTAGCGTACCTTCTTGCCGTCCTCGAGGGTCTTGAACCCGACGCGGACCCCGGTGGCGCACTTCGCGCACAGGGGGGCGACGTTGGAGGCGTCCAGCGGAGCCTCCTTCTCCATGATGCCGCCCTTGCTCTTCTGGTCGGGCCGCTGGTGGCGCTTGATCATGTTGAGCTTCTCGATCACGACCTTGTTTCCGTCGGACAGGATCTTCGTGACCTTGCCGGTCTTGCCCTTTTCCCTGCCGGCGATGACCTTTACCGTGTCGCCCTTTTTCAGTCGGTTCGTCTGCATGCTTCTTTCCCGTTTCCTGCGGCTCACAGCACTTCCGGAGCCAGCGAGATGATCTTCATGAACTGCTTGGCGCGAAGTTCCCGGGCCACGGGCCCGAAGATGCGCGTCCCCACGGGCTCCATCTGGTTGTTGATGAGCACCGCCGAGTTGTCGTCGAACTTGAGGTACGTCCCGTCGTTGCGCCGGACCTCTTTCTTCGTCCGGACGACGACGGCCTTCATGACGTCCCCTTTCTTCACCTTCGCGTTGGGGATGGCCTCCTTGACGGACACCACGATCACATCCCCCACGGTGGCGGTTCGCTTCCGCGACCCGCCCAGCACGCCGATGCAGGACACCTTCTTGGCACCCGAGTTATCCGCGGCATTCAAAATGGTACGCATCTGAATCATATCGACACCCCGTTCAACCCTGCTGTTTCCGACCCCGGGCTACTTCGCCTTCTCCAGGATCTCGCGCACCCTCCAGCGCTTGTCCCGGCTCAGGGGACGGGACTCCACGATCAGCACCGTGTCGCCCACACCGCACTCGTTGCGCTCGTCGTGGGCCTTGTACTTCTGGTGCTGCCGCACGTACTTTCGGAAACCCGTGTGCTTGACGAGCCGCTCGGTCTTCACGACGACGGTCTTGTCCATCTTGTCGCTGACGACGACTCCCTTGATGATCCGCTTGTTTCCCCTCTGGTCCATACCTATTTCTGCAGCTCCTTCTGCTTCATGACGGTCTTGATGCGGGCGATGTCCCGGCGGACATTCTTCAGCGCCGCGGGGGAGTCCAGCTGCCCCGTCGTGTGGCGGATTTTTAACCGGAAGAGCTCGTCCGCGAGATCCCGCTCCTTCACCCGGAGCTCGTCGATACTCAGTTCCCTGATTTCCTTACTCTTCATCGAAGATATCCCTCGTCAAGAATTTCGTCGGAATGGGCAGCTTGTTGGCCGCCAGCCTAAAGGCCTCCCGGGCCACCTCCGGGGTGACGCCCTCCATCTCGTACATGACGGTCCCGGGCCGCACGATCGCGATCCACCCTTCCGGGGCGCCCTTGCCCTTCCCCATGCGGGTCTCGGCGGGCTTTTTCGTGAAGGACTTGTGGGGGAAGATGCGGATCCAGATCTTCCCGCCGCGCTTGATGTGGCGCGTCATGGCGACGCGGGCGCTCTCGATCTGCTGGGCCGTGATCCGGCCCGGCGCCATGGCCTGGAGCCCGAACTGGCCGAAGGACACCTCGCTTCCCTTGGTGGCCTTGCCGCCCAGTCTCCCCTTCTGGATCTTCCTGAACTTGATGCGTTTCGGGCTGAGCATGGTCTATGTCTCCTGATTCCCTGACTCCACGGTCTTATGCGCTGGCCTGCTTCTTGTCGGGCAGTACGTCCCCGTGATAGATGAGCACCTTGACCCCGATGGCCCCGTAGGTCGTCCGCGCCTCGGCAAAGCCGTAGTCGATGTCGGCCCGCAGGGTGTGCAGGGGCACCTTGCCCTCGCGGTACCACTCCATCCGGGACATCTCGGCGCCCCCGAGGCGGCCCGAGCAGGTGATGCGGATGCCCTTGGCGCCGAACTTCAGGGCCGAGGTCACGCTCTTCTTCATGGCCCGCCGGAATGCGATCCGCCGCTCGAGTTGCAGCGCCACGTTCTCGGCGACGAGCTGGGCATCGATCTCGGGCTTGCGGACTTCCATGATGTTGATGATCGTCTCGCCGCCGGTCATCCCGTCGAGGTCTTTCTTGAGCTTCTCGATCTCGGAGCCCTTCTTGCCGATGATGATGCCGGGGCGGGCGGCGTGGATGTTCACCTTCGCCTTGTCGGCGGCCCGCTCGATCTCGATCTTCGAGATGCCCGCGTGGTAGAATTTCTTTTTAAGGAACTTGCGGAGCTTGATGTCCTGGTGGACGAGGGTGCCGTAGTTCTTCTCGGCGAACCACTTCGAGCTCCAGCCCTTGTTGATCCCCAGCCTCAGTCCGATCGGGTTTACCTTCTGACCCAAGATCCAATCCTCCTTCGTCTTACTGCTCGTCGAGTACGACGGTGATGTGGCTCATCCGGCGCTTGATGGGCGCCACGCGCCCCATGGTCTTCGCCTTGTGGCGCTTCATGGCCGGCCCCTGGTCCACGAAGATCTCCTTCACGAAGAGAATCTTCTCGTCGATGTTCGGGTTCTGCGTCGCGTTGGCCACGGCGCTCTTGAGCACCTTCTTCACGAGCCCGGCGGCCCGCTTGCGCGAAAAGGCCAGGATCCGGTCGGCCTCGTCGACCTTCAGGCCCCGGACAAGATCGACGACGAGCCGCGCCTTCTGCGGCGATATCCTCACGAATCGTGCTACTGCTTTTGCTTCCATGACGTCCCTGTCTCCGGTTTTCCCGTTTCCCCTTGCGCGGCGACTACTTGCGCACCTTGGTCTTGCGGTCGCCCGCGTGGCTGAAGAATGTCCTCGTCGGCGCGAACTCCCCGAGCTTGTGGCCCACCATGTTCTCCGTGACGAACACGGGAATGAACTTCTTGCCGTTGTGCACGGCAAAGGTGTACCCGATGAACTCAGGGGTGACGGTGGAGCGGCGCGACCAGGTTTTGATGACCCCCCGGTCCCCGCCCGCTTCGGCTCTCCGGACCTTCTCCGCAAGCTTCGCCTCGATGTACGGACCTTTCTTGATTGAGCGTGCCACTATTTCTTGTCCCTCTTCTTGATGATGTATTTATCGGTGGTCTTGTTCTTGCGCGTCTTGTAGCCCTTGGTCGGCACGCCCCAAGGGGTGCAGGGGTGACGGCCGCCGGAGGTCTTGCCTTCGCCGCCGCCCATGGGGTGGTCGATGGGGTTCATGGCGACGCCGCGCACCCGGGGCTTCTGACCCAGCCAGCGGGTACGCCCCGCCTTGCCGATGCTGACGCCCTCGTGCGTGACGTTGCCCACCTGGCCGATGGTGGCCTTGCACTCGATGTGGACCTTCCGGACCT
>CAYZKT010000170.1:0-5784 GCA_964478885.1 uncultured Syntrophaceae bacterium | reverse complement strand
ACATCCAGAAGCAGGCATGTTCAGAATGAAAAGAACCCGTTACAGTCAATTATAGAGCGCGTCCTGGGAATATCTCAAAGATTCGATAACTGAGCAAGAGAACGCACGGGGACTTTAGAGGAAATTTATGGGACGCCCCACACATTTGCAGATTTGTTTGAGTCGCGCTTCGCTTGCACGGAATGACAAAACGGGACAGGGAGATCAGGGGTCGTGATCTTTCTGAGGAGCCCCCGGTCAAGACCCGACCCTCATTCCCCCCGCCCCCAGGCACGCCTGACGCCTGGCGTCAGCCCGCCGAGCAAGACGGAAAAAACGAATGACCGATTTCCCGTTCAAGACCTCATACTGGTTCGATTCACAGATCGCGACATCGCCATCGTTGTCTGGCGCGCAAATCGCCGATGTGGCTGTTGTTGGCGGCGGGTTTGCGGGGCTTTCGGCTGCACACCATCTCAAGTCCAGCAAGCCCGACCTGGGCGTCGCGCTTGTCGAGGCGAAACACATCGGGTTTGGAGCAAGCGGCCGCAGTGCCGGCTGGGTGTTGAGTTTGCCTCCGGTCCATTGGCTGCTGGATGATTTCGATGATCCCCGGCGCCTGGGTGACATCCGGTGGACTTCTCAACTCTGCAGAGACAACATCGTTGAACTGGGCAGATGGGTCGCGAGCGAGGCGATCGATTGCGCGTGGACTCCGTCACGACATCTCCTTGCCGCCCGGAACCGCCTGGAAGCGGCCGCCCTTCGTTGGATCATGCAGCGCTACGAGGCGATTGGCCAGCACTGCGAGTTCTTCGAGAAGGAACAGATGGCCCGGCTTGTCGGTTACCCGGCAATCGCCGGCATGGCCTATGAGTTTGTGAGCGTTCAGCCCTACCGGTTTGACGTGGTTTGGGACATCGCTGCCTTGACCAGGATGTACGGATATACGAGAGCACACCCATCCAGACGATTCGTTCCACAAGCCGGGGCGTGCAACTGATCGCTGCCGATGGCGCCACGCTGACTGCCGAGAAGGTGATCGTGGCCACAAATGCCTACACAAGCTCTCTGATGCTTGACGCGGAAATTCCAGCGACCTCAACCCAGCACACCTACATGCTGGCAACCGAGCCGCTGAAACCCGACATGCTTGATCGTATCTCGCAAACTCGCACGCCATTCGGCGACCCGGCCCTGTCTTTCTACATCGGCCGCATTTATGAGGATCGGCTCATCTTCAACGGCATCGATCGAGCATCCCGGGTCACGCCGGAGGACGATCGCCATGTACCGTCCTTTATCAAGCTGCACAAGGAAATGCTGCGGCGGTTTCCGTTCCTCGAATCCGTCTCCCTGGCGGGGGCATGGGGCGGGGCGGTGCAGCAGACCCCTTCGGACGCTCCAATCGTACGACGATCGAAAAGCAACCCGAATGTCATTCTGAATATCGGATATGGGGGTGGGAGCGGTGTGGGCATGGCGCTCCTTTCCGGCCAATTGACAACCGGTCTGGTTTCGGAAAGGGGACCGACAGACAACGATGCGCAAAGGCTGCGTACGTTGCTCGCCAACAGTCGTTTCCCCAGGATGGGACCTGTACGCGCCGCGCTTGGGGTGCTCAGAAGAATGGTTTTCGGCTAGCTTCTTGGGCAAAGAGTATTGTATCTTGACCGCAAATTTTCAGTAAAGACGCAGTGTGCATATCAAACCTTCGGTGACGTTATGGAGTTGAGCGATTTAGGTTTTGACGATTGGTTTATGTCGCATAGGGGTGATCTCCACGAGGACGTTACAGGCATCGCCCGCATATCGGCAGTCGATCGCGGCGGCTACCTGATAAGAAACGAATCGAGAGAAGTCCCGGCCGAACTCGCAGGGAAGTTTTCCTATCGGATTGAACGTTCAGTCGACATACCCTGTGTCGGCGATTGGGTCACGGCGCAATACTACAACAATCATACTGCAGCAATCATCCAGTACGTGTTTCCACGAAAGACGTTCTTGCGCCGCAAAACCGCAGGCGACAAGATCGACATCCAGATGATCGCAGCCAACATCGACACCGCTTTCATTGTTCAGTCGTGCCATTTCGACTTCAATCCCCGACGTTTGGATCGTTACCTCATCATGGCGGCGGACGGTCATGTTGAACCGATCGTCATTCTCACGAAGACCGATTTGATCCCCCGGAATGAATTGGAACAGAAAGTTGCGATCGTCGGTTCTGTCGCCCATACGAGAGTGCTCGCCCTCAGCAACATCAGCGGTGTTGGGTTTGACCGGTTTCAGCAGACACTCCGCCCCGGAAAGACCTATTGTCTGCTCGGGTCATCCGGCGTCGGCAAAACGACCTTGATCAATCGCCTCCTGGGCCGGGATGTTTTTGACACAAAGGCCGTCAGTGGCACAGGGGAAGGCACGCATACGACTTCGCGTCGTCAGCTTATCGTTCTTGCCGAAGGTGCAATGTTAATTGATACACCGGGCATGCGGGAACTCGGCCTTCTCGGGGCCGGCGATGGAGTCAGCAGCGGGTTTGAAGACCTTGTCAGTCTTTCTACCCGTTGTCGCTACCCCGACTGCAGCCATGAACGCGAGCCTGGATGCGCCGTACGCGCTGCGGTCGAAAGCGGTGCATTGAGTCATGATCGCTATTCCAACTATATCAAGCTAAAGAAAGAGTCCGAGTACTACGAGATGTCCTATCTGGATAAACGGAAGAAGGACAGGGACTTTGGACGTTTCGTTAAATCAGTAAAGAAACAGATGAAAAAGAAGTAAGATGCAATCTCACAGGCATGGGTGAAGACCTGGGGTCTTGTATTGACACAGTCGTGACGTTCAACCGTCCCTCACTTGTATTGAGATGAACGGCATTCAGACTGACTAAAGGAGGCAGGTATGGGTAGATCCATCGCGACCGCTGTTACACTCGTGTTATTTTTCGTCCTTCACCTCTCGCCCGCTTTCGCCCAGCAGGCCCCGATGAAATTCCCCCAGAAGTCAGACCCTGCAAGAACGGTTGCGCCTCAGCCTGCCGGCAAGGCCCAGACGAGCCCCGTCAAGCCGGTCCGCATGGATGCATCGGCCGTCAGCCTCGTCGGCACGGTCGATCTCAAGACGGACAACCCCATAAAAATCCCGACCAGCGTCACCGCGGCCGTCCTGGACAACGGATACGTGGTGCGGGCCTGGGAGAGCCTCGATCGGGGCGACAGGATGATCGGATCGGCGGCGCTGCTCACCGAGTCCCTGCAGCCCGCCTCGGCCGTTGTGCCCTACACGGACCGCTGGAAGGACGAACTCATCGCCTACAACACCGCCCTGCCCTTCGCCAACGGGAACCTCCTGCTCGCCTGGATCGACAGGCGAGACCAGAAAGGGAAATTCGTCCTGTACGACGCCCGGATGAAGATCATCAAGGGCCCCGTCGCGTTCAGCCCGAAGAATGCCCACCGCTTCTCGGCGGTCCGTCTGCCGGGCGGCATGTCGGCCCTGATCGCCTTCTACGAGCCGGAGCGGCCGGCCTCGGACGCGCTCTGGGATCACATGGCGGGGCAATGCCTGTTCACCGTAGTCAACGCCGAAGGGGCGATCGTATCCCAACCCAGGCCATTCACGCAGAAGGGCCACGTGAAGCAAATGGCCGTAACCCTTCTGCCGGGCGGGCTGATCTTTGCCGCCTATGAGTTCAACGGTGCGGTCAGCTCCGTCATCGACCAGACAGGAAACATCCTGAGGCAGGAGAAGAAGTTCTACCCCGGAAAATTCTCCGCGTTGTCCGCCGCCACCCTGGCCGACGGCAACGTCATGGCCGTCTTCCTCGACGACAGGGGGCTGCCCCGGGCGACCGTAATCGACTACGCCGGCAATGTCGTCGCAACGCAGAATCTGCCCGTCACTTCCGTCGCGAACCTTTATCCCGCCCGTCTCGGCAACGGAAACGTGCTGGTGGTCATGGCGCCGGAGAACGGGCTCACCGCCGTCATCCTGAATCCCGCAGGGAAGATCGTCAAGGGGCCCACCGCGTTCTTCGGGGAATACAATTTCGGCGAGTACAACCACTACCGGTCGCGGATCAGCGTCACGGCCTTTCGCAACGATATGGGCCTTGTCCTGTACAGCGGAAATCAGCCGAAGTCGGGCGGGCAGAGCAAGATCGGTTTTTCACTGCTGAAATAGCTCGCCACGGGCAGCCAGGATTCCACGGAACGCCTTGCAGACCTGCAGTTTTAAGGATGGCGGCCATGAGACCCAGGACAATCCTTCCCATAGCCATCACAGGCCTCTTTCTCCTTGCGTCAACTCCGGCCCTGGCGTGGAACGTCCAGCCCGTTCCCTCGGAGAAGGACAAGAGGATCGGGAAGTATGACAAACCGACCAAGAGGCTGAAAAGGTACATAACCGCAGAGCTGGTCGTGCACTTCACAATCCCCCAGCACGAGGAGATCGCCCACCGCATCTACGGGTGCGCCGAGGGGGATTGCCGCGCTCCCCGGGCGGGGCAGAAAGCCGCTCCGCCGGCCGTGCTTGCCGGCAGCCGATGGAACGACACGCCGCCCTTCACCCTCCTCAAGACGCGTACGGCCTTCTGCCCCCTGGACAAGGTCATCACGATCAACAACTACCCCGAGTGCTGGGGCATTCTGTTCAAGGACGCAAAGAAGCAGGCCGAGGCGGGACGGAAGTACGGCAATGCCCCGCTGACGCTGGTGCTCTACCGCTCCCACTTCGGCGACATGCAGTTCCTGCACTCCATGGCGGCAAGCGAGCAGGAACCTGCGCGCGAGACGAAGCAGAAGATCATGGCCTGGGCCGAGTTCATGTACAGGATCGCCCTGGGCGAAATCAACCGGGGCACCTATGTCAAGAAGACGGGTATGCCGGAAATCGACGGCCTGTTCACCCACCGCTACGACACCGTCCAGACCCTCTTCGTGAACGATTCGCCCCGGGAATACAGGGAGGACGAGAATCTGCAGCTCTTCGCCATGGGGGTGCTGCTCCACATGGTGGCCGACAGCTTCTCGGACTCCCACGTGGAGAGGGGCGATCAGCTCGGGCAGGAATGCAGGCAGGCAAAGGGCAAGCGCAATCCCGGGTGGATCAGGCAGTTTCACGTCTACACCCAGCAGGACAGCTCGGCCCACAGCACGGCCGAAACCGACCGGGCCCTGGCCGAGAAGCTCGAGGATGACACGAACCCCGTCGACGTTGGCCGGGCAATCATGGAGTACTACAACAGGAAGGCGCCGTGGGAGGAGTTGAAAGATTACCTGGATTGCGTGTACGAACTGGCGGACCCGAACGCCCCGGCCGGCCCGGGCGAGGATTTCAAAAAGAGAGACGGGAGGACCAGCGACCCGGTCATCATCCCGTCATCCTGATTCGCTGTGGAACTATTCTGACTGTTGATGTGCGATCACGCTTGCGTAGCGACCGAAATCCATACAAGGGGGAATTTATGCCGACAGCAAAGAATGTCATGTCTCGTCTATGCACATCGAAATTGCCACGCGTTGCACTCCTCGCATTTCTCCTGTTCTTTTCACTTCACGGATCCGCCTATTCAAACGACTACCAATCGATAAAAGGCGTCGTCATGCATGACGGCACGGTTATACGTGGCCAGATCATTCAAATGAATGCTGAAATCGTACAAATTCAAGCCCCCGATGGCAGCGTCCAGGTTCGAAAGTTCAGCGATGTAAAAACATTTATCAAAGATCAAGATGCAGTACCCGAATCTAAATCGGAAACGGGTGCATATAAAGGTCCGAGAATCGGAATCGGCGCGAGAAT
>CAYZKT010000169.1:5065-5793 GCA_964478885.1 uncultured Syntrophaceae bacterium | reverse complement strand
AACCTACAGCGCTGACAGCATCAAGGTATTGAACGGTCTCGAGGCGGTCCGCAAGCGGCCCGCCATGTATATCGGAAGCACCAGCAAGGATGGCCTCCACCACCTGGTCTATGAAGTCGTCGACAACAGCGTCGACGAGGCCTCCGCCGGCTTCTGCGACGCCATCGTCGTCAAGATCCGCGTCGACAACAGCATCCAGGTCGACGACAACGGGCGCGGAATCCCCGTGGACATGCACAAGACGGAAGGGGTGTCCGCCGCCGAGGTCGTCATGACTAAACTGCACGCCGGCGGCAAGTTCGACCGCGAAAGCTACAAGATCTCCGGCGGCCTGCATGGCGTGGGCGTCTCGGTGGTCAACGCCCTTTCGAGCCACCTCGAGCTGGAGGTGCGCCGCGAGGGGAAGGTCTACCGGCAGTCCTACGAGCGGGGCGTGCCGACAGCGCCGCTCAGGGAAGTGGGCAAGACGAGAGGAAAGGGCACGACGGTCACCTTCCTGCCCGACCCGGAGGTTTTCGAGGAGACGGAGTTCAGCTTCGACGTGCTCTCGAACCGCATGCGGGAGCTGGCCTTCCTGAACAAGGGAATCCGCATCACCCTCATCGACGAGCGCAGCGACGAGAAGGCCGAGTTCTACTACCAGGGCGGCATCGTCTCCTTCGTCGAGTTCATCAACAAGAACAAGGGCGTCCTCCACAAGAAGCCCATCTACATCGAGGGCGAGAAGG
>CAYZKT010000169.1:0-5055 GCA_964478885.1 uncultured Syntrophaceae bacterium | reverse complement strand
GTGGCCATCCAGTACAACGACACCTACGGCGAGAACGTCTTTTCCTACGCCAACAGCATCAACACCACCGAGGGCGGCACCCACATGAGCGGGTTCCGCTCATCGCTGACGCGCGCGATCAACAACTACGCCATGCAGAACGGCTTCCTGAAGAATGGCAAGGACTCGATCAAGGGCGAGGACGTGCGCGAAGGCCTGGCTGCCGTCATCAGCGTGAAGATCCGCGAGCCCCAGTTCGAGGGCCAGACCAAGACCAAGCTCGGCAACAGCGAGGTGAAGGGTCTCGTCGAGGGGATCGTCTACGACAAGCTCACGGCCTACCTCGAGGAGCACCCGCCCGTGGCGCGGGCGATCATCGGCAAGGCCCTCGACGCCTCCCGGGCCCGCGAGGCGGCCCGGCGCGCCAAGGAGCTCACCCGCCGCAAGAGCGCCCTCGAGGTATCGACCCTGCCCGGGAAGCTTGCGGACTGCCAGGAGAAGGACCCCGCCGCAAGCGAGCTGTACCTGGTCGAGGGCGACTCCGCAGGCGGCTCCGCCAAGCAGGGACGCGACCGCCGCAACCAGGCCATCCTGCCCCTGCGCGGCAAGGTCCTCAACGTGGAGAAGGCCCGCTTCGACAAGATCCTCCAGAACGAGGAGATCAAGGTCATCGTCACGGCCCTCGGCGTGGGGATCGGAAGCAGCGACGACGAGGACGACATCGACGTCTCCCGGCTGCGCTACCACAAGGTCATCATCATGACCGACGCCGACATCGACGGCTCGCACATCCGCACCCTGCTGCTCACCTTTTTCTTCCGCAAGATGAAAAAGCTCGTGGAGCGCGGTTTCCTCTACATCGCCCAGCCGCCGCTCTACAAGATCGGCGACAAGAAGCGCGAGCTCTACATCAGCACCGACGAGGAGATGAAGAAGTTCATTCTCGAAAACGGCGTGAGCCGGATCCGCGTGGGCGCCGGCAACGGGAACGCCCTGACGGGCAACCGCCTGGCCACCCTGATCCAGCGGGCCATGCGGCTCGACACGATCCTGCAGAAATTCGACAAGGAGGAGAAGAACCGCGACGTCATGCACGTGCTGGCGGCGGACCCCTCCTTCACGGCCGCCGATTTCGGCTCCCAGCTTGCCATCGAGACCGTGGGAAAGCGCGTGGCCCGGCTGCTGGGCGAGCAGGTCGTCAACGTCGCATCGGACTTCAACCTCGAACACGGCGGCTACAACCTCGTCTTCACGATCCGCCGCGACGGCCACGAGCTTAACACGGTCATCGACGGGGACATTATCGCATCGCCGAAGTTCATAGAGGCGAGAAACCTGCTGTCCCAGCTCAAGGCCCTGGGCGAGCCCCCCTTCACGGTTTTCATCGACGACGACGAGGAGAAGGACAGCCGGCAGTTCGAAAGCCTGCAGGCCCTCACGGAGTTCGTCATGAACCTGGGCAAGAAGGGGCTCACCATTCAGCGCTACAAGGGCCTCGGCGAGATGAACCCCGATCAGCTCTGGGAGACCACCATGAACCCCGAGAAGCGCACCCTGCTGCAGGTGAAGGTGGAAGACGCCCTCGCGGCCGACGAGATCTTCACGACGCTGATGGGCGACCAGGTGGAGCCGCGCAAGGAGTTCATCTACAAGAACGCGCAGTACGTCTCTAATCTGGACATTTAAGCGAACCGATGACCGGCGGCGCATCCAGCGTGAATGCGGAAGCTGAGAAGTTGAGAAGATTTGAAGCTTGGAGAGGCCGAAAGCCGATTGCTCTGTTCCCTCTTCTCCACACTTCTTAACTTCATAGCTTCCTAGCTTCCTAGCTTCTGTCTTTTCTGGGGGCCTTGCATCCGGGCATTTTTGACCAGCCCGAAAAAGAGGAGTGACACGAATCTGCCGGACGGCAGATCATCCTTTCAGCTCCCCCCCGCGGAAGGGGGGAATTTTGTTTCCCGAAGGAGAGTCTTTTTTCATGGAGCTCTATCAGAAGAACATCCCGGTGAACATCGAAGACGAGATGAAGAAGTCCTACATGGACTACGCCATGAGCGTCATCATCGGGCGGGCCATACCGGACGTGCGCGACGGGCTCAAGCCCGTCCACCGGCGCGCGCTGTTCGCCATGCACGAGATGGGCAACCGCTGGAACCGGCCCTACAAGAAGTCGGCCCGCATCGTCGGCGATATCATCGGTAAATATCACCCCCACGGCGATTCCGCCGCTTACGACACGATCGTGCGCATGGCGCAGGACTTCTCCCTGCGCTACCCGCTCGTCGACGGCCAGGGCAACTTCGGCTCCATCGACGGCGACCCGCCGGCGGCCATGCGATACACGGAGATCCGGATGTCCCGGATCGCCGAGGAACTGCTGGAGGACCTCGAGAAGAACACCGTCGACTTCGTTCCCAACTACGACGGCTCCATGGAGGAGCCCGTGGTGCTGCCCTCGAGGCTGCCCATGCTGCTCCTGAACGGCACCTCGGGCATCGCCGTCGGGGTGGCCACCAACATCCCGCCCCACAACCTGGGCGAGATCGTCGACGGCACGGTGGCCCTCATCCGTAACCCGGAGATCTCCGTCGAGGGGCTCATGAAGCACATCCAGGGGCCCGACTTCCCCACGGCCGGCTTCATCAACGGCCGCGACGGGATCCTCTCGGCCTACCGGACGGGCCGCGGCTCCGTGCGCATCCGCGCGCGGGCCATGGTGGAGCGCGCCCACCGCACCGAGCGGGAGAGCATCGTCATCACCCAGCTGCCCTATCTCGTGAACAAGGCGAGCCTCATCGAGAAGATCTCGGACCTCGTCAAGGAGCGCAAGATCGAGGGCATCGCCGACCTGCGCGACGAGTCGGACCGCGACGGGATCCGCATCGTCATCGACCTCAAGCGCGACGAGGTATCGGGGGTCATCCTCAACCAGCTCTTCAAGCACACCCAGATGGAGAGCTCCTTCGGGATCAGCATGCTCGCCATCGACGCGGGCCAGCCGCGTGTCATGAATCTCAAGGATGTGCTCCAGCGCTTTGTCGATTTCCGCAAGATCGTTGTCACCCGCAGGACGATCTTCGAGCTCAACAAGGCCAGCGAACGGGCCCACATCCTGGCGGGGCTCATCACGGCCCTGGACAACATCGACGCCGTCGTGGCCCTGATCAAGGCCTCCGAGACCCCGCAGGCGGCGGCCGAAGGGCTCATAACGAAGTTCGGTCTCTCCGAGGTGCAGGCGAAAGCGATTCTGGAGATGCGCCTGCAGCGGCTCACGGGGCTCGAACGCGGGAAGATCCTCGCGGAGCACGCCGAGCTCACGGAACTCATCGCGAAGCTCAAGGGCGTTCTCGAGGACCCCCAGAAGGTCCTGGACATCATCGTGGAGGAGCTCCTGGACTCGAAGAAACGCTTCGGCGACGAGCGCCGCACGGAGATCGTCGAGTCGACGGAGGACATCAACATCGAGGATATGATCGTCGAGGAGGACATGGTCGTCACCGTGTCCCACCAGGGCTACATCAAGCGCAACGCCGCAAGCCTCTACCGGATCCAGCGCCGCGGCGGCAAGGGCAAGATGGGCATGACCACGAAGGAAGAGGATTTCGTGGAGCACATCTTCATCGCCTCGACGCACCACTACATCCTCATCTTCACGAACCAGGGGCGCGTCTACTGGCTCAAGGTCTACCAGATCCCGCAGGCGGGCCGCGCTGCCAAGGGCAAGGCGATCGTGAACCTCGTCAGCATGAACCCCGGCGAGAAGGTGGCCGCCATCCTTCCCGTGCGGGCCTTCGAGGAGAATAAGTTCGTCGTCATGGCCACGAAGAAGGGCATCATCAAGAAGACGGAGCTTTCCGCCTACTCCAACCCCCGCACCGGCGGCATCATCGCCATCAACGTCGAGGCGGGCGACGAGCTGATGGACGTCCGCCAGACCAACGGCACCCAGGAGATCTTCCTCGGCACCCGCAAGGGAATGGCCATCCGCTTCAAGGAGGAGGATGTGCGGGCCATGGGCCGGACGGCCACGGGGGTTATCGGGATCCGGATGGACGAGGACGATCACGTGGTCGGCATGGAGATCCTCACCGAGGGCAACTCCATCATGACCGTCTCCGAGCGGGGCTATGGCAAGCGCACCGAGATCGAGGAGTACCGGCTCCAGAGCCGCGGCGGCAAAGGGATCCTGAATCTCAAGACCACCCCGCGGATCGGTCTCGTCTCGGGCATCCGCCAGGTGACGGGCAACGAGGACCTGATGCTCATCAGCGACTCGGGCAACATCATCCGCATCCGCGTCGGCGAAGTCCCCGTGCTGCACCGCGTCACCCAGGGCGTCAAGCTCATCGATCTCGCTGAAGGCGAGAACTTCTCCGGCATCGCCCGGGTGGAGCGTGAGAGCGAGTCCCGCGGCGGGGAGGATGCCGCCGAGGACGACACGCTCTTCGACGCGGACGAGAACGGCGGGGAAACGGGCGAGGCCTGATCCCCCAGCCCGGGGCGCCTCCGATTTCGGACAGGAGTGATCGAAGATGGATTTCAAGTACCTGCAGGATTTTTTCTGGCCAGCCATCAAGGACCTGGAATCGGCGAAGAAGGCCGCCGAGCAGGGGTTCATGGCGGCCATTCTTTACCTGATCCTTTCCTTCGGGGTCATTCTCTCCGCCCAGCCCCAGAAACTGCTGGACGTCCTCGTGGTGGCGCTCTGCGGCTACCTTGCGAAGCGGAAGCAGTCCCGCATCGCGGCGGTCCTCGGGGCCCTCATGATGGCGCCGGAGGTTATTTTCTCGCTGCAGGGCGGGGATATGCTGCGGCTCTTGACGGCGTGCATCCTGCTGTTGCTCTTTGTCAACGCCGTCCGGGGGACGTTTATGTACCAGCGGTATGCGAAGGCGGCACAGCCCCGCCCGACGGTGGAAGTTCTGCCGCCGGAGCCGCCTGCGGCGGCCCCCGAGACCCAGGGGCAGGCAGGCGAAGAGCAGAAGTCCGGAAGCGAGGACAATCGAGCGAAGCCGTAGTCCATCGCGTACAGTCCTGTTGCACGTGACGTGCAAGCGTGAAACGCCGGAAAGAAAA
>CAYZKT010000168.1:2542-5798 GCA_964478885.1 uncultured Syntrophaceae bacterium | reverse complement strand
GGTCCGAAAGACGGGCTATAGCCCGTACTTACCATATAGTTGCTGCCGGCGCTCTGGCCCCGCCCGACATCGTCTTTGTGCAGGCTTCCATGTCCCGAGCGAAGCCCTTGAGAGGGTGCACAGTTTGTCTTGACGGGGAAGGGAAAAAAGTCTTTTATGGATGCGGCCGGCGGTGGGGAAGCAGCGACCGATCCAGGGACAAAGCGAATCGAGCTGGCCTTCTGACCGGAGAATGATTTGGTGCCTGGGGCGGGAATCGAACCCGCACAGTACGAGGTACCGAGGGATTTTAAGTCCCTTGCGTCTACCAGTTCCGCCACCCAGGCCGTGCGATAAGTTTCGGCATTTATAGTATTTTCGCATCGCGCTGTCAAGAAGCGAGGCGGCGGGAAGCGCGCGGCCGCCCGTTCAATCGCTCACCCCCCGGAGCAGCACATGCAGGAAGTCGACATCCTCATCGAAGGCGGCACCGTCCTGACCCTCGACGCCGCCGACACGATCCTCCCCTATGGCTCCGTGGCGATCCGGGGCAACCGGATCGAAGCGGTCGGCCCCCGGGCGGACATCGGGAACCGCTACAGGGGCCGCCGCTTCATCTCCGCGGCAGGCCACGTCATCATGCCCGGCCTCGTCAACGCCCATACCCACGCCGCCATGACCTGCTTCAGGGGCATCGCCGACGATCTGGAGCTGATGGAGTGGCTCAACAAGTACATCTTCCCCGCCGAGGCGAAAAACGTGGACACCGAGCTTGCCTACTGGGGCAGCCTGCTGGCCTGCGCCGAGATGATCCGCTCGGGCACGACGTGCTTCTGCGACATGTACATCTTCGAGGACGAGACGGCCAAGGCGGCCTGTCTCGCCGGGATGCGCTGCCTGCTGGGCGAGGTGCTTTTCGATTTCCCCTCCCCCAACTTCAAGAAGCCCGACGAGGGGCTTGCCTACACGGAGTCCCTCATCAAAAAGTGGGCGGGCCACGACCTCGTGCGGATCACCGTGGAACCCCACGCCCTCTACACCTGCTCGCCGGACCTGCTGAAGAAGTCCAAGTCGCTGGCCGACCGCCACGGGGTTCCCCTGTCGCTGCACCTTCTGGAAACAAAATCGGAGCGCGAGGGCCTGACGGAGAAGCTGGGCTCAAGCCCCGTTCGGTTCCTGCGCGACACGGGCCTGCTCGACTCGAACCTGCTGGCCTTCCACTGCGTCTGGCTCGACGACGCGGACATCGAGATGATGGCCCGCGCCGGGGCGAAGGCCGTCCACAACCCGGAGAGCAACATGAAGCTCGCCTCGGGCATCGCCCCGGTGCCGGAGCTGCAGGCCGCCGGGGTCACGGTGGCCCTCGGCACGGACGGCTGCGCCAGCAACAACAACCTCGACATGCTCCAGGAGATGGACACGGCCGCCAAGCTCCACAAGGTCTCGCGGCTCGACCCCACGGCGATGAGCGCGAAAACCGTGCTGCGGATGGCCACCGTGGACGGGGCCCTTGCCCTCGGCCTGGGGGCCGATGCGGGAAGGCTCGCGCCGGGCATGAAGGCCGACGTGATCACGCTCGATTTCAACCGGCCCCACCTGACGCCCCTCTATCACGAGGAGTCGCACCTGGTCTACTGTGCGACTGGCTCCGACGTGGACAACGTCGTGATCAACGGGCGCCTCGTCATGGAGAGCCGAAAGATCCTCACCTTCGACGAGGGGGAGGCCATGGACCGCGTCAACGCCATCGCCCGGCGCATCCGGGCAAGCCTCGGGATGTGAGGGGAAACGGGATGCCGTCACCTCAGCCGATCGACCTTCTCGTCTCCGGGGGGACGCTTCTCACCCTGGCGGGCCCCGCCGTCACGATCGACGACGCGGTGGTGGGCGTCTCGGGCGGCACGATCCTCTTTGCCTGCGCCCGCCGCGACGCCCCCGCGGTCATCCCCGGGGAGACTCTCGATGCCGCGGGCTGCCTCGTCATGCCGGGCCTCGTCAACACCCACACCCACCTGCCCATGACCTGTTTCCGGGGGCTGGCCGACGATCTGCCGCTCATGGAGTGGCTCCACGAGCACATGTTCCCCGCCGAGGCGAAGCACGTCAACCGCGATATGATCTACAGGGGCGCCCTGCTGGCGATGGCCGAAATGATCCTCTCGGGGACGACGACCTGCTGCGACAGCTACTTCTACGAGAGCAATGTCGTCCGGGCCGCCGTCGAGTCGGGCATGCGCATCGTGGCGGGCCAGGGGTTCATCGACTTCAAGCCGCCCGATGCGGAGGAGCTGCGCAAAAAAGCGGCGGCGGCGGAGCGCTTCATCGCGAAGTGGCGCCCCCTGTCGCCCATGGTCACCCCTTCCCTGTTCTGCCACTCGGCCTACACCTGCGACCCGGAGACGCTCCGGACGGTGAAGCGTGTTGCCGACGGGACCGGCGTTCCCTTCATGCTGCACCTGTCGGAGACGAAGGAAGAGGTGGACATCGTCATGTCTCGCTACGGGGCACGGCCCGTTCATCACCTCCGCTCGCTCGGGATCCTCGGGGGGCAGTGCGCGATCGTGCACGGGGTCTGGCTGGAAGACGACGAGATGGACATCCTGGCTCAAAGCGGCACAGGGGTGTGCCACTGCCCCGAAAGCAACATGAAGCTCGCCTCGGGGATCGCCCCGATCCCGGGATTGCTTGCCCGCGGTGTGGCCGTGGGCCTCGGCACGGATGGCTGCGCCAGCAACAACGACCTGGACATGCTCCTGGAGCTCGACACGATGGCGAAGCTGCACAAGGTGGCGACGATGAACCCGACGGCCATGGACGCCGAGACGGCGCTGCGGATCGCCACAATCGGGGGCGCCCGGGTGCTCGGCCTTCAGGACCTCGTCGGGACGGTCGAGCCGGGCAAGCGGGCCGATCTCATCGTGATCGACCTGGGCAAACCGCACCTCACCCCCCTGTACCATCCCTGCTCCCAGATCGTGTATGCCTGCCGGGGAAGCGACGTGAGGGATTCGATCATCGACGGGAAAGTCGTCATGAGAAACCGCGAGCTGCTCACGCTCGACGTGCCGAAAATCATGGACGAGGTGCGCGAGATCGCCGAGCGGGTGAAGAAGGACAGCCGCCTTGCGTGAACAGGACACGCGAGCCGGCCGGGTTACCGGCCCGCCTGCCGGTTCCCGTCACGGCTCCGGATGCTGAGGAGTTTCTCGCAGCTGAAGCACACCTGCCCCTGCCCGTCCGTCAGATCGACGGCGAACTGCCTCTCCGTCCTTCCATC
>CAYZKT010000168.1:0-2442 GCA_964478885.1 uncultured Syntrophaceae bacterium | reverse complement strand
CGCCAGTCCGACGCGATGTACTCCACCCGCGCCCCGGTCGCGCGATAGACCGGGAACCAGTTGAACCCCCAGCGCTTCAGACGAGTTTCCCAGGACTCGGCCATTTGTCGTTCCACCCCGATCAGCGGTTATGCAAGGCAGGGGATCGTATCACAGGTTCATGCAACGGGCGCAAGCAGAGAAAGAATCCCCAGAATTACGAACAGCGCCGCCGCCACCCAGCGCATCGCCTTCATGTTGACTCGCTGCGCCAGGGCCTCGCCCATCCAGACGGCGGGGATGTTCGCGAACATCATGCCCAGCGTCGTTCCCATGACGACCGCGACCAGCGAATCGTAGCGGGCCGCGAGCGCGATGGTGGCAAGCTGCGTCTTGTCGCCCATCTCCACCAGGAAGAAGGCGACGAACGTGGTCATGAAGACGCCGGAATCCCGGAGGTTGCGGTTATCCTCCAGCTTGTCCGGGATCAGCGCCCAGGCGCCGAAGGCAAAGAAGGAGACGGCGACGATCCACTTGAGCGTTTGAGGGGAAACGAGGCCGGCCAGCCACGCGCCGACGTACCCCGCGGCAAAATGGTTGGCCAGGGTGGCAAAGAAGATCCCGAGGACGATCGGTCCTTTGCGTTTCAGTTTCACCGCAAGCACAAACGACAGCAACTGGGTCTTGTCGCCCATCTCGGCGAGCGTTACGATCAGTGTCGAAAGAAAGAAAGCTTCCACGTTATTTGCCTCCCTGGGAAGAGGTTCAGCCCCTCGTTCCGAGCGGCCCCGGGAATCGCCAGGGAGGCCGTTCAAAAAAAACGAGACCTCAGCATGACGATTCGTCACACTAAAGGTCTCGCTAATCGGCATTCGCCAACGGCAAGGCCAGGCGGTCTCCCGCCAGCATGTTGACCTTGCCTCTCTAACTACTCCCCTTTAGAACGTGTTTCTTTTAATACGCCCCGTACCGGATGTCAATCTCAAAATGCTCCCGTTGACCGGGACGGGGGCACACCGGAGCACGGGTTGGACGCTCACCAGTCGATGCCCTTCGACTTCAGGTACGACTGCATCTCCCGAAGCCCCAGCCGTGCCGCCTTCTTCATGTCCTCCAGGGCCTGGTCCCTCTCCCCCTGCGACCAGCACAGGGACGCCCGGTTGCAGTAGGCCCTCACGTACTGCGGGTCGACGGTGACGGCGCTGGAGTAGTCCTGGAGGGCCTTCGAAAACCGGCCCGTCTTCTCCTGGGCGACGGCCCGGTTGAAGTAGATCTCCGGGCACCGCGGGGCATGATCCAGGGCCCTCGTGTAGTCGCTGACGGCGCGCCCGTAGTTCTTCACGGCGAAATAGGCGTTTCCCCGCCTGAACCCGGCGACGGCCTCATCGGAAATCATGCCGTCGGCCTGTTCGATGCGGGCGTCCGCCTCGAGCCCGAAGGTCGGGGGGTTGATCTGGATCTCGGCGATGCTCTCCGGCGACGGGTCGCGCAGGGACCAGCCGTTTCCCGTTTCGCGCTTCGGCGCTGCGGGGTTCGAGGTGAGTCCCAGGATTTCAGCGAGTCGATCTTTCATAGACAAGATACCCGTCTGAGCCCGTCAGTCATTCGGGGTATCGAATGAAAAACAGAGCGTTAAAAATCCTCCCCGGCCCACCCCTTTTCAAATATGGGATCTTGATGGGAAGAGAGGGATTTTATACCGTCGAATCGAGCTGTTCCGCAGGAGGGGAAATAAAAAGAGGCACGCGGCGCCACCCTCGCAGGCGGCAGTTGCGCAGGGGTACACCACGAAGACAGAGACCGCGGAGCGATGAACCTCCCCCGGTCAACTGTTTGATAAGAATTGTATCATTGCGAAATCCCCGATGACGGCCTTCCCCTCCGTCGGCCGCTTCGGAATTAAATCATAGTCCTATTGGATCGATCCGTAAAGCGAAAAAATGGGACCGGGGTTGCCTCCCCGCTCATTTTGCTGTAGACGAGTTCCATCGTCGCACTATGACGCAGGAGGGGGCCATGCCGATCGTCACGTTCCGATCCGAATCGATCCTCAAGGAAGGTCTTTCCGTGGAGAACCGCGCGGGCAAGTTCACGGTCCTCATGGACGAGCCCGAGACGCTGCGGGGGACCGACACGGGGATGAACCCCGTCGAGATGCTGCTGTGCTGCCTGGGGGCCTGCCAGTGCATCGTGGCGCGTCTCTTCGCCAGGGCCCGGAAAATCCAAGTCCAGGATTTCCGTGTCGAACTGGAGGGCGACCTCGATCCGGACGGGTTTCTCATGGGCAAGGACGGGGTGAGGGCGGGGCTTCACGAGATCCGCTACACCGTTTGCATCCGGACGGACGCTGACGAGGAAAAAGTCCGGGAATTCGTCGAGTTCGTGAAAAGCCGCTGTCCCGTCAACGACTCCCTGCTCGGGCACGTCCCCATCGTGCAGAAGGGGATCGTCATCGAGAAGTGA
>CAYZKT010000167.1:0-5811 GCA_964478885.1 uncultured Syntrophaceae bacterium | reverse complement strand
CGATCTCGCTCCAGGCGTTGATCCGCCACCAGAACCACCGCAGGATCAGGACGAGCCCCAGCCCGGCGCCGGCCTCGATGATGAAGGCCCATGCCCCGGAGATCGTGTCCATCACGGACGTGACGGCCAGCGAGAAGACCATCACGGCCAGCGTGGCGCCCCGCGAGACGGCGACGAGGTGCCTCTCCCCGGCGTCGGGGCGGACGAAGCGGCGGTAGAAATCGTTGACGATATAGGAGGCGCCCCAGTTGAGCTGGGTCGCGATCGTGGACATGTAGGCGGCGAAGAACGCGGCCACGAGCATGCCCTTGATTCCGGCCGGGAGGTGGTCCCGCATGGCATAGACGTATCCCAGCCGCTTGTCCGCCGGCCCGAGGTCGGGGTAGAGGACCAGGGTCGCAAGCCCCACGAGGATCCAGGGCCAGGGCCTGACACAGTAGTGGGCGATCGTGAACCACAGGGTTGCGGCCCGGGCGTGCCGCTCGTCCTTCGCCGACATCATGCGCTGGGCCACGTAGCCGCCCCCGCCGGGCTCCGAGCCCGGGTACCAGCAGGCCCACCACTGGATCGCGACGAAGGCGAAGAAGGCCGCGGCGCCGAGCGTCAGGGGGCCCGCCGCGTCGCCCGCGGCTCCGCCGGAGATCGCGGGGACGAGCGCGAGCGACCAGGGCGGCACCTTCTCCACGAGTCCCGCCAGTCCCCCGATCTGGGGGAGGTCGAGCACCACGACGGCCAGGACGATCGTTCCGGTCATGGCCAGCACGAACTGGAAGGCATCGGTGACGGCTACGCCCCAGAGGCCCGAGAGGGCCGAGTAGAGCGCCGTGAGCCCCAGGGCCAGGGCCACGTACACCATGACGTCGCCCCGGGGGATGCCGAACATCCCCTCGAGAACGGAGGCCAGGGCCAGGTTCACCCAGCCGATGATGACCGTGTTGATGAAGAGTCCCAGGTACAGGGCGCGGAAGCCCCTCAGGAAGGCTGCGGGCCGCCCCGAGTAGCGAAGCTCCACGAACTCGACGTCGGTGAGGATGCCCGCGCGGCGCCAGAGACGGGCGAAGAAAAACACGGTGAGCATGCCGCCGAAGACGAAGTTCCACCAGAGCCAGTTGCCGGCGATGCCGTTTCGCGCGACCAGTTCCGTCACCGCCAGCGGCGTGTCCGCCGCAAAGGTCGTGGCGACCATGGACGTGCCGGCGAGCCACCAGGGCAGGTTCCGCCCCGAAAGGAAGAACTCCTGCACGCTCGAGCCTGCCCTGCGGGCATAGTGGAAACCGATCGCGGCGCTCAGCAGGAAGTACAGCCCGATGATGACCCAGTCTATCGTTTGCAACATGAGGCTCGGACCCCGGAGATGTCAGATAGGAAGTTGTGAAGCTGTGAAGTTGTGAAGTTCGGCGCATCGGAGAGCAAACAATGGACCTCCAGCCTCTCCAAGCTTCCCATCTTCTCAACTTCTTAACTTCTTAACTTCTTCTTATCGGTTACCGTCCCCGGCCGGATTTCTCGATCTTCTTCAGCTTGTCGTTGGCGAAGGTCAGGACGTAGACGTAATCCCCGTAGCCCCGGTCGTAGGTCCACTTCTGCACCTTGCCCGAGGAGGAACCCGCTGTGGCGCCCTTGGACTGCTTCTTCTTGTTCTTGCCGTCCTTTGCGGCCGATTCGTTTCTCGACGGCTTCCCGCAGACCTTCTGCACGGTGTACCGGGAATCCCCGATGGAAACCGTCTCGGCCCCGCAGCGGAATACGGTGTCCTCGGCCAGGGCCGGACCGGCGCCGCCGGCGGGGAAGACGAGAAACGCGATGGCGAACACGACGGCGGCCGCGACCGGACGAAGCATGGGGTCCCTCCTTCGAAGCATGGTGCCGGCAAGGGTTCAACGGCCCCATGCTTACTATAAAACGGGTCGCATGGGAAGGACGAACTTGACAGGCGCCCCCACCTTTCCTTAAAGTGAAACGGGAAATCTTCCGAGAGGTTAGAAGAGAGAACGGCGGGCCCTCCCGAAGGCTGCGGCGGGCCCGGTGCCGGCATGGAAATCCAGGTCACGGGGGATGTTATGATGAAGATCGGCTGGATCGGGACGGGGATCATGGGCGCGGCGATGGTGGGTCACCTGCAGTTCGCGGGTCACGAACTGGCCCTGTTCAACAGGACCCGCGACAAGGCGAAGACGCTCACCGACCGGGGGGGCAGATGGTGCGACTCGCCCGCCGCCGTGGCGGCCGAGTCGGAGGTCGTCTTCACGATGGTGGGCCTGCCTGCCGACGTGGAGCAAACCTACCTGGGACCGCAGGGGATCCTCTCCGTCGATAAGCCCTGCCGCATCTGCGTGGACATGACGACCAGCGAACCGGCGCTGGCGAGGCGGATCGCGAAGGCGGCCGCAAAAAAGGGGGTTTTCTGTCTCGACGCCCCGGTGTCGGGCGGCGACGTGGGGGCGCGAAACGCCACCCTCGCCGTCATGGTGGGCGGCGACCGGAAGATCTACGACGAGGTCCTGCCCCTGCTGCAGCACATGGGGAAGACCGTCGCCTGGATGGGCGGGCCGGGGGCGGGCCAGCACACGAAGATGTGCAACCAGATCCTGATCGCCGGGACCATCATCGGGGTCTGCGAATCCCTTCTCTACGCGGAGAAGGCCGGTCTCGGCGGGCAGGCCGTCATCGACATCATCGGCAAGGGGGCCGCCGGTTCCTGGAGCATCAACACGTTGGGCCCGCGCATCGTCCAGGGAGACTACCGCCCCGGCTTCTACGTCGAGCACTTCATCAAGGACATGGGGATCGCCCTGCGGGAGGCCGAGGGGATGGGTCTGGCGCTGCCGGGGCTGGCCCTCGTGCACCAGCTTTACGTGGCCGTGAGGGCCCACGGTCACGGCAAATCGGGCACACAGGCCCTGGTGCTCGCCCTGAGGCAGCTCAACGGGTCGAAGGAAAAAGGGAGCCCGCCGGATGCATGACTTCCAGAACCTGCTTCGCAAGCGGAGATCCATCCGCGAGTTTACGGACCGGGAGGTGACCGAGGGGCTCATTCGGGACATCCTCCGGGAGACCTGCCTCGCGCCCAGCGCCATGAACCGGCAGCCCTGGCGGTTTTCCGTCGTGACGAACCGATCGACGATCCGGCGCCTCTCCGATGAAAGCAAGAAGAACCTGCTCGCCGATCTCGAAGCCGATCCGGCCTCCCCGATCCGGCGCTACGAGGATCTTCTGCGCAACCCCGCGTTCAATGTCTTCTACGACGCACCCTGCGTGATCTACATCTCCGGGCCTCGCGAGGTGGGCAGCCTGCAGGTGGACTGTGCGCTGGCGGCGTCGTACCTGATGTTTTCGGCTGTGGCGAGGGGCCTCGGGACCTGCTGGGTGGCGCTGGGGGCCAACCTCCGCGATCCCGCCCTGCGGGGTGAGCTGGGGCTCGCCGCAGATCTGCAAATCGTGGCGCCCGTGATCGTGGGGTACCCGAAGGCCGTCCCCGAACTTCCCGAGCGAAATGAACCGGTCGTTATCGGCTTCCTTCGGTAGGCGCGCCGGCCCCGCCGCCTGCAAGCCGATAAAGTGCTTGACGGGACGTTTCCTTTTCCATTATCGTTCCCGTGAGTCCGGCGTCGGGCTTCGGTCCCGGGGCACTGAAGGCCAACCGAAAACCGATGGGAGAGAAACGCTCGAACGAATGGTGCATCTCAAGCGAAGTCTTCTGCTGCTGGCGGCCCTCCTGGTGATCCACGCTCTCCAGCCCGATGACCTGTCTGCCGCTTCCCGAAAGACGAAACCCAAACCGAAGGCCAAAGCCGCGATCACGGCAAGGTCCGCCATGGTCATGAACATGGCGACGGGGGAGATCCTGGTTGCGAAAAACCCCGATTCGCCCATCGCGCCCGCGTCCCTGACGAAGATCCTGAGCCTCTACCTGATTTACGAAGCCCTCGGAGAGGGCCGGGTCCAAACCTCGGATGTCGTTCACGTAGGCCCGAGCGTCACCCAGGTGAACGGGTCGCGCATGCGGATTCGCCCCGGGACGCAGATCGCGCTGGGAGAGCTGATGAAGGGCATGGCCGTCATGTCGGCAAACGACGCGTCGGTGGCGGCGGCCGAGTATGTCGCCGGGGACGTGGACGAGTTCGTCCGGCGGATGAACGTGAAGGCCCTGGAGCTGGGCATGGCGTCGAGCCACTTCGAGAACCCCAGCGGGCTGCGCGAGGAGGGCCAGGTGTCGACGGCCCGGGACATCCTCAGACTCTCCTGCGCCTACATCAACCGGTTCCCGCAGTCGCTTCAGATGCACTCCCTCCCCGTGTTCGAGTACGGCAGGAGGATGCGCAACAACACGAACCACCTGCTCGAGACGACGCGGTACGTGGACGGGCTGAAAACGGGGCACGTCGCCGGCTCGGGGTACCACCTTGTCGTGACGGCAAGGCGAAACGGCACGCGCGTCATGGTGGTCGTGCTGGGCTCGCGCAGCAGCGGAGCCCGATTCCGTGAAGCCCGGACGCTTCTCGAGGATGCATTCCGAAAGGTGCAGCCCGATCGTGGCGTACGGCGGGTGGCGGAGGCCCCGGCGCCGCCGGCAGTCCGGGAAGGGGGAACGGGGCACAACGCGACGGGAGGCTCGAGGGATTTATGAGAAAAGCGGCTGCGACGATTTTTGCCGTGCTGTTCGTTCTGTCGGGATGGATGTCCGCGACGGCAGTCCATGCCCAGGTGGGATCCTCGAGCCGGGACAGGTCCATGAAGCCCATAGGCCCCCAGGGTTACAGCTCGAGGGGGGGGCAGGGGCAGGAGCAGCCGCAGCAGGATGAGCGATCGATTCAGCGCAACGCCTGGCTCCAGGGGGATGACCGGCAGCAGGAGCAGTTGACGGGCTGTTTCGGCCTTTCGTCGACGCTCGCCCAGCACTCCCGGGACATCCGGAAAATGGTAACGGCCGGATCGGTCAACTGGAAAGAGGTGGCCGGACAGCTCGAGGACCTTCAGCGGGGGGTCACGCTGCTTTCGGAGAGGCACGAGCAATTCGCCCAGGGGCTGAACAACGGGCAGCGGTCGTGGTGGGAGAAATCGCTGCAGGACATCATGCCGATCCAACTCGCGCTCTCCGACCGCATGGGGGAGATCGACCGCAACCTCAAGAAGGAAAAGCCGGAGGTGGTCCCAATGACGAAGGCCCTGGGCGACCTGGAGGGACAGTTCCGGAAATGGCACAACATCTACGGGCAGATCGCCTCCGACATGGGCCTCGAGGCCGTGGAGCCGCGATCGTCCTCGGGCGCGATCAGGGGGCTGCCGGGTGCTCACGGTCCTGGAAGATGAATCCGCCGTCCGGCGGTGCCAGCGTCAGTTCATGCGAGCGCTGCGGCCCTGCGTGACCGGACGGATCGCCGTCAAGATCGGTCACCCCGGGGAAAGCTTCCGCGCCCGGGTCTTCTGGGCCGAGGGGCCGGGGCTGTGGTATCACACCGGGGCCGTCGCCGGCGAGCGCTACCTGAATGCCTTCGGCGTCGGCATGCCTGCAGCCGGGGGCTCCGTTTCCAGCACGATCGAGATCAATATCCCGATGAAAGGCCTGGACCGCAAGATCGGCGGGGCCTTTGCCCGCGATGACGGAGGGCGCGTGTTCCTCGTCCACCGCGGCAGGATCGGCGGCCGGCGCGGTGTCGGGAAGTCCCTGTTCGAATCGCACTATCGCGGGGTCTGGAGCGAGGTCGAAGACGGCGACGGGAGAAGCACCGTCGTCGTGATCGGCGAGCTGCAGTCGGGCCGGTTCGTCCGGCAGCTCGCCCGGTTCGTCCGGAAGGTCGAGGCCGTCAAGGA
>CAYZKT010000166.1:3419-5849 GCA_964478885.1 uncultured Syntrophaceae bacterium | reverse complement strand
CCGTCTTCTGCAGCGTCCTCGAGAGACCCGGCTTGAGCGCCGGAAGGTCCCAGGGGATGGTTCTTTTCTGCATCGCGTCTTCCTCACTTTCTCTCGACGGCCGTGCCGGCCGTCTCGCGTTATCCCTTGAACAGCGACAGCAGGACGCCTGCCGCAACGGCCGAGCCGATCACCCCCGCCACGTTGGGGCCCATGGCGTGCATGAGCAGGAAGTTCTTCGGGTTCTCCCGCTGTCCCACCACCTGCGAGACCCGCGCCGCCATCGGAACCGCCGACACCCCGGCAGAGCCGATCAGGGGGTTCACCTTCCCGCCCGTGAGGTAGTACATGATCACCCCGAAGATCGTCCCGCCCGCCGTGCCCACGCAGAAGGCCAGAAGACCCAGCACGACGATGGAGATCGTCTGGAAGGTCAGGAAGTTCTCGGCGCTCGCCGTGGCCCCCACCGTGACCCCCAGGAAGATCGTCACGATGTTGATCAAGGCGTTCTGGGCCGTGTCGTTGAGGCGCCCCACGACCCCCGACTCCCGGAACAGGTTGCCCAGCATCAGCATCCCCACCAGCGGCGCCGCATCCGGCAGCATCAGCACGCAGACGATGGTCACGGCGATGGGGAAGATGATCCGCTCGGTCTTCGAGACCGGCCGGAGCTGCTCCATGACCACCCGGCGCATCTTCTTCGTCGTCAGCAGCTTCATGATGGGCGGCTGGATGATGGGCACCAGCGCCATGTACGAGTAGGCCGCCACGGCGATGGGACCCAGCAGGTGCGGGGCCAGCTTCGAGGTCACGAAGATCGCCGTCGGGCCGTCGGCTCCCCCGATGATGCCGATCGAGCCGCACTCCTGCGGGTTGAACCCCAGGTAGAGCGCCCCGATGAAGGTCGAGAAGATCCCGAGCTGCGCCGCCGCCCCCAGCAGCAGGGTCTTGGGGTTCGCGATCAGGGGACCGAAATCGGTCATGGCGCCCACCCCCAGGAAGATCAGCGGCGGGTAGATCCCGAGCTTCACCCCCTGGTAGAGATACCACAACAGGCCCCCCACCACCGTCTTCTCCTTGCCCGTCACCGCGTCGAGCTCCACCGTCGGGCCCGTCATCAGCCCCGTGCTGGGCAGGTTGGCCAGCAGCATCCCGAAGGCGATGGGCAGAAGCAGCAAGGGCTCGAACCCCTTGACGATCGCCAGGTACAGCAGGATGAAGGTGACCACCAGCATGATCCCCTGCTGAATCGTTATGGTCAGGAATCCCGTGCTCACGATCAGCGACTGCACGGCCTGCATGAAGTTGATTTCCATCGGACTTTCCTTTCCTGCAAAAAACCGAGTCGGCTCTCAGCCGATGACCGCCAGGACATCCTCGGTGTTGACGGTGGCGTTGGCGCTCACGCGGAGCTCCTTCACGGTCCCGGCCCGATTGCAGAAGATCTCGTTCTCCATCTTCATGGCCTCGAGCACGAGGATCAGGTCGCCCTCCTTGACCGCCTGGCCCTTTTTCACCTCGACGGAGACAATCTTGCCCGGCATGGGCGCCGTGATGACCTCGTCGCCCGTTGCGGCGGACTGCGCCGGGGCCGCCGGGGCCGGGGGTGCCTTGGGGGCCGCCGGGGCGGGAGCCGCGGGGGCGGCCGTCCCGGTCAACTCTTCGATCTCGACCTCATACGCTTTTCCGTTCACATGAACGCGGAATTTCTTCATGACTGCTGTCTCCTTTATGATCGTGTTGTCTTGCCCCTCGACGCACCGGCGCCGCCGTCGCTGTGGCTTCCAGCCCGATGTCCCGCGCCGGTCGAGGGCCTGCTTCTCTACGATTTGCGCGTGTACGCCGCCACCGAGGCGGCGATGACGGCCTGCACCTCCCCGTCGTCCTCCTGCTGCGCCTTCGCCGGTGCGGCCGCGGCCGCCTCGGCCTTCGGCGCGGCCGGTGCGGCGGCTGCCGCGGCCCTGCGCGCCGCCGCCTTGGGAACCGGGGCCGCCTTCGAGGCGCCCGCCCGATCGATGATCGCCGCCGCATAGCCCAATACCTTGATGACGCCCACCAGAAAAACGAGGGCCGTGAATACAACGCCCATCCCGATCGCCGCTACGGTCAAGCCAAATGTCAACACAGTCGTTCTCCCTTCTCGAGTCAGGCCGTTGCTTCCCGTTTGAAATCGCCCGGCCGTTCAGCTGCTGCGCGAAGCGTTTGCGCAGCCTCCCGCAGCCCCCGCACCGCCGGGATCCGTTATTGTCAAGGACCGGGGGGCGGGGCGATCGCGCCCCGCCCCCGCCGTCTGATCGAATCATTGTCTTGTCAATTTATATCATATCTTACGTCAATCCACCCCAAAGCATGGGAACGAAAATCAACACCAGCACCCACATGATCAGGTTGATGGGACCGCACCACTTGATGTAGTCGAAAAACGTGTAGCCGCCTCCCAAAACGATGGTC
>CAYZKT010000166.1:0-3409 GCA_964478885.1 uncultured Syntrophaceae bacterium | reverse complement strand
TATAAAAAAATAACAAAAACCCCCCCCAACCCTGGGAACAAAAAAAAACACCCCCACCCCCATTTAAAGGTTTTTGGGACGCAACACATTATTTATTCGAAAAACGAGTAGCCGCCGCCCAGGACGATCGTCATGGGGGGCGTGGCGACCGGTGTCGACAGCGAGGCGTTGGTGCACATGGCCAGGCCGATCAGCATGACGACAGGATTGGCCCCCACGCCCTGGGCCAGGGCGAGCATGATGGGGGCGAACATGGCCGTGCAGGACGTGTTGGACATGAACTGGGTCAGGATCATGGCCACGAAGGTGATGGACGCGAAGATGGTGAACGGGGTGGCCGCATCGCCCAGGTACCCCAGCACCAGGTTGGCCAGCAGCTTTCCGCCGCCGCTCTTGTCGAACCCCGCGGCGAACCCGATGGATGCGCCGAGAAGGATGACCGTCCGCCAGTCCATCAGCTCGTAGGTCCGCTTTTCCGTGATGCACCCGGTGACGACCGTCAGGAACGCCCCGATCATCGCCACGGTGCCCAGGGGCCACTTGCCCCAGATGAACAGGCCGATGCAGAGCGCCAGGACGAGGGACACGCGGATCATCTTGCTGGTGTTCCCGTTGCTCATCTGCGCCTGCGCACCGTCATTCTTCTTTGCCAGCAGTTCCTTCATCAGCGGTCCGGGTTCACTCCCCAGAACTTCCGGGCAAGAAGTTTCCCCAACGTGAAGTTGTAGAGCAGCAGGGCACCGCAGAGGATGAGGCCCATCTTGCCGACCTCGAAAAAGGTCAGCGCGCGATAGCCGCCCTTCTCCAGGACACCCGACACGATGACCTGCGGCGTCGAGCCGGCCAGGGTCAGGATGCCTCCCGTCACCGCCGCGGCGGCCATGGGCATCAGGAGGGTCTTGTCGTGCAGCTTTCCCTTGGAGGCGGCCACGAGGGCCAGCGCCACGGGCAGCATGGTCGCCGTGGTGGCGCTGTTGCTCAGGAAGGCAGACAGGACCATCGTGACCAGGAACAGCGTCAGGGCCAGGATCGTCGCGTTGCCGCGGCCCACATCGAGGATCTTCTGCCCGATCCGCATGGCCAGCCCCGACTCGAAGATCCCCGCGCCGACAACGATCATGCCCGCAATGAGCAGGTTGACATCGCTGGACAGTCCGTTCCAGACGGTCGAGGCCGGGACGACCTTGAAGATGATCAGCA
Organism: uncultured Syntrophaceae bacterium; assembly: GCA_964478885.1. Lineage (GTDB taxonomy): Bacteria > Desulfobacterota > Syntrophia > Syntrophales > UBA2192 > UBA2192. The sequence goes on along the minus strand of CAYZKT010000166.1, from coordinate 2,209 downwards.
AAATACAGGATAAAACCGCGGTGGCGGCCAGCGGGATGACCTCCGAGATGTAGAGGACCATCGCGATGACCAGGATAACGATACTCATTTCAGCAGGACTCAAACCAAACATAAAAGTGCTCCTCCCTTCACCTAAGAAATGTCTGCTTACATTTCACCTCTCCATTCAGGAATCTCCCGGTATCGAGACCGGATTGCCGTCTTCGGGTCCGCGACCCGCCGCCGGGACCCTTTCATGCCGGTCCCCCTGCCCGATCCGGGCAGGGGGACCGCATGGTTCATCCCGCTACTTGGCGGCCGATTTCGGTTCCGCCGTCACCGCGGGCCGCTCGAGACCCGTGACCACCTGGGACTCGATCATCCGGGGCAGCATCATGTGGTGCTGCGGGCAGATGGACGTCGGGTTCTGCCAGACGCAGTTTGCGAAGGCCACCAGGTACTTGCGCATGTCCTCGAAGCGCACGACCTCGTCGACGAAGCCCTTCTTCGCGCAGAAGTAGGGCCGCGAGGACTCCTCGTAGTGCTTCACCATCGCGTTCATCTTCCCGATGGTGCCGTCGAGCGGCTTGCCGGAATCCTTGTCCTTCACCAGCCGGCGCGCGTAGCTCGCCGCCGCCGCCGTCTCGCCGTGCATGACGTTGATCTCCGTGGCGGGGGTGCCGAGGGTGAAGGCGTTGTTGTTGTTGGCCGTGGGGCCGCCCATGACGTAGTGGGCCGCCGCCGTTCCCTTGCGCAGCACGATGAGCATCATGGGGATCTCCGTCTGCTCGATGGAGTAGATGAGCGACTGCCCCAGGCCCAGCAGCTCCGCCTTCTCGGCGATGTCGCCCACGTCGATGCCCGAGGTGTCCTGGATCCAGATGATCGGCAGGCGGTCGCGCCCGCAGAGGGTCACGAACTCGTTCATCTTGATGAGGCCCTGGCGGTAGAGCTTGCCGCCCACGGCGTGGTACTCGTTGGTGTACTCGGGGTAGTTGGGGATGAGGCCCATGCGGTTGCCGATGACGCCCATGGGAAAGCCGTCGATCTTCACGACGCCGCAGTAGATCTCGGGGCCGTACTTGGGCCGGAACTCCATGTGCTCCGAGTTGTCCGTGAGCCGCGCGAGCACTTCCTCGAAGGAGTAGACCCGCTTGGTGTTGATGGGGATGAGGTTCGGCAGCTCGGCGGGCGAGAGCTTCGGCTCGGCCGGCTCGGCCACGCGGAAGAACTTCGGGTTGTAGGCCGGCAGGAACGTCATCCACTCCTTGATGGCGTCCAGGACCTGGGTCTCCTTCTCGTAGACGGCCTTGAAAAAGCCCGTCTCGTTGTAGTGGATCCGCGTGCTGCCCGGGGGGACGGCCTTGAAGTGGCGGGTGGCCTCGATGAGGGCCTCGGCCCCTTCCTGGTCGAAGTAGCCCTTGGGGCTCATGCCGCTGACGATGCCGCCGCCGCCCACGGCGATGTTGGCCTTCTGGTGGGCGAGCAGAATGGTGGGGCTGATGCCCTGGTAGCCGCCGCCGGCGGGGTTGGTGCCGTAGATGCCGGCGATGATGGGAACGCCTTCCTGCTCGAGCTCGGCGTGGCGGAAGAAGCAGGTGCCCTGCCCGCGGCGGTTGGCGTAGACCTTCTCCTGCTCGGGGAGCTTCACGCCGGAGCAGTTCACGAGCCACACGAGCGGCACGTGGAGCCGTTTGGCCAGGTCCGTCACCCGCAGGTTGTTGTCGGCCTGCCCGGCAATCCAGGCGCCGGCGATCCACTTGTTGTTGAAGCCGATCAGCACGCACCACTTGCCGCTGATCCGCGCCAGGCCGTCGACCACGTTGGTCTGGCCGCTCTCTTCGCTGTCGGGGTCGTAGATGGAGTGCAGGGGGAAGAACATGCCGGGGTCGACGATGTAGTCGATCCGCTCCCAGACCGTCATCTCGCCGCGCTTGTGGATCTCCTCGGTGGGAACGCCCACGCTCGTCTTGATGCGCTCGATCTCGCCGTCGATCTCCTTCATGATCTCGGCGGCCCTCTCCACGTTCTCCTTCATCCCGTCTATCTGAGACTGCCGGAGCGCCTTGCCCAGCTCTTTCATCTTCTCGAAGTACTGTTTCATCGTTGATGCCTCCTCACTCGGCGATGGGTTGACGCTGCCGGCGGCCGGGCCGCCGGCAGCTCCCTATGGGAACCGCCTCAGCGGTTTGCTTTCCGGATTCCCAGCTGGTCCTGGGCCATGATGAAC
>CAYZKT010000165.1:0-5876 GCA_964478885.1 uncultured Syntrophaceae bacterium | reverse complement strand
GCCCTCTTCCTGGCCGCCCTGCACGCGCTGACCCGGCGGACGACGGTCGTGCTGTGCGCCGGCCTCGACGAGGCGCGCTCGCTCGCACAGGATGCCGCCTTCTTTGCGGGCGGCGACGCCGTCCTGCTCATGCCCCCCTGGGACCTCATGCTCCCCGACACCCTCTCGCCGCAGAGGGACGTGGAGCGGGAGCGCATCCGCGTCCTCTCTGCGCTGATCGAAAAGACGCCCTCCCTCGTCGTCATCCCCCGTGCGTCGCTTCTGCAGAGAGTCGTGCCGAGGGACGTCGTTGCGGGTTTCATATCCGTTGTGTCCATCGGGGACACCCTCGACCGGGACCTCTTCGCCTCGAAGCTCACCGAGGGCGGGTACCGCCGGGTGCCGCTCGTCGAGGAGGGGGGCGATTTCAGCGTCCGGGGCAACGTGATCGACCTCTACCCGCCCACGGCGCCGGGCCCCTACCGGCTTCTGCTGGCGGGCGACGAGATCGAGTCGATCCGCGAGATGGACGTCGCCTCCCAGCGCTCGCGCAAGGAACTCGCCGAGTTCACCCTCACGCCGGCCCGCGAGCTCATCCTCTCGGAGGAGAATCGAAGAAAGGCCCTGCGCAACCTCCGGATCCGGGCGGGAGAGCTGGGCCTTCCCGCCCGGGCGAAGGACCGCCTGGCCGAGATGATCGGAAACGGCCTGGCCTCGTCCCTCAACCCGCAGTTCTTCCCCCTCTTCTACATGGACGAAACGGGGGCGGGGGGCCTCGAGTCCCTCACGGACTATTTCCCCGCCGACGGCCTCGTCGTCGTGGACGACCCCCTGGCCGCGGCGCGGGCCGACGAGAAGGCGCGCAACGACATCAGCCGCCTCTTCCTCCGGGCAAAGGACGAGGAGAGGTTCCACCTCGAGGAAGGCTTCCTGTTTCTGGCCGGGGGCGACGACCTGCGCGCCGCCGGGCACAGCCCGCAGATCGTGCTGGAAGACATCGAGGTCGGCGCGGGGGACGACGGCGGGGCGATCCGCGTCCGCGTGGAGACCGACCTGGGGCTGCGGCCGAAGGAGCCCGCTCTCATCCAGCGCGAAGAGAGCCTGCTGGCGCCCGTGGCCGAGAGGATCCGGGACTGGACGCGAGAGGGCTTCCTCGTCTTTTACCTCTGCGCCGGCGAGGAGGAGAAGCTGCGGATGAGCCACCTCCTGGAGGACTACGCGCTGCCCATGGCGCTCTCGGAAAAGCCCTTCCTCGGGGAGCTCTGCGCGCCCGGGGGCGCGCGGGGGCGCCTCGTCCTCTGCGAGGGGAAAATCGCCGGGGGCTTCGCCCTGCCGGACCTGCGGCTCGTCGTCGTGGGCGAGGAGGAGATCTTCGGGAAGAAGGCTCGCAGGCGCCGGCCCGCCCGGTCCCGCGAGGGCTACTTCCTGCAGTCCTTCGGCGAGCTCAACGAGGGCGACTTCGTCGTCCACACCGACCACGGCATCGGCGTCTACCGGGGCCTCAAGCGGCTCTCCGTGGGAGCGATCGAGAACGACTTCCTGCTCATGGAATACCAGGCGGGCGACCGGCTCTACATCCCCGTCCACCGCCTCGACCAGATTCAGCGCTACATCGGCCCCGACGGACACGAGCCCCGCGTCGACAAGCTGGGGGGCACGGCCTGGGAGACGGCCAAGCGCCGCGTCAAGAAGGCCGTCGAGGAGATCGCCGAGGACCTGGTGGCCCTCTACGCCGCACGCGACACGATGAAGGGGCACGCGTTCTCCACCGTCGACCGCTACTACGAGGAGTTCGCCTCATCTTTCGAGTACGAAGAGACCCCGGACCAGGCCCGGGCCATCGAGGACGTCAACCTCGACATGGACGGCGAGAAGCCCATGGACCGGCTCATCTGCGGCGACGCGGGCTTCGGGAAAACCGAGGTGGCCATTCGGGCCGCCTTCCGGGCCGCCATGGACGGCAAGCAGACGGCGGTGCTCGTCCCCACGACGATCCTGGCCGAGCAGCACTACCAGACCTTCCGGGCGCGGTTGGCGAAGTACCCCGTCCGGATCGAGACCCTCAACCGCTTCAAGACGCGGGAGCAGCAGAAGCAGGTGATCGAGAAGATCGCGAAGGGCACGGTCGACATCATCGTGGGCACCCACCGCCTGCTGCAGAAGGACGTCGTCTTCAAGGACCTGGGGCTCGTCGTGATCGACGAGGAGCAGCGCTTCGGCGTTAACCACAAGGAGAAGCTCAAGAAGCTGCGGACACTCGTGGACGTGCTCACGCTGACGGCCACCCCCATCCCGCGCACGCTCCAGCTCTCGCTCGTGGGGATCCGGGACCTCTCCATCATCCACACGCCCCCCGAGGGCAGGCTCTCCATCAAGACCTGGGTGCTCGAGTTCGACGACGAGGTGATCCGCAAGGCCATCCTCGACGAGATGGACCGCGGGGGCCAGGTGTTCTTCATCCACGACCGGGTGCACTCGATCCACCACATGGCCCGGCGCATCCGGCAGGTCGTCCCCGAGGCGAAGATCGGCGTCGCCCACGGGCAGATGCCCTCCCGGGAGCTGGAAGATGTCATGGTAAAATTCCTTCGCAAAAAGTATGATGTCCTGCTATGTACGACGATCATTGGATCGGGCATTGACATCCCCGCGGCCAACACGATCGTCGTCGACCGCGCGGACCGCTTCGGGCTGGCGCAGCTCTACCAGATCCGGGGACGGGTGGGACGCTCGAAGGAAGAGGCCCGGGCCTACCTGCTGATCCCGCCCGGGGCGATGCTGTCGCCGGACGCGCAGAAGCGGCTCTCGGTGATCAAGGAGTTCACCGAGCCCGGCTCGGGGTTCCGGATCGCCTCGCAGGACCTGGAGATCCGGGGGGCCGGCAATCTCATGGGCATGGCCCAGTCGGGGCACATCTCGGCCGTGGGCTACGAGATGTACACGCAGCTCATGGAGCGCGCCGTCCGGGAGCTGCGGGGCGACAGGATGCCCGCGGCGGAGATCAAGCCGGAGATCCACCTGGGGCTGGCGGCCTTCGTGCCCGACAGCTATGTGCCCGACACGCACCGCCGGCTCGTGACGTACAAGAAGCTCTCCATGGCGGCCTCGGACGAGGAACTGGCGGAGATGCGCGACGAGATGCTGGACTGCTACGGGCCGCTGCCGCGGGAGGTGCGCAACCTGGTCGAGATCATCAGCCTGCGCAACCTCATGAAGGGCCTGATGGCCGAGAAGATGGAGTACGACGGGCACCACATGATCCTCGCGATTCACCGCTCGAGCCCCATCGACCCGCTGAGGCTCATCGCGCTGGCCCGTAAGAAGTGGAAGGGCATGCGTTTCACGCCCGACCACCGGCTCTACGTGCCCATGCCCGACCTGCCCGAGGAGCGGGTCATCGAGGCGGCCAAGGGGCTGCTCGGGGAACTGGCCGAGCAGTGACCCGTGGAAGAGCAGGAAGGAACAAGAAGCGAGCATAAGGCGGCAACAAGGCGAGAAAATCCCCCTCTTTCCCCCTTTTCCAAAGGGGGATGAGAACATGAGATCCCCCCTTTCACAAAGGGGGGCATGGGGGGATTTCGACTGGACAGACCGACGGAACAGACGTTCTTATATAGCAGGGGGAAAACGAGATGGAGGAGCGCGAAGGGGAGTCGCACGGACTCGGTCGGCGCAAAGCGGCGGGTTGGGCCCTGGCGGGGCTGGCGGCCCTGTGCCTCGCCGCGGGCAGCGGGTGCTCGTCGTTCAAGACGCCCTCGGAGGACGCCATCGCCACGGTGAACGGGGCCGAAATCAAGGTCAAGGACTTCACCGTCAAGCTCAGAAACGCCCTCAACCTGGCGGGCACGCCGGCCACCCTGCAGGAGAGCAGCCTCGAGTCCCTCAAGCGCGAAGCCCTCGACGAGCTGATCGAGGAGAAGGTGATGCTCATCCAGGCCGAAAAGCTGCGGCTCAAGGTGACGGACGAGGAGCTGAAAAAACGCGTCGAAGAGATCAAGAAGGACTACCCGGGCGAGAACTTCGCGCAGGTCTTCGGCGGGGAGAAAGTGGACTACAAGATCTGGAGCGAGGAGCTGCGGAAGCGCCTGCTGCTGGAGAAGCTCATCGACCAGGAGGTGAACTCGAAGATCGCCGTGACCGACGAGGAGGCGCAGGAGGCCTACCAGGCCAACCGGAGCAAATACTACTCCGAGGAATCGGTGCATGTCTCGCAGATCGTCGTCGCGACCAGGGAGAAGGCCGATGCCGTGCTCCGGCGCATCCAGACCGGGGAGGATTTCGGCAAGATCGCCCAGGAAGTCTCCACGGGACCCGAGGCGGCCAAGGGCGGCGATCTCGGCGTGTTCACCCGGGGCGTCATGCCCGAGGTCTTCGACCGCGTCGTTTTCTCGCTGCCCGAGGGCAAGACCAGCAAGGTCGTCAAGAGCCCTTACGGGTTCCACGTCTTCAAGGTTTTGAAGCGGGACAAGGGGCACTGGATCGAGTTTGACGACGTGAAGGACAAGATCAAGCTGGACCTCATGAAGGTCAAGGAAGAAAAGGAATTCCGCAAGTGGCTCGACCAGCTCAAGTCGGAGGCGAAGATCCGCATCGACGAGGAGCGCCTGAGGCAGGTCAAAATCGAAGAGCCGCGGCCCGCGGAGACCAGGCCGGAAGGGACCCGGCAGGCTCCCGGCAAGGGATGAGGACGAATGGGAATGAGCAAGCCGTATCGGTTCCTGGCTGTGGTTGCAACCCTGTTTTTCATCGCGGCGCCCGTCGCACGGGCGGAAATCGTCGACCGCATCGTCGCCGTCGTCAACGACGACGTCATCACCCAGTACGAACTCGAAAGCACCGTCGAGGGCATCCTCAAGCGCTTCGACAGGAACATCCGTCCCGAGGACCGGGACCGGATCGCCGCGGAGGCAAAAAAGGCCATCATCGGCAAGATGATCGACGAGTTGCTGCTCAAGCAGGAGGCCCGGCGGCTGGGAATCGCGGTCCGCGAGGAGGAGGTGACGAACACGATCCAGGAGACCCTCCAACGGCGAAACGCATCGATGGACGACCTGCAGCAGGCCCTGGCCAGGGAGGGGTCGTCCTACGAGAGGTACCGGAACTCGATCCGCGTCGACCTCATCAAGACGCGGATCATGCAGCGGGAAATCCGCCAGCGCGTATCCGTGACCAACGAGGAGATCGGCGCCTACTACCAGGAGCACCGCGACGAGTACGAAGGCAAGCTCCGGGTGAGGCTCCAGATGATTTCCGTGCCCGTCCCCGCGGACAGCGAGCCCCAGGTGAAGGCCGAGCAGCGCGCGAAGGCCGAGATCATCCTGAAGCGCATCCGGGCCGGGGAGCCCTTCGAGGCGCTCGCGCACGAAACCCGGCAAGGGCCGGCGCAGGCCGGGGGCGACATCGGGTACGTCGAGAAAGGGACGATGCACCCCAGCATCGACGAGGTCGCCTTCCGCATCAAACCGGGCGAGGTGAGCGACATCATCGAAACGCCCCAGGGGTTTGCCATTATCCGCGCCTTCGACCGGCGGGGCGGCGGGAGCCTGTCCGTCAAGGCCACCCGGGAGGACGTGGAGGATCGGCTCTACCGCACGAAGATGGATAAGAAATTCGACGAGTGGCTCGTGGAGCGGCGTCAGAAGGCACATATTGAGATTCGTCTCTGACGAGACGAATCTGTCCATACAGTCTGTCCGGTCTGACTCAAAAGACAGGCGCAGGGCTAAGGGCTTAAGGCTCAGGGCAAGAGGGAAGAAAAATCCCCCTTGGATCCCCCTTTGAAAAAGGGGGAAAGAGGGGGATTTGAGTCATGATGAAATTCATCCGCATCAAGGGTGCATCCCAGCACAACCTCAAGAACGTCAGCCTCGACATCCCCCGGGACAGCCTCGTCGTCA
>CAYZKT010000164.1:2111-5893 GCA_964478885.1 uncultured Syntrophaceae bacterium | reverse complement strand
CTTCCCGGTGTCGATCTTGACAACGGCGAGGTCGGTTTTCGGGTCCGTCCCCACGACGCGGGCCTCGTAGCGGGACCCGTCGGCGAGCAGCACCTGGACCTTCGAGGCGCCTCCCACGACGTGGTTGTTGGTCAGAATGTGACCCTGGGCATCGGTGATCATCCCCGTCCCGAGCCCTCTCATCTCCCGTTTGTACCTACGGGGCGCCTGCTGCGGGTCCTGGAAAAAGCGAAAGAACGGGTCGCCCTCGAAGGGCATGACCGGTCGCCGGACCTCCCGGTTCCGGGTCACTTCGATGTGGACCACGGCCGGGATGTTGTCCTTGGCCACCCGGACGATGGCTATACTCAGATCCGGGGGGCCCGCTTTCTGGGCGTCGGCGCTCCATGGAAACAGCAGGGCAAGCAGGATGAGCCCCAGAAGGGCGGGGGCCCGCCTGCGGATCGGTTTTACGGGTTGCAGTCGGTTCATGGCATGTCTCCCTGATGGACTCGTTGTTTCGTTGCAGAAGCTTTACGTTACCCGAAAAGCGCAAACGTTGGCAAGAATGGAAATGGAGGCGCGCCGCCCGGGCAGGCCCGGTGAGGGGCCCTGCGGGACCCGCTACCGGGAATCCGGCGGGGAGGCAGTCCGGGAAAATCAAGCTTTTTCTGCACCGAGGGGGCAAAAATGCCCTATTTTTTATGTATGTAATTGATATCATTGATTAATTGGTGGGGAAGGGCATTTTTTTCTTGCATTCTGTGTCATCGATTTGTAACATTTGCGAAAACGATGTTACAGATGGTGCACGCAGTCTCAGCCGACTTCATTCAATCAGACCTTCCGGCACCTTCTTCATGCTGCTACTTCCCAGCACAATCTCCTGTGAAAAAGCCCCGCGACACGAGCAGCCGGAAGGGGGGAGAGACAGGAGAAAGGAGGCGAAAGACATGAAAACAGCTAAATATCTGGCTTTGCTCGGGATGATCGTGGGCGTTGTTTCGCTGACCAGCCTGAATTTTACCGACGAGGCCGCTTTCAGCGGCCTTGGTTTTGAATTGAACTGGGAAGAGGAACGCGCCGTGGAACTGATCGTGGCCCACCTGGCGGAGAAGAACGCCCTCTTCCCGGACGAGGATCTCCAGGAGGTGGCGAGGACCATGTACGATGCCTCGAGGCGCTACGAGGTCGATTATCGGTTGGTCCTGGCCGTCATGGACGCCGAGAGCAACTTCCGCCACGACGTGGTCTCCGATGCGGGTGCCATCGGGATCATGCAGGTCAAACCCGTGGTGGCCCGCGAGTTCTCCGATGAGGTGGGGATCCCGTACAGGCGGAACGTCCTTCGCTGCCCCCATGCAAACGTCCGCTTCGGCGTCTATTACCTCTCGTGGCTGAGCCGCTATTACGACAACGAGTACGCCGTTCTCTATGCTTACAACGTCGGGTTCACCCGGGCCCGGCAGAGCATGCAGCGAAACAGCGAGCCGAAGACCGGGTACACGAGGAAGGTAATGGAGGAATACGAGCGCAACCGCTCCCGGCTCCCCGGCGTGTGAGAGGAGCGGCAAGGGAGAGGCATCGAACCGCCCCTTCGACAAGCTCCGGGCGGAGAAGCCGCAAGAAAAAGCCCCCGCTTCCATGAGGGAAGAACGGGGGCTTTCTTTTTTCGCCTTGCCGGATCGGGCTGCCTGTTCTTCTGTCCCTGTCCTCAGGGCCAGAGGGATTTCACCCAGCCCGCGAAGTTGAAGCCGTCCCAGCGCTCCCGCATGCCGTCCCGCAGCGGGAGCATGATATTGATGTAGTCGTCCGTCCAGGGGGCCGTCTCCTTCAGGCCGTCCCCGGGCCCGAGGGGGATCCAGCCCTTTCTGACGAGGGTTGCCAGCCGCTCGGGGTTCCTGGCGAGCACCACGCACCACGTGGCGCTCTGGTTCGCCTTGAGCTCGGGCTTCGGCGTCGGCACGTTGATGGCGCCAGAAAGGCCCAGCTGGGCTGCAACGGCCTTGATGACGGGGCGAAGCTCGTAGTAGCGGTTCGACACGTGGAAGAGGATCACGCCGTCGGCGTTGAGCCGCTCCAGGTAGATCTGGATCGCCTCCCTCGTCAGCAGGTGAGTTGGGATGCCGTCGCCCGTGAAGGCGTCCATGTGGATGATGTCGTACGGGGGCTCCTGCCGGTCGCTGTTCTGCATCGCGAGCCTCCCATCCCCCACGACGACCCTCACGTTTCCCCTGCATTCTCTGAGGAACGAGAACCATTGGCGGGCGATCCCCTCGTTGTCGGGGTCGATTTCGTAGTAGACCATGGTCTCGCCCTGCTTCACATAGGCCGCCGCGGCGCCGGCCCCCAGCCCCAGCACGGCCATCCGCCGGACGGGGGGCGTCGTTTCATAGACATCCGCGATCCCGCCCCCGATGAAATAGTACATGATGGGGGTCAGGCGCTCCTCGGGGTCCAGCAGTTGCGCTCCGTGGATGGTTCGCCCGTGGAGGAGCTGTCTCACGTCCTGCGGTCTGCTTGCCACGTCCCAGATCGTGTAGGTGCCGTAGAAGTTGCGGTGGCGGAAGCGCACGGGCTCCTGCAGGGTCTGCCAGCCCTCCTTTACGATGAGGAAAACGAGGAAGGCCACCACGACGGAGCGGCCGACGACGGCGACGTAGGAGATGCTGGTCCGCAGGCGGGTCAGGGGCGTCTCCCGGCACCACCAGAACGCGGGGGCAAGGAGCAGGATGATGATCGGGTATTCGTGGAGCGCCGAAAACAGGAAGGGCGCCCCGAGGCTGATGAGGGCCCCGCCGATCCAACCCCCCAGGGCCGCCGTCAGGTAGAAGTTCGTCAGGTGTGAGGCCGGGGGGCGAAGCTCGTAGAGCGTCCCGTGGGCGATCAGGCAGACCAGGAAAAAAACCGTCAGGTGCCCGATGATGGCCAGCCAGTGCACCGGTCCCAGGAGGAACATGAGAAGGCCCGCGAGCAAGGTCTCGGGCCAGGCGTTGCGGAGGAAACGGGGCACGCCGCCGCCGGTCCGGAAGGTGACGATGAAGCTTCCCAGGTACAGGGCCAGCGGCAGGATCCATGTGAGCGGGAAGGAGCCCACCTCTAGGGCGATGTAATTCGTCACGGCCAGAAGAAACGCCGACGGCAGGCTCGAGAGCAGGAGCCACTTCCCGTAAATTGACGCTTCGATGGCCGGCGGGGCCGCCGCCTGCGCCTCGCCGTCGTCCGCCGCCGGTTCCAGGTTCGGGCGCAGCAGCATCCACGAGGCGACGACGAGGACGGCGTAGAGCACGTAGGTCAGGCTCCAGGCGACGCTCTGCAGCTTCACCCCCATGAGGGGCTCGGCGACGAAGGTGTATCCCAGAAGCGCAATCAGCGACCCCGCGTTGGATGCGGCGTAGAGGGGGTAGGGCTCCTGGTGCAGCCCGAGGCGGGAGCGGCTCAGCCAGGCCTGGGCCACGACGGCCGTCGTGGAGAGCACGGCAAAGGGGATTGCCACGTACACCGAGAGCGCGTAGAGCAGGTGCGGCAGCGGCGCGTGCGGGTCCGGCTGGGCATGGACCTGGAGCGGCAGGTTCACGAGAGGCAGGGCGAGGATGGCCAGGTGCCATGCGCCGAGCTTCCGGGCGAACAGGTGGGCGTAGAGGTAGCCGACGAACAGGACGGCCTGGAAGAACATCAGGCAGGTGAGCCAGACGTGGGCCGCCCCGCCGAAATAGGGTGTCAGCATTCGACCGGCCAGGGGCTCGAGCCCGAAGAGCAGGATGGCCCCGCAGAAGACCATGCCCGTCAGGACGGCCATGGCC
>CAYZKT010000164.1:0-2011 GCA_964478885.1 uncultured Syntrophaceae bacterium | reverse complement strand
CGGTCCCAGAGGGAGAGGTTGAAACCGAAGTTGCTGTTGCGCTCCCGGATGACGACGGAGTGGTGGACCCGGTGCATGTCCGGCGTCACGACGAGGAGCCGAAGGGCCCCGTCGAGCCCGAGGGGGAGCTTCAGGTTGCTGTGGCTGAACATGGCCGTCGCGTTCAGGATGACCTCGAAGAGGATCACCGACACGGCGGGGGGGCCGAAAAGGTAGACGAGCCCCAGCTTGATCGCCATGGAGAGGACGATCTCGAGAGGGTGGAAGCGGATCCCCGTGGTGAGGTCGAAGTCGAGATCGGCGTGGTGGATCATGTGCAGGCGCCACAGCGCCGGCAGGTGGTGGAAGAGGACGTGCTGCACGTAGATGAAGAAGTCGAAGAGCACGACGCCGATCACGACGGCTGCCCCGTAGGGGACCTGAAAATAGTTCAGCAGCCCCCACCCTTCACGGCTGCACAGCAGGGCGAAGCCCGCGGGGAGAACGGGGAAGAGGAAACGGACGATCAGGGTGTCCAGCGTCACAATCCCCAGGTTGGCGAACCACCGTGCCGCCTTGGCGGTCGTCAAGGCCCGTCTCGGCGCGATCCACTCCAGGACGGCCAGGACGGAGAGGGTCCCCAGGAAGAAGGCCAGGCGGATTGTTGCTTCATTTTCCAAGTAGCCATCCCCTGGTTCTTCGGATGCCCCCGACGTCGGGTGACGGATTCGAAGTTAGGAAGATGGGAAGTTAGGAAGCTCGGGATATAAACAAGCTTTTGTTCACCTCAGAGTTCTCAACTTCATAACTTCTTATTAACTTCCCAACTTCTGCAGGTTCAGAATCCCCGATTCTCGAAGCTGCACTTACAGGTGCACCGGCAGCCCCTTGCTCTTGAGATACTCCTTCACCTGGCGGATGCTGAAGGTCCGGTAGTGGAAGACCGAGGCGGCCAGGACGACACTGGCGCCGCCCTTCTCGACGGCCTCGTAGAAGTGCTCCAGCGTCCCGGCCCCGCCGGAGGCCACGACGGGCACGGTGACCACGTCGGCGATGGCCTTCGTGAACTCCAGGTCGTAGCCGGCCAGGGTCCCGTCGCCGTCCATGCTGGTGGGCAGGATGACACCCGCCCCGAGGGACTGGCACTGCCTGGCCCAGTCGATGGCGTCCTTGCCGACGGGGGTCGTGCCGCCCGCGACGACCAGCTCGAAGCCCGAAGGCATGGACCTGCTGCGCCGCGCGTCGATGGCGACGGTGATCCGGCCCGAGCCGTACTTCTTCGCCGCCTCCCGGACGAGTTCCGGGTTCTTCACGGCTGCGCTGTTCATGGAGACCTTGGAAGCCCCGGCGCCGAGCACGAGCTCGATGTCTTCGAGGCTGTTGATCCCGCCGCCAACGGTCAGCGGGATCGTGATGACGGCCGAGACCTGCCGGACCCACTCGAGGCGGGTCTTGCGATTTTCCACGGTGGCCGCGATATCCAGCATCGCCAGTTCGTCGGCCCCTTCCTTTTCATAGAAGGCGGCGTTTTCCACGGGGTCGCCCGCGTCGCGGATGTCCACGAAGTGAACCCCCTTGACGACACGGCCGTTTTTCATGTCCAGGCAGGGCATGACCTTGATCGGATCCATCGAGTTCTCCTCCTCGTTACGATAGGGTGACGCTCGATGGATACCCGATTTGGGCCCTTCCCTTCAATCTTATTTTTTCTCGAAGAGTTTGAGGTATTCCCCGTAGCCTTCCTTTTCCAGGTCTTCTTTCGGGATGAAGCGCAGGGCCGCCGAGTTCATGCAGTAGCGCTGCCCCGTCGGGGCCGGCCCGTCGGGGAAGACGTGCCCCAGGTGGGAATCCCCGTGCCGGCTGCGCACCTCCGTGCGGACCATGAAGAGGCTCCGGTCCGCCCGCTCGACCACGTTTCCCGGCTCCAGCGGCTTTGTGAAGCTCGGCCAGCCCGTCCCCGAGTCGAACTTGTCCAGCGAGCTGAACAGGGGCTCCCCCGAGACGACGTCCACGTAGATCCCCTCGCGCTTGT
>CAYZKT010000163.1:0-5920 GCA_964478885.1 uncultured Syntrophaceae bacterium | reverse complement strand
ATTTCTGTTGGACAAGAGATTCAAAATGGTCTAATAATGCGGGAAAACCATGAAGTTATGAAGTTGGGAAGATCGGAAGTTCGGAAGCGCAGAAGGTAGGAAGCTCGGAAGTTGAGAAGGTAAGAGGGTAAGAAAGTTGGAGAGGCTGCAATGACGCGTGAGTTGCAGCCGGGACGTTTACGAAACGAACGAAATCAACGAAAAGAACGAAACAAACGAGAGTGAAAACGTTCAAAGTCAAGAAGACGATCGCCGAGATCAACGAGAGGATCCGGCAGGGCAAGGCCGTCGTCGTGACGGCCGAGGAGATGATCGGCATCGTCGAGCGCCACGGCGACGTGGAAGCCGCGCGGCGGGTCGACGTGGTGACCACGGGCACCTTCGGGCCCATGTGTTCCTCGGGCGCCTTCCTGAACTTCGGGCACACTTCTCCCCGCATCAAGGCCCACAAGGTCTGGCTGAACGATGTGGCGGCCTACGGCGGGGTCGCGGCGGTGGACTGCTACCTCGGGGCGACCGAGGTCGCCGAGGGCGATCCCCTCAACAGCGTGTTTCCCGGCGAGTTCAACTACGGGGGCGGCCACGTCATCGAGGACCTCGTGGCCGGCAACGTCATCCGCCTGCGCCTGGAGGGCTACGGCACGGACTGCTACCCCTCGCGCAAGCAGGAGAAGAACGTCCTGCTGCACGACCTGCGGGATGCGTTGCTCTTCAATCCGCGCAACTGCTACCAGAACTACAACTGCGCCGTGAACATGTCCGACAAGACGATCTACACCTACATGGGGGTCCTGCGCCCGCGGACGGCCAATGCCAACTACTCCACCGCGGGGCAGCTCAGCCCGCTGTTCAACGACCCCTACTACCGGACGATCGGCATCGGAACCCGCATCTTTCTGGGCGGGGCCCAGGGCTACGTGGCCTGGCACGGCACCCAGCATGCCCCGAACACGCCGCGCGGCCCCAACGGAGTCCCCACGGGCGGGGCGGGAACGCTCGCCGTCATCGGCGACCTGAAGCAGATGTCTTCGGAGTGGCTCAAGGGGGCCAGTTTCCTCGGCTACGGGGTTTCCCTCTACGTCGGCATCGGGATCCCGATCCCGATCCTCGACGAGGAGATGGCCCGCTTCACCGCCGTGAAGGACGACGACATCAGGACCCAAATCTACGACTACAGCATGGACTATCCCGGCGGCGGCGACATCAAGAGCCTCGGCGAGGTGAGCTACCAGGAGCTTCGCAGCGGGCGCATCATCCTGAACGGCAAGGAGGTGGCCACGGCCTCCATGTCGAGCTACTACCGTGCGCGGCAGATCGCGGAGACGCTCAAGACCTGGATCGACAAGAAGGAATTCCTGCTGGGCGAGCCCCAGGCGCTCCTTCCCTCGGTGAGTCAGGAGCCGACCGGGGCGCACCGGAAACGCTGAAACCGGCGTCGGGGGATGGCGGATGAAGGTGGGGAGAGTGCTTCTGCTGTTCCTGGTCCTCATGGGATCGGTCATCCTCTTCGGGAGCCGTGGGGTTCTGGACAACCGCCGCCTTGACCAGAAGCTCTCCGATCTGCGGAAGAGCAACGAGGAACTCGCCGTGAAGAACGACGCACTCAAGAAGGAGATCCTCCTTCTCCGAAACGACATGCGCTACATCGAAAAGGTGGCCCGCGACGAGCTTGGCATGGTGAAGGTCAACGACCGCGTGTACCGGCGCGTCGACTGACCCTACTCACACTCGGAAGTATAGAAGTGGGGAAGTTGTCAAGTTCGGAGAAGCAGAAGCCCCGCGATGACTTCCGGCCTATCCGAGCTTCATAACTTCTGCACTTCGCAACTTCTCTTCTTTTCCCTCAACCAGGGTGTCAAAAAGCCTGACATGGCTTTGGAAACGCCCTCCCTGCTGCTTTTTCGCGGCTGCCGCCCCTTTCGGGGCCCCGTTCCCCGCAAATTTCATTTAACCCCCGCTCCGTCCCTGCCGATTAGTAACGTTGGGAGTTTGCCTCGCCGCAATGCCTGCCGGCCGGACATCCCACGGGATGCCAGGCTGAAAGGGCCTCTAATTCAAGGCCTTCCGGGGATGCGGCCGGGACAGTCCCTCCCCGGCCCGGTTCCCGGACCGCCCGTGGCACAGTGCTTGCTTAACGTATTGCCCGTAGTGGTGTGAAGTGAATCGGCCTTAATCAACTCAGCCTGTCCCGGTTTCCCGGCCGGGCGAGACCGAAGAACACAGAGGACTCCATGCTCAAATTCAACGGCCTGTTTGCAAGCAAGAAACAGATTGCGGGGCTCGATATCGGATCCAGTTCCGTCAAGATTGCCGAGATCGCCGAAGGGTCCGACGGCTACGTGCTGCAGAATTTCGCCAGCGTTCCCCTCGCGAAGGGCATCATCACAGACGGCATCATCGCCAATCCCAACGCCCTGGTCGAGCGCATCAAGGAACTCCTCAAGATCTCCCATTGCAAGGCCCGCACCGTCGTCACCTCCCTGTCCGGGTACTCCGTCATCGCCAAGAAGATCGGGTTTCCTTCCATGGACGAGGAATCGCTCCGCGAGCTGATCAGCGACGAGATCGAGAAGTACCTGCCCTTCGGCGACATGAAGGATGTCAACTTCGACTTTCAGATCCTCGGGCCCAGCGAGATGAGCCCGGGGCAGATGGAGGTCTTTCTCGTGGCCGCCAAGAAGGACGTCGTGCAGAGCTACGTCGATGCCCTCAAAAAGGCGGGTCTGGACGTGGCCATCATGGACGTGGACTCCTTCGCCCTCGAGACGATGTACGAGGAAAACTACGATTACGGGCACGAGGACGTCTGCATCCTCGTCAACATCGGGGCCAGCATGACCAACATCAACGTCGTCAAGGGGGGCGCCTCCATCTTCATCCGCGATTTCCCTTTGGGAGGCACCTCGATCACGGAAAACCTTCAGGACAAGACGGGGGTGTCCTTCGAGGAAGCCGAGCGCGTTAAACTGGAGAAGGCGGCCTCGGGAGACGAGAGCAGCCGCGATGAGCTGCTCACGTGCGCCGATCCCCTGCTGCTGGAGATCGAACGCTCCGTCGATTACTTCCGCTCGACCTACCCGGGCAAGTTCATCAAGCAGATCCTGCTGTGCGGCGGGACGGCCCGGATGCCCGGGATCGGGGACGCGCTTCTGCAGCGTCTCAACGTGGAGGTCGAGATCGCCAATCCCTTCCGCAAGGTCTCGGCCGACAAGAAGTCGTTCTCGGCCGAGGACCTGAAAGAAATCGGGCCGCAGGCCTCAGTCGGTGTCGGGCTCGCCATGAGGAGGATCGGGGACAAATGATCAAGGTCAACCTGCTTCCCTACCGGGAAAAGAAAAAGGAAGTCCAGTCGAAGAACCAGGTCGTCATCCTCGGTGCCCTGGGGGGCTTGTTCGCGGTCCTGCTCGTCGGACTCCACGTTTTCACCGTGATGCAGCTCAGCGAGCTCGAGAGCGACGTCCAGGCCACCCAGCAACGGCTCCAGCAGCTCAAGTCGAGCATCGGCGACATCAACCAGTACAAGAAGGCGAAAGAAATCCTGGAGAAGCGGCTCCACATCATCAGCTACCTCGAGAAGAACCGCTTCGCCAAGGTGTACTTCCTCGATGAGCTGACCGCCATGGTCCCGGCCAACCAGGTCTGGGTGAAGTCGATGAAGGAAACGGAGGCGGACGTGAAGATCGACGGGTTCGCGCGGGACAACATCGCCATCGCGAAGTTCATGCGGGCCCTGGAAAAATCCAAGCACCTCACCTCCGTCGACCTGGTCTCGTCGAAACAAACGGAAATCGCGGGCAACAAGCTGAAGCAGTTCACCCTGTCCTGCGGTCTCAAGAAGGGGTTCTAAGCATGGCACTGAGCGTTGACGATCTCAAGAGAATGCCCGTGCGGCAGAAGGTCCTGGCGATGTTCGTGCTCTTCATCCTGCTGGGATTTGCCTACTATTCGCTCTACTACCAGAACGCCATGCAGGAGGAGGAGCAGCTCCAGCAGAAGCTCGCAACCCTCCAGGTGGAGCTCTCCCAGAAGCAGAAGCTCATGGAGGAGAAGCTCAAGTTCGAGCGGGAGATTGCCCAGCTGCAGGAGCAGCTCAAGGTGGCCATGGCGAAACTGCCCGAGCAGAAGGAAATCCCGGGATTGCTCATCTCCATGTCGGAGGCCGAGAACATCGGCGGGGTCGAATTCCAGCTCTTCGAGCCCCTGGCCCCCGTGGAGAAGGAATTCTACGCCGAGCTGCCCGTGAAGATCTCCCTCACCGGGGTCTACCACGACACCGCCACGTTCTTCGAAAAGGTGGCGAAGCTGCCCCGAATCGTCAACGTGTCGGATGTCTCCATGGAGCGGCGGGACGGGACGAAAGACGCCAACGGCGCGAAAGGGCCGACCCTGGCGACGAGTTTCCTGATCAAGACCTACATGTTTGTCGAAAAGCCCGTTGAAGGGAGCAAGAAGGCGGATGGAACGGACAAGAAAGCAGCTCAGAAAAAGTAAGCGCCTGGCGGGGAGCCTGGCCCTCGTCTTCCTGTTTGCGGGTTTCGCGACGGCGGCGCCCGCGGCGGCCCCGCCTGCAGCGCCCGCAGCGGCGCCCGCGACGGCGGTGGCCTCGGCGATTCCCGCAGCGGCGCCCGCGACGGTGAAACCGGAGGAGGCCGCCGTCGAGATGCCGGAATACCGCTACGACCCGAAGGGCAAGACCGATCCCTTCAAGCCCTTCGTAAGGCTCGAATTGCCCACGGCCGCGAAGAAGGGGCCGGAGAAGAAAAAGTACACGGGCCACCTGACCCCCCTGCAGCGGGTGTCCCTGGACAAGGTGCGCGTGACGGGCATTGCCGGCTCACGGGTCAAGCGTGTGGCCATGGTCGAAGACGGGACCGGCAAGGGCTACATCGTCTACCTGGGCACTCTCATCGGGGAGAACGGCGGCAGGGTGATCCAGATCCTTCCCGACCGGGTCATCGTCGAGGAGAAAGTCGGGGAAGGAAGCAAGGGAAAGGAAAAATCGCACCGCGTGGCGCTGAAGCTCCATAAAGAAGAAGGCGAGGGAAGACCATGAAGAAGCTGAGCATGTGGGCACTGACGATTTCGTTCTGTGTGATGCTGGTTGCCGGCTGCGCAACGATGAGCGCCGGGCCCGATCCGGCAGCGGAGGCGGCCGCGAAACCGGGGGCCGCGGCGCCGGCCGACGCGCCTGCCGCCGTCGGCTACATCGAGAAGATCGCCTTCGACAAGGCGGCGGACAAGGAGAAGGTCATCGTCTCCACGTCCAAGCTCATGGGCTACACGGCTTCCCGGGAATCCGCCCGGACGCTCGTGCTCACCTTCGACAGGATGATGGTGCCCGATGAGCTGAAGAAGATGACCGCCGACGCCAGCCTGAAGGTCGTCGAGGGAGTGACGGGCGACCAGATGAAATCGGGCGAGCGGCCCGTTGCCACCCTGAAGATCGCGCTGAGGGATGCCGTTCCGCACCTCGTCCGCGAGGAGGGGAATCAGCTCGTCGTCGAGATCGACACGGTCAGCCTGCCCCGCAGCGAGGCGATGAAGAACGAAGTGGCCAAGATCGAAGCGATGCGTCCCGCCCCGAAGGCAAAGGAGTCCAAGGTCGAGAAGAAGGAGGCCAGGGTCTACACGGGCCAGAAGATCACGGCCGATTTCCAGGATGCCAACGTCCGAAGCGTCTTCCGCCTCATCGCCGAGGTGAGCGGTCTCAACATCGTGGCCGGCGAGGACGTAAAAGGCACCGTCACGATGAAGCTCAACGAAATCCCCTGGGACCAGGCCCTGGAGACGGTTCTTGACATCCAGCAGCTGGGGACCAAGACGCAGGGCAACGTGATCGTGGTCATGCCCGCGGACAAGATCAAAAAGGCCGAGGAGCAGCGCCTCAAGGAGGACGTCTCCCGCGGCAAACTGAAGCAGA
>CAYZKT010000162.1:0-5939 GCA_964478885.1 uncultured Syntrophaceae bacterium | reverse complement strand
GATACGACAAAGCGACACGCATCCTGGATTTAGGATGCGGCACCGGAAGACACTCCATTGAATTGGCCAAAAGGGGATATAGCGTCGTCGGAATTGATTTATCAGAATCGCTTTTGAAGCGGGCGAAAGAAAAGGCAACTGAACAAAAGGTGCAAGTCGTTTTTCAGAAACAGGACGCGAGAAACCTTCCTTTTCTGAATGAATTCGATTTGGTTATTATGATCTGTGAGGGCGCATTTTCGTTGATGGAAACGGACGAGATGAATTTTCAGATCCTCCGGAACGCCGCCAACGCCTTGGTGCCCAAAGGGAAATTGATATTTACCACCCTGAACGGGTTATTCCCCCTGTATCACTCCGTCAAGGATTTCCTGGACTCGAACACGAAAGAAGGGAATGCAAAAACCGCAAGTCTGTCATTTGACCTGATGACGTTTCGAGAGCACAGCACTCTTCATGTCGAAGACGATCTCGGCAACAGGAAGGAACTGAAGTGCAACGAACGGTATTACGTGCCGTCCGAGATCACGTGGCTGTTACGGACCCTGAATTTCAAAACCGTCGACATTTACGGGGCGAAGCTCGGCGCTTTCAGCCGAAACGACACATTGTCGACGGAAGATTTTGAGATGCTGATCATCGCCGAAAAACCATGAACTCCCTCGCGTCGGGTTGCGAGGCACCGCTGCAGGAACCGCCCCCGCGCATCACGCTGCGCGGCATGTGCCCTGCAAAGAATGGAACCCTCACCCCCCGGGGGCAGCACGCCCACACACCCGGTGCTTCCGCCCGGCTTGGTCCCGCCGCCTTTCAACAGGGACCGCCGCCTTGTTGCGGCGGCTTGCGCACGCGAAACGTCCAGTTGTGGTTGATCAGGTAGTTCAGGACCGCCGAGATGCCGATGGCGAGAAAATTGGCCAGCTCCAGGAACATGTGCTGCCGAAGGACGTTCGTGAACAGGACCTGTAGCGCGATGGCCAGCGAGCAGGATGCGCAGTACTGGAAAAACTGGACGACGATCGATGCCCGGCCGTGGACCTTCCGGTCCCCCCACGTCCAGGCCCGGTTCCACAGGAAGTTGTGCGCCGTGGCGATGAAGATGGCCGTCGCGAGGGCCACATTCGCCCGGAGGTCCGGGGACTCGACACCCCGGTATGCGAACTTGTCGGCAAGGTAGAGCACGCCGACGTTGACGATCGTCCCGGCAAACCCGACGGCGCCGAATTTCGCGAAGCGCTGCTTCACCAGCCACTCGCCGCCCGGCAGCCGGGAGACGGCGTCCTTGACGGCCTGCTTGACCCGCAGCAAGGCGCTCATCGTCCGGGTTCCTCCGCCAGCATCTCCAGCGCGCAGGCCAGAACGCTCTCGGGTCGAATGACCTTCAGGCACCGGTTGTCCCCGTCGCAGGGGGAGTTGCGGTGGTTGTAGGCCGTCAGACAGGGCGAACAGGCGATCCCGCCGAAGAACACCTTCGCCCCGGGGCTGTTCGGTCCATAGAGGACGGGCGTCTCGGGGCCGAAGAAGAGGATCGACCGGATCGGCGTCATGACGGCGAACTGCCCGGGCCCGCCGTCGTTGGTGATGAGCAGCGACGCGATGTGGAAGATCACGAGAAGCTCCCGGATCGTCTTCGTGTAGCCCGTCAGATCGAGGCATAGCGGGCTTCGGCAATGCTCCTGGACGGCCAGCGCCAGGGCCTTGTCGGCGGGCATTCCGATGACCCCCACGGCGTGGCCCCGGTTCACCAGCCCTTCCGCCGTGCGGCAGAAATACTCGAGGGGCCAGGCCCGGATCGGGAGAAGCCCCCCGCTGGGGTACAGCAGCACCAGCTTTTTCCCGCCGATGACCGGGAAATCGGCCAGGAGCCTCCTGTGCATCGCCTCGAGCTCTCCCTCGCGCATCCGCAGCATCGGGGCTTCCTTCGTGACGCTGCCGTACTCGCCCGTCTTGTTCTTCGGAACGTCGGCAGATTCGATAGCGTCCGCGAGGGCGAGGAACTGCTCGCTGATGTGGCGGTAGGGGTTGTAGAGCACGGGCCGGTTGATGAAATCGCCCCGGTAGAGGCCTTCCATCGTGTGCGGGTGAAATCCCACCCGCACGGGCGCGCCGCTGAACCAGGAGAAGATGCTGCTCACGCGTGCGAAGAGCTCGCAGTCGATGACGACGTCGAACCGCAGGGCGCGCATCTTGCGGATCGCCGCCAGGCTGTCCGCCGCGAGCCCCCCCAGCGACCGGTCGCTGAGCGTGATGACGTGTTCGGGCGGGATGATCTCCAGGAGGTCGAGGATCTCCCGGTTCTTCTCGAATACCAGCGCGTGAATCGAGGCCTGCGGGTACTTCTCACGCAGCCGGCCGAACAGGGAACATCCGAGCACGAGGCTTCCCATCTCGGAGAGCAGGAGGACCAGGATCCTCCGGGGCGGCCCCGACAGCTCGCGGTCCCTCCCGAAGAACGACAGCGCCCGGCAGATCAGCGGCCCGAGGGCCCGGTCGATCCTTCTCTGTGTTCCAACATCCATATCCGATTGCGATCCCTTCAAGCTTCCGTCGTCCGGCTCCAATTGGCATCGCCTGCCCGACCCGAAGCCCGTCCTGTCTTCACAGGGCTTTCGGGCTCACCCATGCTCCTTCCCGATCGAGCCGGAACAGGTAATAGAGTGCAAGTCCCGTAATGTACACCAGGACTCCCGACCAGATCACGTCCGTCAGGAAATGCCCTCCCTGGATCATCCTCCCCAGACCCATCAGACCGCCGTAGAGAATCCCCGCCGACAGGGCCTTGCGCGCCCAACGGGGAGCCCTGCGCCTGAGCACGAAATAAGGGGCCATGACGAAAAACCCGACGGCCGCGTGGCCCGACGGAAAAGAGCGCCCCTGTCCCGCCGCCCCGGGGCTCCAGAAGGGGCGATAGGCTTCCGTGCCCCCGAACTGCACGATGTCGGCCGGTCGCGGCCGACCCCAGTGGTCCTTGAACACCGTGTTGACGATCAGGCCCGGTCCCAGGGCCAGAAAGGCCAAGACGAAGAGCGCGGCCGCCCTGTCCCGACGCAGCCGCTCGACGAAAAAGCCCAGCACGAAAACGACCGCGCCCATGACCCCGAGGGCAAAGGCGGGGAGGTTGCCGTACCGGTAGAGGAACGACCAGGGCTCCTCGATCCCTTGCGGCCACCCTGCGCCGGGCACATAAAAAAAGGCCGCAACGGCCAGGTCGGCGCCCGACGCGCCCAGCGCGGCCGTGGCTGCGGCGACGGCCATCAAGGGGAAGAGAAACTCGGCAAGCAGGCCTTTCGTCATCTCCATCCATGAAAAAAAGGGCCTCCGCGAGGCTCCTTGCAGTCGGGGTCAATAAACCACACCTGCCGCGCCGAGTCAACTGTTTTGCCGTGGGATTACGGCATATTACGACTTCGTTACCCCGTCCGCCGCCGCTCTTGCCGCTTGACAGGGCGGTTGATTTTCAGCACAGTAGTGCATCCGGCCCCCGTCGAGAGCCGGCGTCGAAGGACTTCCCCGCAGAACCGGAACCCGCGGGACAGACGGAAGGAGAATTCCATGACAACACCCCTGCCCTCGCGCGATCTGGCCCGCGCGACCCTCGCGGTGCTCTTCATCGGGGTTCTGATCGCCGCCAACTTCTGGATCCTGAAACCGTTCCTCCCCTCCCTGGTCTGGGCGGTCATCATCGTCGCAGCCAGCTGGCCCATCCTGCTGCGCGTGCAGTCCCTGCTCGGCGGGAAACGGGGAGCGGCCGTGGCGGTCATGACCATCGGGCTTCTCGCGCTCCTGATCGCCCCGCTCATCCTCGCCATTGTCACCATCCTGGACAACGTGGCGCAAGTCAAGGAACTCCTGAAGACATTGGAAGCGCAGGGCCTTCCCCCTCTGCCGGCGTGGGTTTCCGGGATCCCCCTGGCAGGTCCCAGGTTGGCGGAGGCATGGGGAGAGCTCGCTTCGGCGGGCCAGGAAGGGCTCGCTGCCCGGCTGGCTCCGCACGTCAAGGAGATCGTGGGCTGGTTCGTCGGTCAGGCGGGCAGCATGGGGATGATGATCGTCCAGTTCCTGCTCACCGTCATCATCGCCGCGATCCTGTATTCCGGAGGCGAAGCCACGGCGGACGCGGTGAGGCGCTTCGCCCGCCGGCTTGCAGGACAGAAAGGGGACGACGTGACTGTCCTGGCCGGGAAGGCGATCCGGGGAGTTGCCCTCGGGGTCGGCCTCACCGCCCTCGTCCAGTCCGTCCTGGGGGGGATCGGCCTTGCCGTGACGGGCGTGCCCGCCGCGACGGTGCTGACGGCGGTGATGCTCCTGCTGTGCATCGCCCAGCTGGGGCCCGGCCTCGTGCTCATCCCGGCGGTGATCTGGCTGTTCTGGAGCGGCCAGACCCTGTGGGGCAGCGTGCTCCTCGTCTGGACGGTCATCGTGGGCACCATGGACAATTTCCTGCGGCCCCTTCTCATCAAGAAAGGCGCCGATCTGCCCCTGCTGCTGATCTTCGCCGGCGTGATCGGGGGCCTCATCGCCTTCGGCATCATCGGCCTGTTCATCGGCCCCGTGGTGCTGGCCGTGACGTACACCCTGCTCGCGGCGTGGGTCTCCGAATCCCCCGCCGATCGCGACAGGGAGACCGCGGCGTAGTCGCTGCCGCTCGCGCGGCGCGCGGGGTTCACGCCCGGTTCAGCGGGATGAACTCGAACCGGTCCGCGCCGAACAGGCCGCGCTCTGTCACCTTGAGGAGGGGGAGCAAGGGGTGCGCGATCAGCTGCGCTCGTTGAAGCCGTTGTTCGAGATGAATTCCATCACGTCCCTGAAGCTGCGGTACTTGCGGACACCCGCCCGCTCCGTCGCCGACAGCCGCGTCCAGAGGATCCCCTTGGCGAAGACGAGATCCGCCTTGCCCGCGGGGCACAGGTCCGAGTACCCGTCGCCCACGTACAGGATCGACCCGTAGCGGGCCTGGCAGGATTCGAGGATGTTGCTCTTGCAGGTCCCGCACGTGCTGCACGTCTCGTTGGCGTGCGGGAACTCGATGGACCGGGGCCGGCCCCCCTCGAAGGTCATCACGTTCGAGTAGAAGGGGATCCCGGAGAGACCGTGCCGCCGGAGCACGAAGTCGATGTAGAAGTCCAGGCCGTCGGAAACGACCTTCACGTCGATGCCCCTCTCGCGGCAGAAGGCGTAGAATGCCTCGAAATGGGGATCGATGACGGTGTTTTCCGCCACGAACCGAAGCATCTCGTCCCGTGTGCCCCCCAGGATGGCGCAGATGCGGCCGTAGGCTTCCCTGGACCCGATCCGCCCCTCGCAGTAGTCCCGGTCGATCTCGTCCCAGCCGCTGCCGCTGAACTTCAGGAGGACCTCGTAGCCCACGTCGGTGAGGCTCAGGGTCCCGTCGAAATCGGTCAGGACCAGCAGGGGTTTCGTCGATGGCATCTCGTTGCGCCCGCCTTGTTCAGGATTCTTTTTTTCGCAGGTACTTGAAATAAACGAACACGATGACGATGAGGACGGCCGACCGGATCACGTTCAACGCCATCTCGCCCACCTCGCCGAACCAGTTCTCGAAGAACAGGAACATCACCCCCGCGGCCCCGATGATCCACCCCGCCGCGTCCCTGGGGCTCTGGACGAGCGTGAACAGCGCGAACACGATGATCAGGATGGGCCAGCTCTTGTCGAGGCTGTAGATGCCGAAGGTGCTCAGGAGCACCAGCACGCCCAATGCCAGCAGGATCACCGCGCCCGATACGACCTTCATCCTGTCCTTCGCTTCCACGATCGATCCTCCTTTCCGCAGAATCGGAACAGGCGGTTAGGCCCCGCCCTTTTCTTCCTTCTTGAACATCAGGTTCAGCATGTCGATGGGGATCGGGAACACGGTGGTCGTGTTGTTCTCCGTCCCGATCTGCACCAGCGTCTGCAGGTAGCGGAGCTGCAGCGCC
>CAYZKT010000161.1:5575-5967 GCA_964478885.1 uncultured Syntrophaceae bacterium | reverse complement strand
GGGCCCTCGGCGTCGGCATCGGGTTCGGCCTCCAGAACATCACGAACAACTTCGTAAGCGGCCTCATCATCCTCCTCGAGAGGCCGATCAAGGTGGGGGACCGCATCGAGATGGAAGGCGTGTCGGGCGATGTGACGAACATCTCCATGCGGGCCACGACGATCCGCACCAACGACAACATTTCCATGATCGTTCCCAACTCCGACTTCATTACCTCCACGGTGATCAACTGGAGCCACACGGACCGCAACGTCCGCTTCAACTTTCCCGTCTCGGTCTCTTACAAGGAGGATCCCGAACGGGTCCGCGGGCTGCTCCTCGAGGTGGCCCGCGAGAACAAAGGCGTGCTCGTGAGCCCCCCGCCCGACGTGCTTTTCAAGGAATACGCCGAC
>CAYZKT010000161.1:0-5565 GCA_964478885.1 uncultured Syntrophaceae bacterium | reverse complement strand
GGTCCTCAAGAGCCGGCTCTACTACGCGATCTTCCGGAAATTCCGGGAGCAGGGTGTGGAGATCCCCTATCCTCAGCGGGACGTGCACATCCGGGATCTGCCGGCCGGCACCCTGACCGGCGCCCCGGCGGCAAGGACGGCGACAGCCCCTGTAGGGGCTCCGCCGACAGACGGAGGTGAGCGCTGACAACCGAACAGCTCCTCATCCTGGGCATCCTGGCGGCCACGGTGGCGATGTTCCTCTGGGGCCGCTGGCGACATGACATGGTGGCGGCAGGCGCCCTGCTGGCCTGCGTGCTGGCCGGGCTGGTGCCGTCCCGAGAGGCATTCCTGGGGTTCGGACACCCCGCCGTGATCACGGTGGCCTGCGTCCTGGTGCTGAGCAAGGGACTCGAGAATTCGGGTGCCGTGGACGCCCTCGTGCGACGCATCGTTCCGTCATCGGCGGGTCTCACCCTGACCGTCGCGGCGCTGGCGGGCATTGCCGCCGTGCTCTCGGGCTTCATGAACAACGTGGGCGCCCTGGCGCTGCTCATGCCCATGGCGCTGCAGGTCGCGGCGCGCCGGGAATTTCCCCCGGGGCGGGTCCTCATGCCCCTGGCCTTTGCATCCATCCTGGGCGGCATGACCACCATGGTCGGGACGCCGCCCAACCTGATCGTTTCGGGCTTCCGGGCACAGAACGGCATGGGCAGCTTCACCATGTTCGACTTCACGCCCGTAGGTCTTGCGGTCGCAGCCTCCGGGGTCGTGTTCACGGCGCTCGTCGGCTGGCGGCTGGTCCCGGTCAGAAAGCAGGCCGCCATGGAGGGGTTCGACACGGAGGCCTACCTCACCGAGGCCCGTGTGCAGGAGGGCACCAAGGCGGTGGGCCTGTCGCTGCGCGAGGTCGAGTCGGTGCTGGACAAGGCGGGCGCCCAGATCGTCGGGATGGTGCGCAACGACATGCGTCTCACCGCGCCCGGCCAGGGCCAGATGGTTCGCGCCGGGGACATCCTCGTGATCGAAGCCGAGGCGGACGCGCTCGCCGAGGCGCTTTCGAGTCTCGGCTTGAAACTCGAGGAATCGAAACGTCCCGCGCCGCAGGAAGAAAACGGCGAGTGTGTGCGGAAAGGGGGGGAAGGGGCCGAAGAGGCGGAATGTGAAAAGCAGGAGAAGAAGCCCCCGCCGCAGGAGATCGTGCTGAGAGAGTTTGCCGTGCTCCCCGGGTCCGGCCTCTCGGGGCACTCCGCCAGCGACATCATGCTTCGCACCCGCTACGGCATCAACCTGCTTGCCCTGTCGCGGCAGGGGCGGCGATCGGTGTCCCGCCTGCGGACGGTTGTCTTCCGGGAGGGCGATGTGCTGCTGATGCAGGGCCCGCCGGACGCGCTTGCCGAGTTCGCCGGCGACTTCGGGTGCGTGCCGCTCGCGGAGCGCAGCCTGCGAATCCCGAGCAGGCGCAAGGCTGTCTTCTCGGGGGTCATCATGGCCCTTGCCGTCGGCGGCGCCGCCTTCGGACTGCTGCCCGCCGCCGTCTCGTTTGCCGCGGGCGTGCTGGCGTCGATGGCCCTGCGAACCGTGTCGCTGCGGGCGGTCTACGAGGCGATCGATTGGCCGGTGATCGTGCTGCTCGGCGCGCTCATCCCGGTGGCCGGGGCGATGGAGAGCACCGGCGCGGCCGATCTGATCGCGCGGGTCCTGCTCGACACCGTCGCCCGGGGATACGCTGTCGTCGGCTTGGCCGTTGTCCTCATCGTCACGATGACCCTTTCGGACCTGATGAACAACGCCGCCACGGCCGCGGTCATGTGCCCCATCGCGATCAGCACGGCGGGCCAACTGGGAGCGAGCGCAGACCCCTTCCTGATGGCCGTAGCCGTAGGCTCCTCCTGCGCCTTCCTCACTCCCATCGGCCACCAGAACAACACGCTCATCCTCGGACCCGGCGGGTTCCGCTTCGGCGACTATTGGAGGCTGGGTCTGCCGCTGGAGATTCTGGTCGTCGCCGTGGCAATCCCCATGCTGCTGCTGGTCTGGCCGCTTTGAGGGAGATCGCGTCCGAGGGATGGGGAAAAACGGGTTGACACCTCCCTGCAACTTGCCTACTATGCTGCGTGCGCCGGACCGATCCGTTCCTGTCCGCAACACGCCAGGGCGTTGAGAGGAGGGACCGATCCGGGACATCCCCGGGAGAGCCCCGCTCTGCGTCCGCGGCCGCATTGTGCACGGGATGCGACGAACCCCGGGCGGGATCCCCGGCGCCAAACTGATGGAGGGAGGTTTTGCGAATGAAGCTTTCGAACTATTTCGACAAGGTGAAAGGGTTCGGTACGCTGTCCACGGCCGATTCGAAAGGAAACGTCAACGCATCGGCGATTTCGAAGCCCTTCGTGGTCGATGAGGAAACGGTGGCCTTCGTCATGACGGGCAACCTGACCCACAGGAACCTGCAGTCCAATCCCCATGCGGCGTATTTCTTCATCGAAAAGAGCGAGAAGTACGACGGGGTCCGCCTCCACCTCACCAAGATCAAGGAGTCGAGGGACATGGCGGTCATCGAGGAGATCCGGAAGAAGCGCTACCCCATTTTCAGCACCAAGTACAGCCAGGAGTCCAAGTTCGCCGTCTACTTCAAGGTGGACAAGGTCCTGCCCCTGGTGGCGGCCGGCGTGCTGAAGCGCGGCGTGACGCAACAGTAGGGGGAAGGGATCCTGCCCCGAAAGGGATCCGGCAGGGTGACGTCCCCGGGATAAGAGGGTTGGGGGGAGAAAGAATCGGGCCCGACCCGATCGGGTGCGGGAGCGCATGAGTGCTTGAACGAACAGGAAAGAGGTCCGGGGTTTTTGCCCTGGACCTTTTTTCATTCCGTCTTCTTCCCGGAGACGAGTTTGATGGCGATCCAGGGAAGCAGGAAAAAGAAGATGATCGCGATCTTGGTGATCGCCATGCCGGCGTAGTGGATCGCGTCGAAGGTCTGCCTCGGGATCTGGAACCACCGCGAGTGAACCTGGTAGATGTCGTCGCCCGCGAAGACGAACATCGCAAACCATACCATCAGCAGCCCCATTCCGCCCAGGAAGCATCGGATGAGAATCCCCGCGACCGCGCCCATTTTTTTCTGAAAATTCATCGCTGTGCTCTGCTGAATCGTCTCCGTCAAATCTCTTTCCTGTACACGTCCTTCCGGTGCCCGATCCGGAGAACAATCACGTCGTTTCCCGGGATGGCGTAGATCACCCGGTAGTCTCCAATTCGAAGTTTGCGAAGACCGGCAAATTGTCCTTTGAGGACAGGATAGGCATCGGCCTCTTCCGTGAGTTCCTCCTCGATCTGATCGAGAATGCGCCGGGCCTCCGCCTTGGGCAGCTTTTTCAGGTCCCTCTCAACCGATTTCTTGTAGCCGATGTTATAGGCCAAGGGATTTCCTCAGCGACTTTCCGGAAACGACGGGGTCGGTCTTGTCATGGATCCGGTCCAGGGCCACCTGGAGATCGGCGTAATCCTCGATGTAGGCCTCCAGGGCCTTCTGGATGATGAAGGAGCGGGGCCTCTCCGTTTCCCGGGCAATACTGTCGAGCTGATCCGCGATCTCCTTGGGGAGCCTGACGGATATGGCTGTATTCATGAAGCACCTCTGCATTTTCTGTATTACAATAGCTACAACAAATGACAAAGGATGTCAAGGAATGGCTCGTCATCCGGCCAGGCGCCTGCATGCCTCTGAACAGGGCAGCGCAGCCTCCCCCGGGGGAGTGGACGGCCGATGCCCGTTCGTTTACAGCGGGCTGCCAACAGGCGAAAACCAAACACAGGGAAAGGTACGATGGTGAAATCCGGATTTCTCGTGTTCTTTGCGGTTACGGCGATTCTGATCAGCTCGGTCCCGGCCCGATTGTTGCAATATTTCCCGGTCATACCCCCCATGAGGAAGTGACCATGACCCTTTCATGCCGCCTGTTTACCGTTGCGATTTCGATGGGATTGATTCTGGGCTGCGGCTCCGGAAGCCCGGCCCCCAAAGCCAAGGACGCAGCCCCGGGACGTCCGGAGACACGGGTGGTGGAAGGGGCGGCGGCCGCGGGATATAACGGCAGCCAAATGCGCAAAAAGATTGACAAAGTCATCGATCGGACCGAAGAGCGCAGCCGGGAGATCGAAAAGGGTGCCGCCGGCGCACAACCGAAGTAGAGACATCCCGTGCGGAGGCTGCGGTGTTGCTTGCCTGCGGCTCTGTGATCCGTTTGAAAGCAGCCATCCCCCTCTTCAGTTCCCCCCGATATGAGCCGATAGGTCTTTTGTCCGCCCGGCCGGGAATGCCGGGCGGGCATTGCTGCGTTTCAGGGGTGTCCCATGGGGATCGAGGTCAACGTGACCCGCGAGTTCGTCGTCAACGGACCATCGTACAACTCCCTCGAGAAAGTACCCCCGGGCTTCGCGAGGCCGTCCGAGGGGCTCTGGCCTCGAGACAGAGGGAGTCATCGAAGGCAGGGGGCTGCAGGGGGATTGTCGTGAACGGCAAGAGCCATGACGATGTCCGCGCCATGCCAAACGACGTGCGGGAGATGTACGCCGTGGCGATGCAGTGCATCGCCGCAGGCAAAAGGGTTCCGGCCGAAAAACAGGCAGCCGGCTTGCAACCGTTCCTGCCGCAGGGTTCCTCCTCCCGCCGGCTCATGCTGGGCGGCCTCCTGCTGTGCCTGTTCGTCAGCCTGATCCTTCTCCTTCTGCCCCGCTAGCAACGTAAGGCATTCAAACGAAGAGGTCCGGAGCAATTGCCCCGGACCTCTTTTTTCTTTCCTGGACCCTGAACCCTGGTCCCTTTACCCGCGCGTAGCGCCTACTCCCCCTCGTCGAAGGCCTCGGCTTTCTTCTCGCCCTTCACGGGGCCCTTGCCCGTGAGGCTCTCGGGGGCCGGGACGGGCACGTCGACGGGTTTGATGAACGTTGCCGTCACGTCCCGCGTGCGGAGGACGGCGAGCTTGTCGAAGAGGAAGAAGAACTTGTCCTCCAGCTCCTTTCCGATTCCCCTCAGGACGTCGGGCGGGAGGTTCCACATGTCCTTCTTGAAGGGGCCGAACCCCTTCTTGCGCGCCTTGTAAATAAACTGCTCGTCGGTGTCCTTGACGCCCTTTTCGGCGATCAGCTCCGTCCGGATGTAGTCGTAGATCTTCTCCCGCAGCGCAGCCGGAAAAACCGTGCTGTCGTAGATCATGTTCTGGAAGGCCGTGGCGAGGTGGACCTCGGCGGTTCCCCGCTTCGGGAAGTTGTCGAAGGCCTCGTCGGGCAGGGTCGAGGCCCCGTGCTGGACGGCGCCCGACATGCCGAACTCATTCCGGGCGGCCTCGGAGAGGGTCTGCAGGGTGTCGAAGTCGAGTTTCACCTTGGCGATGCTCCCGTCGGGCAGCACGACGCCGCCGTGAGAGGTCCCCGTCTGGACGCTGATTTTGCTGATCCCCTTGAGGCCCTTTCCGCGCTTCTCGAGCTCCTTGAGGTAGCCGTCCATGAAGCCCCCCCGCCCCCCACGGGGGGTTTTTTTGGTCCCCCCCCCCCAAAACCCCCCCCCCCGCACACCCCCCCCCCCCG
>CAYZKT010000160.1:0-6013 GCA_964478885.1 uncultured Syntrophaceae bacterium | reverse complement strand
TTGACCAGCTCGTTGCCGAGGTTTCCGTGCGTGACGACGAGGACCCCGATCATGACTCGCTCTCCCGATCCTGAGTGTAGACTGCCCTGCGGGAGCGCACCGAGGCGCATTCGGCAGCCTGCTTCGCGATGGGTAACGCTAATGCATTCACTTTGAATTGTCAAGACGAATCGGGCCTTACGGCATGCAGCTTGACAGGGCTTCGAAAGAACCTTATGCATAGTCTTGTCGGGGCTTTCGGCAGGAGCGGCAACCGCTTCGCGGAGGCTGCAGATCACAGGCTACAGGGTAACCCGACACGTACCGACTAAAGCCTGCGGCCTGTTGACTGTGGCCCTGCTTCGACAAAACACGACTGCCGTAAAACAGCGTTTAATGAGGCGATCCCATGACGAAAACGGTGAGGACCTGTCCCCGCTGCGGACACGAAAGCGAGGAATTCCGTAATCCCGCGCCGACGGTGGACATCATCATCGAAATCGGCGACCGGGGCGTCGTACTCGTCCGGAGGAAGAACCCGCCCGTCGGCTGGGCGCTGCCGGGTGGGTTCGTCGACTACGGGGAGACCCTGGAAGAGGCCGCCGCGCGGGAGGCAATGGAGGAGACGTCGCTCTCGGTCACCCTGACCGGTCAATTTCACACCTACTCCGACCCCGGGCGCGACCCCCGGCGACACACAATCACGACGGTGTTCACCGCCACGGCCGACGGCATTCCGCGGGCAGGCGACGACGCCGAGCATGCGGACGTTTTCCTCGAGGAGTCCCTGCCCTCGCCGCTCGTATTCGACCACGCCCACATCCTTGCGGACTACTTCCGCAAGCGCCGGATGGAAGCGTGAACGTCAAAAAGTCTTACAACCCACTTTGCCAACGGTCCGGCATGCCGGCCGGGATCGGCCGGTTCGGCCCCATACATATCCTAACCTTTTGAAATAATAGCTTTATTCTCTGTGACACCAAAGCGTGCAATCAGGTAAATCCTCTTTTGCCGCCTTGACTTACCGGGCCGCTTAACAAGTCTATCCACAGATACTTCACAGGGCTTGTGCATACCCTTTTTTTTGCTGATTCATGCATGATTACAGGGTAGTAAGAATCCACCGTCCCGTCAAAAAAATGTCGGGAGCCGGCCCCTTCGACTGCAACATTTGCAACCAGAGTATCGGTTGTCTTTGCTACAAAAGGGCTTTGGCGAAAGGCACGCGCCCGTGCAGCCCGATTCTTCGATCGGAACGGACCGATGCCGGCACCCCTCGCGGTCATGGAACACCCGCTGGCCGGTAGCCCTCGATGTCGAAAAATGTGAGAAAAACAGGTCCTTTGGCGTTGACAAAATCGAAAGGGGGATTACTATAGTAGCAATTCTTCGCCCGAGGAGACCGCAGAGCGAATGTACAAGTGCAAGAAGAAAGCGATCCTGATCACCGACCCGTGCCAGGACACGGTCTGCGAATGGTGGCTCAAAAACGAGATGTTCTGCAACTGCACCTGGGTTGCCTGCAACTACGGCCCGTTCACGCTCGAGGAAGTCGGCGAGATGATGGGCGTCACACGCGAACGAATCCGCCAGATCGAGGCGAAGGCGCTGAGGAAGCTGCAGCACAAGAAGCGGAGGGACCAGCTCAAGGACTTCGCGTCGCCCGACTACGACAAGGACTACCGATAAGGTCCAAACCGCGGAGGAGAATACAAGACAAGAAAATCCCCCTTTCCTCCCCCTTTGCAAAAGGGGGAAAGAGGGGGATTTCCGTTTCACGCGAAAAGCCCCGGAACTCGATCGAGTCCGGGGCTTTCTATTCCTTGTGGTATTATCGCGGTTCTTCCGACTCCCTGATCCCTCTTCTCACACTTCTTTCACTTCTTTCACTTCTTCCACTTCCCTCACTCCTTCCACTGCGTCCTCGCCGCATCATTTCTGTTTCTTCTGCTTCAGCTCCTCGAGGAACCGGCGCATGCTCTCCTTGCGCTCGGCGCGCGAGAACAGCAGGGCGGACATCTCGAATTCGTACTCCAGGGCCGAACTCTTGTCCAGGAAGGGGGCCACTTCGGAGATCCGCTTCACCGCTTCGACGGCCTTGGGCGGTCGCGCCGCCAGTTCACGGGCCATGCCCCGGGCTTCGTCCATGAACTTCTCCGGGGGCGCCACCTTGTTGACCAGCCCGATCCTCAAGGCCTCCATGGCCCCGATGGGTTCCCCCAGCATCGCGATTTCCTTTGCCTTGGCCGTACCGACGAGCCGGTTGATCGGGTTGAACAGGGGATTGAGACCGAACTTCAGCTCCGGGTGCCCGAAGATGGCGCTCTCGGAGGCCACGATGAGGTCGCAGACCGTTGCCAGGTTGAATCCGCCGCCCAGGGCGATCCCCCCGACGGCCGCAATGACGGGCTTGCGGAAAGCGAAGATCTTCTGTAGGTAGCTTGCGATGAGGGCGAAATAGTCGTCGATCTCCTCGTCGCGGATCGCCGCCATCTCCTTGAGGTCCATCCCGGCGGAGAAGAAGTAGTCGCCGCCCGTCAGGATGACGGCGCGGACCGTGTCGTCGGGCTCGAGGACCGAGAAGCAATCGACCAGCTCGGCCTTCATCTCCCTCGTAAGGGCGTTCATCTCGTGCGGTCGGTTGAGCGTGACGACGGCATAGCCGTCTTCCTTCGTGACGCAGATGGTTTTGTAGTCCATGGTTCGTAGACCTTGCAGGCAGGACAGTTCGATTTCGAATGGCTCGTCCGTAGTTACAATCGACGTGGCGAGATGGCAGGTGCCGCTTCGCGGCGGGATTCGGGTCTCGGGGTCCGGAAGAAGGAGCTTCCTAACTTCCATCTTTTCCCTGTACCCTATTCTTTCCTGTCGACCCTCTCCTTGAGTTCCTTCCCCACCTTGAAGAACGGGAAGCGCCTCGGAGGGACGTCCACGGACGCCCCCGTCATGGGGTTGCGACCCCGGCGCGGATCTCTCTTCCGGACGGTGAAGTTGCCGAATCCCCGAATCTCGATCCGCTCCTCCTTTGTCATGGCATCGACCATCGATTCGAAGACGATCTCGACGGCATGCGCCACGTCCTTGCGGGGGTACTCCGTGAGCAGATCCTGTATCTTCGCGATCAAATCCCTTTTCGTCATGGAAACGTCACCTTCCCTGGCCTAGATAAATAAAGCTCAGGCCCGGTCCCGTCTCCGCCGCCGTGTCTACCATCTCTCGCTTGAGGACCGAAACCATCTCTTCCATCACGTACCGCCAGACGGAGCGCTTGTCCTCCCTGGGGAAGTACAGCTCCGGCTTGCCTTCCAGCTGCGCCAGCCCGGCTGCCACGTCCGCCGCATGATCCAGATCGCCCAGTTCGTCGACGAGCTTGAATTTCAGGGCCTGGCGGCCCGTGAAGATCCGTCCGTCGGCCAGCTCGATCACGTTCCCCTTGTCCAGGCCCCGGCTCTCCGATACGGCTTCGACGAACTGCTCGTGGACATCGTCGATAAGCGCCTGCAGGAGATCGCGCTCCTCCTTCGTCATGTCCCGGAACGGGGAACCGGCATCCTTGTACCGGCCGCTCTTGATGACGGAGGGACGCAGCCCCACCTTCTTGAAGAGATCCTCCATGTTGGTGAAGTGCATGATGACGCCGATGCTGCCCGTCAGCGATCCCGGGTTGGCGACGATCTTCTCGGCCGCACAGGCGACGTAGTATCCGCCCGAGGTGGCCATGGACCCCATGGAGGCGACCACGGTCTTCTTCTTGCGCACCGTGCGGACCTTCTCGAAGATCTCCTGGGAAGGCCCCACGCCCCCGCCCGGCGTGTCGATGCGCAGCACGATCGCCTTGACGCTGTCGTCCTTGCTGAACTTTTCCAGCACCTCAAGCACGGGCCTGGAGTCCGTGATGACCCCCTTCAGGGGGACCACGCCGATCCGTTCCTTCGCGATGAAGGCGGACCTTTCCCCCGTCACGGAACTCATGGTGTAGACGAGGAAAAAGAATCCCGCCCCGATGACGAGAAGCAGGAGAAGCCCGAAGAGGACGGGATGCCGTTTACGCATGAACCAACCTTTGCCCAGCCGAGATCAATGCTTGTCGACGTAACGCCGGATGTTGGAGATACCCGCAGGTTCAGGGTATAGGGTATAGGGTTTCGGGTATAGGGTATAGGGACTAAGGTACCGAAGAATCTTATAAACGAATTCTGTTTCCTTCCCGATACCCGAGTCCCGATACCCGATACCCTTGTCTTCTATGAATCCAGCTTGATGTCCGCCAGCGCCTTGCCGAGGCTCGACCCGAGATTCTCCTTGTTGTTGATGTACTGACGGGCCGGCGAGGACTGCTGGACGGTCGACTCGTGGTCCTTGATGCTCAGCCTGATCTTGCGGTTTCTCGGGTCGATGCTCTTCACCACGGCCGTGACCGTGTCGCCGACGCTGTAAAGGTCGGAGGCCGCCTTGACCCGCTTCTGGCTCAGCTCGGAGATGTGGACGAGGCCCTCGATGCCCTCCTCGATCTCCACGAAGATGCCGAAGTCGGTGATGTTGGTCACCTTGCCCGTGATCACGGCGCCGGGGTTGTAGCGCTCGCAGAACTCCTCCCAGGGGTTCTTCTCGAGCTGCTTGATGCCCAGGGAGAACTTCTCGTTCTCCACGTCGACGTGCAGCACCACGGCGTCGATCTCCTGGCCCTTCTTGTAGAGCTCCGAGGGGTGCTTCACGCGATGCTTCCACGAGATGTCGGAGACGTGCACGAGCCCGTCGATCCCCTCCTCGACGCCCACGAAGATCCCGAAGTCCGTGATGTTGCGGATCCGGCCCCGGATAACGGTGCCCTCGGGGTACTTTTCCCGGAGCGCCAGCCAGGGGTTCGGTGTCGTCTGCTTGAGACCCAGCGAGATCCGCTTGCTCTCGGCGTTGACCTCCAGCACCATGACCTTCAGCAACTGGCCGACGGAGAGCACCTTGGAGGGGTGGCGGATCTCCCGCGTCCAGAACATCTCCGAGACGTGGATGAGACCCTCGACGCCCGGCTCGAGTTCGACGAAGGCCCCGTAGTCGACGATGCTGACCACCTTGCCCTCGAGGATGGCCCCGACGGAATACTTCTCGGTGATCCGCTCCCAGGGATTCGGCGTGAGCTGCTTGAGCCCCAGGGAAACCCTCTCCTTCTCGCGGTCGAAGGAGAGCACCTTCACCTGGATCTTGTCGCCCTTGCCGAAGGTGTCCGAAGGCTTCGGCACCTTGCCCCAGGAAATGTCCGTGACGTGCAACAGGCCGTCGATGCCGCCCAGGTCGATGAAGAGGCCGTAGTCGGTGATGTTCTTGATGATCCCCTCGATGACCTTCCCCTCCTCGATCGTCTCGAGGAGCTGCTTGCGGTCCGACTCGCGCTCCTTTTCCATGATGGCCCGCCGCGACAGGACGACGTTGTTGCGGTCGCGGTCGTACTTCAGGATGTTGAACTCCATCGTCTGGCCCACGAAGCGGTCCAGGTCCCGCACGGGCCGGATGTCCACCTGGGAGCCGGGCAGAAAGGCCGGGATGCCGATGTCCACCGTCAGGCCGCCCTTGACCCGCTGCGTGATCGTCCCCTCGATGGGCTGCCCGTTCTCGAATTTCTCCTTGATGCTGCCCCAGGTCTTGATCCGGGCCGCCTTGTCCCGCGAGAGGATCAGGCTGTCGTCCTCGCCCCTCCTTTCCACGAGGACCTCGATCTCGTCTCCCACGTTGACGGTGATGTTCCCGTTTGCGTCGCGCAGCTCGCGGGCCGGGATCATGCCCTCCGTCTTGGACCCCACGTCCACCATGACCAGATCGGCGCTGACCTGAACGACCCTGCCGATCACGATCTCGCCGGATCGAAGCTCCTGCAGGCTCTGCTCGTAGAGGGCCGAGAAGCCCACCTCGTCCTCTTTCTTCGCCGACGCCTGGTCCTCAGCCGCCCCCCTGCCGTCCTTGTTTTGTTCCTCCGCCTTCACGCTCTCTTCCGTAACCATCACCCGCAGTACCCCCCGTTAAGATTTCACACGACGCCCGA
>CAYZKT010000159.1:0-6030 GCA_964478885.1 uncultured Syntrophaceae bacterium | reverse complement strand
TCACGTCGACGAACCCCTCGTGGGTGTCCCCCGCGGCGCTGCCGTGGCCCGGGAAGTGCTTGGGCGCCGTCAGGATGCCGTGACGCCGGTGGGCCTCGATTACGGCCCCGGCGTGGCGGCTCACCGTGCCGGGGTCGCGGGAGAAGCTTCGTTCCAGTTTCCCGATGACGGGGTTGTCCGGGTTGAGGTCCAGGTCCACGACGGGGGCGAAGTTGAGATTGATGCCGAGCCCCGCGAGGGTTTTCGCCGTGCGCTCCGCCTGCTTCGCCGTTCTCCAGGGGTCGCCTCCGGCGGCGAGCCGCTTCTGGGAAAGGGTCGGGGGGAAGCCCGCCTTCTCCTTGAGCCGTGCGATCCGGCCCCCCTCCTGGTCGACAGCGATGAAGAGGGGGACGGCCGTCCGCTTTTTCAGGGAGTCCGTGAGGGACCTGAGTTGGCCGGGCGATTGGATGTTTCGCCCCCAGGTGCGCGTGGGCATGTCGTAGTCGAAGAGGATGACGCCGCCGATGCGCCGTTCCCGGATGTCCCGCGCAACGGGGTCCCCATCGGCGACGGAGAGCCCCCGGAAACCGACCATGATCATCTGGCCGATCTTCTCGCCCAGGCCGGGTTCCTCCCCGGGGGCGGCGGTCGCGTGCACGGCCCCGGCAAGGAGGGCGAACGCGATCCATGCAGAAACGAAAAACCGCATGGGGACTTCATACCGGAACGGCGCCCAAAAAGATAGGGGGATCCTCCGGCGGGCGCGTCAAGATTTCTGTTGATTGTCCCAACCCCATGGTTATATTGAGACCACTCGGCCTGTGCCGCATATGGGAAGAGGAAGCGGTTTCTTGAAATCCCCCAGGATCCTTCTCGCAGCGCTTTGTGCACTCCTTTTCGCCGTCGCCGCCCAGGCGGCCGCCGAACCGGCGGAGACCCTTGTCGTCTACGGCGACGCCAGGACCCAGCACGACATTCACCGGAAGATCGTCGGGCACATCCTGACCTTCCGCCCCCGGGCCGTCTTCTCGACGGGGGACCAGGTCAACGACGGGAGGGTCCAGGGCGAATGGGCCGTCTTCAACGAGATCATCTCCCCGATTCTCGAAACCTCCCGGTTCTATCCCCTGCTCGGGAACCACGAGCGAAACGCCGAGCTGTACTTCAAGAACTTCCGGCTTCCCGGCAACGAGCGCTGGTACGCCATCCGCCAGGGGCCCATCCAGTTCTTTCTGCTCGACAGCAACTGGCGCATCGGGCCGGGCTCGAACCAGCATGCCTGGCTGGAGAAGGAGCTGCGGGGCGTCCCGAAGGACGTGAGATTCGTGGCCGTCCTGTTTCACCACCCCGTTATCTCCTCGGGCCCGTACCCTGACGAGAAGAATCTCGCGAGGCGCCTGCTGCCGCTGCTCGAGAAATACGGGGTCGACATTGTGTTTGTGGGGCATGAGCACGTCTACGAGCGTTCCTTCAAGGACGGGATCACCCACATCACGACCGGGGGAGGCGGGGCGCCGCTTCACCTGAAGTTGCGCCACAACCCCTACGGCCGGGTGTTTGCGAGCGTTCACCATTTTTGCGTCCTCAGGGTGGCGGGGCAGACGCTGGAGGTGCGCGTCTACGACGCCGACATGGGCCTCATCGACGAGTTCCGGCTCAAGAGCAAAAGACAGTAGCGAGGGGCGCGGGAATAGGGTAGAGGATAAAAGAGGTGCGAAGAATGCGGAGGACTTCCTTCCTGATCATTGTCGTCACGTTCCTGGCGGCTGCCTCGGCGGGCCCGGTCCCGGCATGGGGGCAGGCGAAGGACATCGAGGCGCTTGCCCGCGAGAGGGCTCACCACACCAATCCGGGTTTTCGCAACCCCTGGATGTCCGAAGAGCCGGCGGGAAACACCCTGCGTCTTCTCGAGTGGAAAATCAGTTCCAATCCCTACCGAAAAGATAAGAAGCAGCGGCCTTACTTCCCCGTCACGAAGCCTGACGTGGCCGCCATCCTGAAAGCGGAGGACTCCGTGACCTACCTGGGCCATGCAACGCTCTGGATCCGCCTCAACGGCCAGAACATCATCACGGACCCCGTCTTCGGGGACATCGTGTATTTCATCGACCGGTATGCGCCGTTTCCGCTGCAGCCCGAGGAGCTCCACCCGATGCAGGTCGTCCTGATCTCGCACAACCACTACGATCATCTCGACAAGGACAGCATCCGGAGGATCGGAACGGGGCCGCTCTACCTCACGCCGCTGGGCTACCGAGAGTGGTTCGAGGATATCCTCCCGGGCGCCAGGGTCATCGAACTCGACTGGTTCCAGAAATACACGATCCACGGGATCACGTACCGGCTGCTGCCCGCCCAGCACTGGACGAAGCGGACCCCCTGGGACACCAACAGGCGCCTGTGGGGCTCCTGGCTCGTCGAGTCGGCGAACCGCAGGGTCTACTTCGCAGGGGACAGCGGATATTTCCCGGGGTTTGCCGAGTTCGGCCGCAAGTTCGGTCCCATCGATGCGGCGCTGCTGCCGATCGGGGCCTACGAGCCTCGCTGGTTCATGTCGATCTACCACCTCGACCCCGCTGAGGCCGTGAAGGCCTTCAAAGAGCTTCGGGCCAGGGTTCTCATCCCCCAGCAGTGGGGAGTCTTCGACCTGACCGACGAGCCGATGGACCTGCCGGCTCAGGACTACCGGAAGGCGGCCGAGAAGGCGGGCCTGACGGAACAACAGGCCCCGCTCCTCCCCCATGGGGCCACCTATTTTCTGCCCTGATGTGCTCAGGGCAGAAAAACAAGGGGAAGAGGGGAAGAGGGGAAGAGGGGAAGAGGATGCGTGGTTGAGAACTCTCGGACGCGGGAATTCGAAACGCTGCGCCGACCTTCTCACGTTCTTACCGTCAGTCCCTTTACAGGATGATCTTGACGGCGGGGTGCCTTCGCAGCCCTTCGTAGATCTCGATCCGGCACTCTTCGCTCGTGACGACGATCTCCACGTCGAGGCAGTGGTACTTGCCCGTCACGCTCCGGTTCGACGGTGTAACGGTGTGGGGCCGCTCCTGGATCACCTCGGCGATGGCGCTCCGCAGGAGCTCCACGTCCGCCCCGATGACCTTGTAACCCCAGAAGCACGGATAATCGATTTCGGGGCCGCGGCCCCGGCGGTTGATGATCAAGAGGCGACTCCGCGATCGTTTTGCGTTATTACATCCGGCGTTGCATCCCTGTCAAGGGCATACGCGACCGTTGCGTGCGCACCGGTGCACACGGCCATCCGGATAACGATCCTGTTGCTCGACGGGAGCCGATACGAGGTTCCGGGGTCTCCCGTTTCCGGGAGACCCCGAGTTCCTGCGGTTGTTGCGAGAGAGAAAAGCCGGGGTCTAGTAACGGGGCCTTCCGCCGCCGCCACCGGGGCGCCGCATGCCGCCTCCGCCACGACCGTCGTCCTGGCGGGGACGCGCCTCGTTGACGTTGAGTTTCCGTCCCTTCAGATCCTTTCCGTTCATCCCGCTGATGGCGGCCTGGGCCTGGTCGGCCGAGCCCATTTCGACGAAGCCGAAACCCTTGGACTGTCCGCTCATCTTGTCCTTGATGATCGTCACGGATTCAACCTGCCCGAACGCTTCGAACGCCTGCTTGAGATCCTCTTCCGTGACACTGTAGGGCATGTTCCCGACGTAAATCTTCATCGACCTCTCCTGAAAAAAAGATGTTTCCTGTGATGATACCCCGATCCTGTACCGGCCTTGACGAAAAACTAAACGAGTGGTTATCACAACCGGGGCACGACTGCAATGCTAATCGTGCCCCCCCCTTTTTTTGCCTCTCCGGCTCAGCGGGCGCTGCGCAGCCGGCGCGATCTCGATCGGGGCGTCGAAAAGAGGGTGACCTTCCGCGCCTTTTCCGGTAACCCCGCGGCGGCGTGGAACGCGGCGAAGACCGACAGGTCGCTCGGCGGCGGCTGCGGCCTCGTCGCCTCTTCCGAGCGGTCGCGCCCCCCGTGCTTGCCGCGCCCGTCGCGGCTGCTGGGCCTCGGCGGCGCGGTGTAGTCGAAGTCTTCCAGCGTTCTCCGCTCGATCTCCTCGCCCAGGATGCGTTCGATTTCCCAGACGAACGCACGGTCTTCGCGGGTGACGAAGGTGAAGGCGTCCCCGGTCCTCTCGGCCCGGCCTGTCCGGCCGATGCGATGGGTGTAGGCGTCGACCGTGTCGGGCATGTCGTAGTTGATCACGTGAGAGATCCGGGAGATGTCGAGACCGCGGGCGGCGATGTCGGTGGCCACGAGGATCCGGTACTTGCCCTTCCTGAATCCGTTGAGCGCCTCCTGGCGCTGGCTCTGGGAGAGGTCTCCCTGGAGGAACGTGACGGGGAAGCCCGCCTTCTTGAGATGCTTGGCCACGCGCGTCGCCCGGTCCTTCGTCCGGGTGAACACGAGGACCGAGTCCGTGTCCGTGCGGTCCAGGATCTTCGCGAGCAGCGCCGTTTTGAGGTGTTGCTCCACGGGGTACAGGGCGTGGGAGACCGTCGACACCGGGACCGCGTCGCCCACCTGCACGGTGACGGGGTCTTTCAGGATGTCCCGGGCCAGGTCGCGGATCTCTTCGGGCATGGTGGCCGAGAACAGCAGTGTCTGCCGCTCGGCGGGGATGCGACTCAAGATTCTGCGGACATCGGGCATGAAGCCCATGTCGAACATGCGGTCCGCCTCGTCCAGGACCAGCACTTCCATGTGGGAGAGGTCGATGACCCCCTGGTCCATGAGGTCCAGAAGCCTCCCCGGGCAGGCCACGACGATCTCGGCGCCCTCCTGGAGCTTCTTGACCTGGGGGTTCTGCTTCACGCCGCCGTACACGGTGACGCTCTTTATTTTCGTTTTACGGCCCAACTGGTCGATGGCCTCGTGAATCTGCTCGGCCAACTCCCTCGTGGGAGCAATGATGAGAGCGCGGGCGCGCTTGCGCGTCCCCGACATCAGCCTCTGCAGGATCGGCAGGCCGAAGGCGGCCGTTTTCCCCGTGCCGGTATGGGCCATTCCCATGACATCGCGGCCCTGCAGGATCAGGGGGATGCACTGGGACTGGATCGGCGTGGGCTCCTCGTACCCGAGGGCCTCTACGCCTGCTTGAATCTGCGGATGTAACTCGAACGACTTGAAACTCATTAACGGACAAACCTCTTTTCTGACGCATTTCGACCGGGAAGCTTTCCGGTCCGCCCGCTTGCTTTTCCAAGCGGGTTTTGGGTTGGGACGTTTATGCTTCGGCCTCCGCCGGGGCGGCTTCCACGCTTACGGACTCTTCATCCTGTGCGCTTTTCTGAATCTTGCCCTGACGCCTGGCCATCTTCTCGCTGGCTTTTCTCTGTCTTTCCAGCTCTTTCTGTCTCTTGATGAACTGGTTGTGATTTCTTTTTCCCATGATCCTCCTTGCTTGAACCGGCAGGGCCTGCATCAATCAGGCCAAAAAAAATCCCCACGGCCTTTCACAGGCTCTGGGGACAATATATGTGTCAAAACCAGTTCAAAGCAGGCATAAGATAAGGTTTTTTCGAGCACTTGTCAAGGGTTATTTCCCGCTCCCTCCTTCCCGCGGCCGTGGAGCAGGTGAAAGGCGGCAAGCACGGGGTGCCTCCAGATCATCCGGGGCCCCGACCAGCGCATGACGTCCCGGATTCGATCGCGCATCCCGGGCCTGTAGCAATGGACGGGGCATTTGGCGCAGGCGGGTTTATCCTTGCCGAACGGGCACTGTTCCAGCCGTTTCCGGGCATAGGCCAGAAGCTCCGCGCATTCCCCGCACGACCCGCTTCCGCCGTGTTGCGCCGCGCAGAAGAGCCGGATCATGGCCTCCACGGTTTTGCGCTCGCGTTCTATCCGGGGGTGGGTCTTCGGCATGGGGACACTATAATGCGGCCGGCGCCCGATGGAAAGGGCTTTCCGAACGGGGCCGGCCGCATCGTCTTCGGATCGCAGGGCAGAAGATCCTCCCGGTTACTTCATCTTACTCGTGTAGACGTAGTCGTTGGTCTTCTGGGCCTCGTGGCACTTGATGCACTCGT
>CAYZKT010000158.1:0-6055 GCA_964478885.1 uncultured Syntrophaceae bacterium | reverse complement strand
CTGATCCTGCGGTGGTTCTGGTGGCGGATCAACGCCTGGAGCGAGATCGCCGCCATGGTGACGCCCCTTGCCGTCTGCGGCTGGCTGCGATTCGCCACGGAGACCCGTTTCCCCGAGACCCTCTACATCATCGTGGCGGCCACGACCGCCGCCTGGATCGGGGTGACGTTCCTGACGAAGCCGACCGACGGGGAAACGCTCGCCCGCTTCTACCGGC
Source organism: uncultured Syntrophaceae bacterium (assembly GCA_964478885.1). GTDB lineage: Bacteria > Desulfobacterota > Syntrophia > Syntrophales > UBA2192 > UBA2192. Next base: position 5,838 of record CAYZKT010000158.1, on the reverse strand, counting down.
GCGTGCACCCCGGGGGCCCGGGCTGGGCGGCCGTTGCGCAGTCGCTGCCCGGCGTAACGGGAGACAGCGGCTACGGCATCCTCCTGCGCGACTGGATCTGCGGGGTGATCCTCGTTTATGCCTGCCTCTTCGGCGTGGGGAAGATCCTCCTGCTGCAGGCGCTCGAGGGGCTGGCCTTCTTCGCCGTGGCGGCCGCGGCGGCATGGGTGATATGGCGCGACACGGCACAACAGGGTTCAGGGTACAGGGTTCAGGGTACAGGGGAGGAAAAATGAACGACAGGACAAAACGGGTGCTGGCGGTCGGGACGCACCCCGACGACATCGAGATCGGCTGCGGGGGAACGGTGGCGCTGCTTGCGCAAAGACGGTTCGAGATCACCCACGTGATCCTCACGTCCGGCGAGGCGGGCAGCGGCCGGGTGCCCCCCCGGGAAATCGGGCCTGTCCGGGAGAAGGAGGCCCTCGAGGCCGCGAAGATCCTCGGCGCGGCCAATGTGGAATTCCTGCGATACCCCGACGGGCTGACGGGTTTCACGCGAGAGATGAAGATCGACATCATCCGCATTGTCCGGAGACTCAGGCCGCACATCCTCTTCGTCCACGAGCGCAACGAATCGTCGCTGGGCCACCGGGTGGCGAGCGAGCTCGTGCTCGAGTCCGTGCAGGCAGGTTCCGGCCCCTGGTTCCAGGAGGCGGGCGGCGAGCCCTGGGCCCCCGAGCTCATCCTCGGGTACGAAGTCTGGCACCCGCTGGGACGCTACGAGCTGGCCGTCGACATCTCGGCGACCCTGGAGACGAAGCTTCGGGCCCTCGCCTGCCACCGCTCACAGACGGCGGCCGTCCGCTACGACGAGGCCGTGCGGGGGCTTGCCCGGTGGCGGGGCGTGATGAGCCTCTCGGGCGGGGACGCGGAGGTGTTCGAGGTGATCCGGGTGTCACAAGGTGCTCTGATCGGTTTCTCGTCCTAGCGGCGTGCCGAACGAACGGCACAGGAAAGCAGAGCAAGAAGCTGAGAAGCGGGGAAGTCAGGAAGTTCGGAAAAGCGGCGATGTGTACCATCGACACTCTGCTTACCCAAGCTTCATAACTTCTCAACTTCGCAGCTTCCGCGATCAAGACCGGAAGGAGTGTCCAGCGGCACGTTGAGAGGAAAAAGAGCATGAGGTTATCAAGCAACGGAACCCAGCCCGTCACCGCCCTCTGCGGGGTGGAGGGCCTGGCACACCTCAAGACCTTTCACGAAATCCCGGGCTTCCGGATCGGGGGTGTCTACGACCTCGACGACCCGGTATCGTGGGAGTCGGGCGGCCGCGGCGGCGTGACCCTCGAGTCCCTGGGCGCAGGGCCTCTGCGCACGGCCTGCATCGCCGTCGGGACCCCGCACCGGGACGGCGACGGCCGCATCGACAACGCGGTGCTCTTCAGCCCCTTCTACTCGGGCGATGCGGGCCTCATGTATTTCTACTGGCACCGCGGCCAGGGCGGCAACGACTTCTGCGGCGGCCCCGCCGTGGGCCCCGGGGAGCTGATCGACACGAACCGCTACTACGTCGTCTTCGTCGATGCCCTCGGTCTCTGGGGCGCCAGCAAACCGAGCGACGGCCTCGGGCTTGCGTTCCCGCCGTACAGCATCTTCGACTGCGTCCAGGCCAACTACCGGCTGCTGCGGGACCACCTGGGGGTGAGCCGTATCCGGCTTGCCACGGGGGCCTCCATGGGCGCCATCCAGAGCTACCTCTGGGCCCTGATGCACCCGGATTTCGTCGAGGCGATCATGCCCATGGGCGGCGTGACGGAGTCGGACGCCAGCCTCCGGTGGCTCTTCCGGCTCATGACGGCGGCCATCGAAAGCGATCCCGCCTGGCTCGAAACGGCCGGCGCGTACTACCACCTGCCGAAGGAACGGCACCCGTACCGGGGCGTCATGTTCGGATGGTCCATCCTGTTCCACTCGGCGATGAGCTTCGACCACCGGATCGAGGCGGGCTGGGAGGCCGTCCAGAAGGAGGCCTTCGCCTGGGAGATGCACGGGAAGGAAGGGGCGATCCTCGTCCCCTACGGCCGCAACTACGACGCCATCGACCTGCTCTACCGGAACCGGGCGGGCGAGGCGTTCGACGTGACGGGGCGGCTCGACCGCATCCGGGCGCGAACGCTCATCCTCCACGTGGCCAACGACCACTGGGTCCGGCTGTGCATGGCCCGCAAGGCCCACGAGCGAATCCCCGGCTCCCGGCTCTGCTCCTTCGAGCACCCCCTGGGCCACTACGCCCTCTTCCAGGCACCGAACGTTTTCCGCGACACGATCCGGGCATTTTTGGAGGACGCGACGGGGCCCCTTTCAGGAGAACGGACATGAACCGCGATGCCATCGAGATCTTCAACGAGGCGCTCCGCGCCGTCGACCCCCGCGCCGCCGTCGCAAGGCACGCGGAGCGGATCCGCACGATCTGCCGTGACGAGGGCCTGAAGGACATCGTCGTCGTCGCATTCGGCAAGGCCGCCTGCCCCATGGCCCGCGCCCTCCTCGACGAGATGGGTGGGAGCGTTCGCGGGGGTGTGGTCGTGACCAAGTACGGCCACTGCGAAGACGGTGCCCCCGCGGGGGCGATCGAGCTGATCGAGGCCGGCCACCCCGTTCCCGACGAAAACGGCGTTGCCGGCGCCGGCAGGGCCGTCGAGCTGATCCGGCAGGCGGGCCGCGAAACCCTCGTCGTCTGCCTGATCTCGGGAGGGGGATCGGCCCTGTTCGTCTCCCCGATGGAGGGCCTCTCGCTCGATGACAAGCAGGAGATGACCCGCATCCTCCTGCGCGGCGGCGCGGACATCATGGAGCTCAACACGGTGCGCAAGCACCTTTCCCGCGTCAAGGCCGGGAGGCTGGCCGAGTCGGCCCGGCCGGCCCGGGTGGTCTCGCTCATCCTCTCCGACGTGATCGGGGATCCCGTCGATTTCATCGCTTCGGGCCCCACGGCGCCCGACAGGACGACCTGGGCCGAGGCTCTCGAGATCGTGACCCGATACGACAGGGCCGGCGAGATGCCGCAGCGTGTCATGCGGATTCTCCGCGACGGCGCGGAGGGGAAGATCCCCGACACCCCGAAAGAGGGCGACCCCGTGTTCGACCGGGTGGAAAACATCGTCATCGGCAGCAACCGCATCGCCACGGAGGCCGCCCGCCGCAAGGCCCTCGCGATGGGATACGAACCGGTCGTGCTCACCACGGAGCTGCGGGGGGAGGCCCGCGAGGCCGCACGGCGGCTCTACCGGCAGGTCCTGGAATCGCAGTCCTGCCTGGAGTCGGGCCGGAGGCGCCTCTGCCTCATCGCCGGGGGCGAGACCACGGTCACCGTCCGGGGGCGGGGCCTCGGCGGCCGCAACACGGAAATGGCCCTCGCCTTCGCCCTCGCCATCGAGGGGACGTCGGGCGTCACGTTTCTCTCGGCCGGCACCGACGGCACCGACGGCCCCACCGACGCCGCGGGGGCCCTCGCCGACGGGCAGACGGTCCCGGGAGCGCGCACCCTCGGTCTCAACGCGAAGGCCTTTCTCGACGACAACGACTCCTACCGGTTCTTCGAGCAGGCGGGCGGACTGTTCAAGACGGGACCGACGGGCACCAATGTCATGGACCTCCAAATCATTCTCGTCGAGTGAACTGCTCGAACCACGTTCCACACCCTCTCGACATCCCGAAATTCCTGTGCGTGAAGTTACGAAGTTAGGAAGATCGGAAGTTGAGAAACTGGGGAAAATGCATTCATTCCCTTCAGAGTTCCTGGCTTCATAACTTCCTAACTTCCCAACTTCCGCCGCGTCCTGCGGCAGACCGGGCAGTTTTTCCTTGACAAAATGTCCGGGAAACGATTTAGTGATTTTTGTATACAATATTCAATTAACGACCCACCTGTCCCCGGGGGAGAGGCCATGAAAAAACTGGGTACGCGACACGAGAACCTGGACTTCAAGGTGTACAGGGAACTCAAGTCCATGATCGTCGACCGCAAGCTCAAGCCGGGCGACAAGATCCTCCAGGAAAAGATCGCCCGGGAGTTCGGCGTGAGCCGCACGCCGCTGATGTGCGCCCTCAAGAAGCTGGAGCAGGAAAAGCTCGTCCAGGCCGTTCCCCGAAGGGGATTCTACGTCCGGCGTTTCACGAAGGAGGAGGTCCTCGAGGCCTTCGAGCTGCGGGAGATCCTGGAGGGGCTTGCGGCCCGGCGCGCGGCCCAGGTCATCAGCTCGGCGCAGGCCGAGAAGCTCCGCGGTTTCTTCCGCGACGCCGACCTTTCGGACAGCGCGCAGGGCATCAAACGCTACGCCGACGAAGACCGCCGCTTTCACCAGTACCTCATCGAACTGGGGGGGTTCGACCTGCTGAACGACATCCTCGAAAACTACAACATCATCACCGTGAGCTACCGCATCGACGTCATGGAAGGTCTCGTCAGGCACCCGCGCGAAACGCTGCCCGAGCACGAGGCCCTCATCGAGGCCATCGCGTCGGGCAGGCCGGAACAGGCGGAAAAGGTGGCCCGGCAGCACTTCCACCGCTCCAGGCTGCAACTTCTCCGGGACATGAGGCAGGAAAAGAGCGCGGGGCCGCAGAAACAGCTCGACTGAGGGCGGCGCCCCCGGCCCCGCAGCGAAGAAGACGGGAGTATCCTGATGGCATCGACCCAGAACCGCACCCTCACCCTCGACGAGCGGGCGGCCCTGCTCGCCGAAAAGGCCCGCGAGGTCCGTTCCCGCATCGTCGACATGATCTACAAGGCCAAGTCCGGGCACCCCGGCGGCGCCCTCTCGGCGGCCGACATCGTGACGGCCCTCTACTTTGACATCCTGCGGGTGGACCCCAAAAACCCGCGATGGCCCGACCGGGACCGTTTCCTCCTGTCGAAAGGGCACGCCTGCCCCGTCCTTTACACCTGCCTCGCCATGCGGGGCTTCTTCGGTCTCGAGCACCTGGACACGCTGCGGCAGTTCGAGAGCATCCTCCAGGGCCACCCCATCCGGAAAACCCCCGGAATCGATATGACAACGGGCTCCCTGGGCCACGGCCTCAGCATCGGCCTCGGCATGGCCCTCGAGGGAAGGCTCCGGGGAAAGCGCTACCATGTCTACGTGATGCTCGGCGACGGCGAGATCAACGAGGGGAACGTCTGGGAAGCCGCCATGGCGGCCGCGAAGTTCAGGACGGACCGCCTCATCGCCTTTGTCGACCGAAACCGCCTGCAGATGGACGGCTGCTGCGACGACATCATGCCCATGGGCGACGTCGCGGCGAAGTTCAAGGCCTTCGGCTGGAAGACCTTCGAGATCGACGGCCATGACATGAAGACGATTCTCGGGACCATCGAAAAGGCCCGCCGGGTCCGCGGCAGGCCGGCCTGCATCGTCGCCAATACGGTGAAGGGCAAGGGGGTGAGCTACATGGAGGACCGCTTCGAATGGCACGGCAAGTGCCCGAGTGCCGACGAGCTCGCCTGCGCCATGAAGGAGATCTGGGGGGAAGACTCATGAGACCGCACGCACTGACGCCGGCCAGCATCCCGACCCGCCGGGCTTTCTCCGAGCGGATGGCCGAGTACGGCGCCATCGACGGCGACTTCGTCGTCTTCGAGGCCGATATCGGCTACTCGACATTCTCCCACCTCTTCGGCGACCGCTTCCCCGAGCGATACTTCAACATGGGCATCGCCGAGGGAAACATGGTGAGCGCCGCCGCGGGCATGGCCGCCGACGGCCGGACCGTCGTCGCCTCGACCTACGGCGTCTTCATCACCATGAGATCGGAAGAGCACACGTCTGAACTCCAGTCACTACCGGCGCCGGATCT
>CAYZKT010000157.1:0-6063 GCA_964478885.1 uncultured Syntrophaceae bacterium | reverse complement strand
TCCGCCGCCCGGCGCTCGGCCCGGCGGATGACCGTGCGGCCCACGTCGATCTGCGCGGAGACGGCGTTCTTGCCCGGGTAGACGAACTCGCGCGGGAAGGGGACCTCTTCCTGGAGACGGTCGATGAGGTCTTCCACGCGGTCCACGTCGGCGTTGCCGATCCGCTGCGCGAGCTTGCCCATGTCCTCGGGAAGGGTCGACATCTCGGCCCCCATGACCAGGAGGTCCTTCTGGACCTGCAGGATGATCTCCTTGATCCGGACGTTGGCCGTCATGCCCCGGGCCACCCCGAGGACGGAACTGGCCTCGTCCAGCGTCCCGTAGGCCTCCGGCCGGGGATCGAACTTGGGAATCCGCTGGCCGCCCAGAAGACTGGTCTCTCCCGTGTCGCCCTTCTTCGAGAACTTCATGCCCTGCTCCTTTCGATGAACGTGCCGATGATGGTCATCATGGTTTCCCGGTTTCGCTTTGCGCCTTCGAGGATCGTCTCCATGGTGAGGGGCGTCTCCACGACGCCGTTGCAGTAGTTGTCGACGGAACAGAGCGCGGCATAGGAGAGTCCGAGCTCCCTGGCGATGATCGCCTCGGCGGCCATGGTCATCCCCACGATGTCGGCGTGGGCGGCCATCATGCGGATCTCGGCCCGTGTCTCCAGCCTCGGGCCCCCGGTCTGCCAGTAGACGCCGCGCTCGACGACGGGGATCCCGCAGGCGCCGGTGGCCTCGATGAGCCGGCGCCGCACCTCTTCGGAGAGATCGGGCGTGATGTGAACGGGCCGGTTGGAGAAGACCGTGGGCGTGTCGGCAAGCAGAATGAAATCGTCGGGCACGACAATGGAGCCGGGCGGCAATCCCCTCTTGAGGGACCCCGTCGAGTTGACGGCGACGACGTCGCGGATGCCCAGGGCCTTGAGGGCCGTGAGGTTGGCCTGGTGATTGATGAGGTGGGGCAGGACGTATTCGCCCGGGTCGCGGTCGTGGCGCGAGATGTGGGCGATTTCCCGGGAGACCCGGATGGTGACACGCCCGAACTCGTTGACCACGTGCTCCTTCCGGAGTTCCTTGAAGACGCTTGTCCCGTGCAGGACCGTCCCCGAGATGATGCCGATGGGGGCCATGGTTACCTCGACGAATGGCGAATGGGCTTATGGCATAGGGCTTAAGGCGAGAAAGGAAGGTAATTCTTTACATGCTTCTTCCCGGCACGTTGTCGCCGTATTCCTGCCATAGGCCTTGTGCCTTTAGCCCTGAGCCTTTTTCGTTTATCAGAATCGGCGGGGCCTGTCAAAAAAATCGTGCCCCCGGGGGAGGCACCGGACGGCTGCGGCGGCTGCGCGTTTGCGGACGACTTGACTTCGCCATGACTTGGTGGCATAGTTCGGCACAGAACAGCAAGGGGGTATCCCATGAGCGGTGAAACCGTCATCCATATCAGTGAAGGGACCTTCGAAGACGAGGTGTTGAAGTCCACCCAGCCGGCCCTGGTCGATTTCTGGGCGCCCTGGTGCGGGCCCTGCAGGGCCATCGCCCCGATCCTCGACGAGATTGCCGAGGAGTACAAGGGGAAGGTCAAGGTCGCCAAGATCAACGTCGACGAGAACCGCAAACTGGCGGGCGATCACGGGGTGATGAGCATTCCCACCATGATCCTCTTCAAGGACGGCAAGGTCGTCGACAAGCTTATCGGGCTTGTTCCGAAGGACCGCCTGAAGGCGTTGATGGACAAGGTCCTGTAGAGAAAACGGAACGTGGAGGCCCCTGTTTCGCAGGCGGGCCTCCATTTTTTTATGCGGCCCGAGGGCCCCGGCGGAGAAGGATGAAAACTGAAACCATCGGAAGAACCATGACAAACCGATCCAGGCTCCTCGCGGCGGCGCTGCTCCTGATCCTGGTTTCGTCCATGAGCGGCTGTGCCTGGTGGGACTCGGTCTGGGGCAGGGAGCCCCGGGTGCGGCAGACGCCCGAGGGACTCTACCAGCGCGGCTTCGAGCAGTACAAGAAGGGAGAATACAAGAAGGCGATCGGGATCTTCACCCGCGTGCGGGACGAGTATCCCCTGAACCCCATCGCACTTATGGCGGAGCTGGGAATCGCCGACTCCTACTTCGAAAACGAGCAGTACGTCGATGCCGAGGTGGCCTACAACAGCTTCATCGAACTTCACCCCACGAACCCGAATGTCCCCTACGCCATGTTCCAGCTCGGCATGTGCCATTACCACCAGATGCAGACGATCGATCGGGACCAGACGGCGACGCAGAAATCCCGAAAGGAGTTCGAGCGGCTGATCGCCCGGTTCCCCCAGAGCAAGTTCGCCATCATGGCGGAAAAGAACCTGCTCGAGGTGAAGCAGCGCCTCGCGGAGAACGAGTTCTACATCGGCGAGTTCTACTACCGCACCAAGAAGTACGAAGCGGCGCTGAAGCGCTTCGAACTGATCCAGCGCGAGTACGCCAACCTGGGCCTCGACTACAAGACGGCCCGGTTCATCGAGGAGACGAAAATGCGGATCCGGGAGGACGCGGACCGGAGGGCCAGAGAGTCGCAGAAGGCCGAGGAGGCCCGAAAGGCCAAGGAAGCCAAAGAGGCCCAAAAGGCTCAAAAACAAAACCCGCCGCAGGAACCCGGGAAATAGCTCACCCGGGTTCCGACAATCGTCTCAGGGCCGCGAGGGCGTTTTCCCAGGCGTCGAGCGACGTGTCCACCACGAGGCGGGATCCTGCGGGGATTTCGTCGATCGCTTCGAAATCCCTTCTTTGAGCCTGGAAGATCTCCCAGCGCCCGTCGGAGATGTCCCCGCCGTGCGATTCCCGTGCCCGCAGCCGCTCCTCCACGATCGCCTCTGGGCAGGTGCACTCCACGAGGAACGCCCCGACGCCAGCGCGGCGCGCGCCCGCGAAGGCCCGCAGCCGCTCCTCCCGGCTCTTGTAGGAGCCGTCGACGATGACGGCGCCGGCGGTCCTGAGCTTTTCCAGGGCGATCTCGAGGGCCCTGGCGTAGGTCCTGCGGGAGACCTCCGCCGAGTAGATCCCCTCGCCGAACCCCTCGTAGCGGTGCTCCGCGGCCGGGATGCGCAGCATGTCCTTCCGGACGGCGTCCGTCTGGACGATCTCGGCCCCGAGCAGGGGGGCCAGCGCCCGGGCGAAGACGCTCTTGCCCGTCCCCATGAGCCCGGCCACGAGGATCAGCGTTTTCTTCGCGGGCCGCGCCGCGTAAGAGAAGGAGAGGTCGAAGTACCGCGAGGCCGTCCGTGCGGCGGCATCCCGGTCCGCGCCTGCGATGTGCGGGTCGTCGAGGCGGAAGCTCGTGACCTTTCCCCGAACGTAGGCGTAGTAGCAGCGGTAGAAGTCCAGGAGCCGCCGGAGATCCCCGTCGCCGCTGTGGCGGACGTAGGCCTCGACGAAAGCCCGCGCGTGCTCGGGGTAGCCGTTGTAGTCGAGGTCCATGGCGAGGAAGGCCGCCTCGGCGGCCACGTCGGCGAACCGGAATCGCTCGTTGAACTCGATGCAGTCGAAGATGACGATGCCGTCGGCCAGGCAGATGTGCTCGGCGTGAAGGTCCCCGTGGCAGTCGCGGATCCGGTGTTCCGCCACGCGTTTCTCGAACAGCGGCCGTTCCCGTTCCAGGAACCGATGAACCCGGTCCTTCAGGAAATCGTAGCGGTCCCGGGGGATCGTGAGCCCGACGTACTTCGCCGTCTGCTCGAAGTTTTCGTCGTGATTGTACCGGATCGTCTCGATGCCGCCCATCCGGTCGATCTCTCCGCCCGTCTCCGCGGCGGCATGGAATGCGGCGACCTTCGCGGCGACGGCGTCCATGGCCTCCGGGGGGACCCTGCCCTCGGCCAGGAGCTTCTTCAGCATCCGCTCCAGGGGCAGCTTCTTCATCACGACGGCGTAGTCGACGGCCCTGCCCGTTCCGAGCCGAAGCTCCCCCGCCTCGCCTTCGACGATCGCGGCGACTTCCAGGTAGGCCTCGGGCGCCAGTCGGCGGTTGAGCCGCAGTTCCTCCCCGCAGTAGTGCCGTCGCTTTTCGATCGTCGTGAAATCGAGGAATCCGAAGTCGACGGCCTTCTTTACCTTGTAGACCCGCTCCCCCGCGATGAAGACGAAGGAGATGTGCGTCTGGACGAGTTCCACCGACGCGGGACGGTGGGGGTAGAAATCGGGCTTCGACATGGCTTCGACGAGCTTGGGGTGGGTCATGACGTGCTCCCTGGCCGCCCGGGGCGGGCTTTTTTTCCGGGCCATGGCGGAGCATGTCCCCGGCGAACGGTCCCGCCGATCGCGTGCCGCGCGGCGAGGGATTCTCAATACTTCAATTTTCTGGTATTTTCAATGCCGGGCTGCCGGTTCCCCCGGGTCGGTGGGGGAGGGACGTCGCCGAGCGGCTCAAACCATGTTGGAGCGAACCGATGAAGAAAGCGAAGGAAATACTGGACAAGCGGCTGACCAACCGCGTGAGGCTGGAGAAGGAAGCCCCGGAGCTGTTTCACGGATTCCGGGAACTCATGAGGGCCTACTACAAGCGGGGGGCGGTGAGTGTGAAGAACAAGGAACTGATGGCCGTCACGGCGGCCGTCGCCACCGTCTGCGCCCCCTCCCTGGCCTATCACATCAACAATGCCATCGCCCACGGGGCCAAGCGCAAGGAGATCATCGAGGCCGCCACGATCGGCGTGGAATTCGGGGGCGGGCCGGCCTTTGTCCTGGTCCGGGACCATCTGCTGGAATACATGGACGAGCTCGAGTGACCGGGGGCCCCGTCCTCACTTGAACCATTTCTTCTTTCGGCCGAAGGGGCCCGCCGAGGAGCGAAGCAGCCGGGTGATGAGACCTTCGCTCGATTTGAGATCGTACACCCCGTCCTGCTCCTTTGCGGTCTGCTCGCGCTCGATGTCTTCCAGCGTCGGGTAGTTGGCCAGATCGTCGATCAGGATCCGGGGCTGCCTGTCGCCTTCGTGGTTGACGCGGCCTGCTTGCGATGCCGGGGGAGGGTCCTGCGCCGCCGCCCTGGCCAGCACCTCCTCGCGGCGGGGAAAGTGCCTCAAAACGGGGGGCGTGTATCCCTGCTTCTTGAGGCCCAGCAGGGCTTTTTCCATGATGACGGCGTAGCTTTCTCCCGTTTTCTCCTTCTCTTCAGCGAGAACCTCCCGCGCCTCATGCGACAGCACGACGGTGAAGGAACTCTTTCCCTCCGCTTTCTTTCGCTCGCGCCAGCGCCTGATCCTATCTGCTTCTTTTTTCATTCTATTTTGCCGTTACAAGTAACAGCGGTGAAGTTCCTTGTAACATCGGTTACTTCAATTCGCAAGGGGAAAATCCGTCTACTTTCCCCTGAAGTCCGGTTTTCGCTTCTCCATGAAAGAGACAAAGGCCTCCTTGAGATCCTGCGACAGCATGAGCACCATGTTCTTGTGCTTTGCAAGCGACATCCCGTCGGCAACCGGAAGGTGGCGGCTCGCGTTGAGGACCTCCTTGGTCGCCTGGACGGCCAGGGGGGCATTGGCGGCGATCTCGAGGGCCAGCTTTTTCGCCCCCGTCATCATGGAGGCCGCGTCGGGGAAGACGGCATTGACGAGGCCCATCGCCCGCGCCTCTTTTGCCTTGTAGAAACGAGCCGTGAAGGCCATTTCCCTCGTGAACCCCTGGCCGATGACGTGGGGGAGCCTCTGCAGCACGCCCATGTCGGCCACCAGCCCGACGGCGGCCTCGCGCAGGGAGAAGGAAGCATCCTCCGTGCAGAGGCGGATGTCGCAGGCCGAGACGATATCCAGCCCCCCGCCGATACACAGGCCGTTGACGGCGGCGATCACGGGCTTGGGGCAGGCCTCGATGCCGTCGCAGCAGTCGAACAGCGCCCGGAGCTTCTCGGGAAACTCCAGGCTCGACTTGGCCGAGCCTTTCAGGCCGATGGCCGCGAATTCCTTGAGATCGAGCCCGGCGCAGAAGGCCTTCGCCTTGCTGGCCAGGACAATCACGCGGACCTCGTCGTTTGCGCCCAGGTCGCGGAACGCCTGCGCCATCTCGGCCGTGAAGGCCAGGCTCAGGGCGTTCATGCTCTC
>CAYZKT010000156.1:0-6086 GCA_964478885.1 uncultured Syntrophaceae bacterium | reverse complement strand
ACGCGCCCGATTCCGACTGGGCGGTGAAAGCCAGGGAGAATCTGAGCAGGCTGTAACCCGACACGAGGCAGGGTCGGCGGAGTCGAGGGACCATGGCAAGCAAGAGACAGAGACGAACCGAAGAATTCAAGACGCGCAAGAAGAAGAAGACCTTCCGGCTGCTCTTCATCGTCGCCGCCGTCCTCATCGGCGGCGGGTTCCTGGCCTTCCTGTTCTGGGCCCTCTCGGACACCCTCTTCCCGCCCGATGACAAGGAGGCCGCCGCCAATCGGGAGAGGAAGTAGGAGACTCTCTTCTTCTCCGACGCCAACGAGCGCTTCCTCGTCCAGGAAAAGCGCCTGGTCCCGAAGGGAAAGGACGCCCCCGCCCAGGCCGAGGAGATCGTGCGGGCCCTCGTGGAAGGCCCGAAGATGGGCAACATCCGGACGATTCCGGCGGGCGTGCGGCTCCAGGGGATCCGCATCGCCGACGGGACGGCCGTTCTGAACTTCGACAACCCCTTCATCGAGCAGCACCCCGGCGGGACGGCGAGCGAGGTCGCCACCGTCTACTCGCTGGCCAACACCCTTGCCCACAACCTGCCGGAGGTCAAGCGCATCCGGATCCAGGTGGGGGGCAAGGACGTGATGACGATCAAGGGTCACGTCGATCTGCGCGAACCCGTCACCCCGAACAAGGATCTTGCGAAGCAGGTCCATGCCGGGAGGTAGGAAGCCCCCCCGATCGAGCCCTGCGGGAAAGGACCGCCTGCGCTGCAGGCGACGTGGAAGCCATGGCAAGAGTCAAACTGTCGAGAATCCGGAACATCGGAGTTGTCGCCCACATCGACGCGGGCAAGACGACCGTTACGGAGCGGATTCTCTACTACACGGGCAAGTCCTACAAGATCGGCGAGGTCCATGACGGCGAAGCCGTCATGGACTGGATGCCCCAGGAGCAGGAAAGGGGGATCACCATAACCTCCGCCGTGACCACCTGCGAGTGGAGAAACCATGAGATCCACATCATCGACACGCCGGGGCATGTGGACTTCACGATCGAGGTGGAGCGGAGCCTCCGGGTCCTCGACGGCGCCGTGGTCGTCTTCTCCGCCGTGGACGGCGTCGAGCCGCAGTCCGAGACCGTCTGGCACCAGGCCGATAAGTACGGCGTTCCCAAGATCGCCTTCATCAACAAGATGGACCGGATCGGCGCGGACTTCACCAACGCCGTGGGGATGATGCGGGAGCGCTTCGCCTCGGTTCCGCTTCCCGTCCAGGCGCCCCTCGGCGAGGCGGAGAACTTCCGGGGGATCGTCGACCTCATACGCATGAGGATCGTCACCTGGCAGGAGAACACCCTGGGGGCGGCCTTCGACGTGTCGGAGATCCCGGAGGACTTCCGCGCCGAGGCCGAGGCCCGCCGTGAGAGCCTTCTGGAGACCCTCGCCGAAGTCGACGACGAGATCGCAGAAAAGTACCTGGGCGAGGTTCCCGTCACGGATGCCGAGTTCATCCGGGCGATCCGCAAGGCCACCGTCTCCCTCAAGATCGTGCCCGTGCTGTGCGGGGCGGCGCTGCGCAACAAGGGGATACAGCCCATCCTGGACGCCGTCGTCGATTTCCTGCCGTCGCCGGAGGACATCCCGCCCGTCAGGGGGGTCAACCCGGTGAAGAAAACCGAGGAGACCCGATCGCCCTCCGACAGGGAGCCGTTCACGGCGCTGGCCTTCAAGGTTTCCATGATCGAGGGCAGGAAAATCACCTACGTGCGCATCTACTCGGGGCTCCTGAAGGCCGGCGACGAGGTCTTCAACGCCACGAAGGGCAGGAAGGAGAAGGTGGCCCGCCTGCTGAAGATGCACGCCAACAAGCGCGAGCGCATCGACGTGGCCGGCGCCGGGGACATCATCGCCGTGGCGGGGCTCAAGGAGGCCCAGACGGGCGACACCCTCTGCAGCGAATCGAGTCCCCTCGTCCTGGAGTCCATCGAGTTCTACAACCCCGTGATCAGCCAGGCCATCGAGGCCAAGACCCCCGCCGACGCGGACAAGCTCCCCGACGTGCTCGCGAAGATCAGCGAGGAGGACCCCACGCTGAAGGTCAAGTACGACGAAGAGACGGCGCAGACGATCATCTCGGGGATGGGCGAGCTTCACCTCGAAATCGTTGTCGACCGGCTCCTGCGGGAGTACAACGTCCACGTCAACACGGGCAAGCCGCGGGTGGTCTACCGCGAGACGATCCGGAGGGCCGTGGAGGTCGAAGGCCGCTTCGATCGGGAACTGGGCGAGAGGAGGCACTTCGGCCATGTGAAGCTTGTCCTCGAGCCCTTGCCGAGAGGGACGGGAATCGAGATCCGAAACGAACTCTCCCCCGAGGCGGTTCCCCCGGAATTCCACCCCGTCATCGAGGAATCCGTGGGGGAGGCGGTGCTCAGCGGCGTCGTGGCGGGATACCCCGTGCTGGACGTGCGAATCCGGATCACGGGCGGGTCCGTCAAAGAAGGGGAGGCCTCCGTGGTGGGCTACAAGATCGCCACGCAGACGGCGTTCCGGGACGGCTGTTCCAAGGCCGCCCCCGTTCTCCTGGAGCCGATCATGCGCGTCGACATCCTCACGCCCCGGGACTTCATGGGCGAGGTCATCGGCGACCTCAATGCCCGCAAGGGCGAGGTCGAATCCGTGAACCCCAAGGGGCCCATCACGGAGATCCGGGCCAATGTCCCCCTCCGTTCGCTTTTCGGGTATTCGACGGACCTGCGGTCGGCAACCCAGGGGAGGGCGATATTCACCATGCAGTTCCTCCGCTACGACACGGCCTGAACCCTGTCCCCCGAACCCTTTTTGTGCTGTGCACCTTTCGCACGGAAAAGGTTGAAAAAGGCACGTCACCCTGCTATAGACAGGGTGACGTGCGCATCTTGCCGTGTCTGACCGGTCAGAAGCCATGGAGATGCTTGAGGGGAAATATTTCGCCGTATCCCGCCTGTCCCCTGAACCCTGAACCCTGGAAAGAGTGGATCCATGTCGCGAATCATAGAGCAAGGCGGAACGATTCCCGGTCCGGTACGGACATCCTCCGCGTTCAGCATCGACAAGGACAAACTCATCAAGGGGATCTACCGGATCAGCACCTTTCTCACGGCGCCGTCCAACGTGGAGGGGATCCTGGGAAAGATCCTCGACGAGGTCGTCGACTCGATGGGCTTCGACCGGGGCATCATCCTGCTGCTCGACGAACGCCGCGAGAACCTCTACACGCGGGTGGTCAAGAATTACAGCGAGGAGGAGGCCCGCCGCGCCTTCTCGGTGCACCTGAACCTCAAGAAGCACGACAGCTTCGAGACCCGCGTCGCCAAGACGGGGCATTACATCGCCCTCGAGGACTCCGAGACGGACCCCCGTACGACGGAGACGGACCGCAAGATCTCCGCCTTCTACAAGCGCGGCTCCACCTTCTATGCCCCCCTGAAGATCGAGGACGACGTCATCGGGATCATTGCCGTGTGGACCAAGGAGAAATCCCGCTTCTCCTCCGACGAGATCGACATCCTGCTCACCTTCGCCAACCAGGTGAGCATCATCATCCACATCACGCGCCTCTTCGAGATCAACCGGGAGAAGATCGAACAGCTGCTCATCCTCCAGGAGGCCGTCTCGGGCCTGAACTCCACCTATTCGATCGAGCGCATCCACGAGATCCTGATCCGCAGCGCGCTGGGGATCGGAAAGGCGCAGAAGGCCCTGATCTATTTCCTCGACATCGAGAAGAAACGCGTCTTCATCAACGACGGCGAGCGGGGATTCATCGACGACAAGAACGAATACGGCGACCGCATCGGCAGGACGATCATCCGAAGGGCGATGGACAGCGACGCGATCACCGTCCGGGAGCCTGGCGGGGAGGAAGACGACACCCTCCCGCTTTACGAGGGCTACCCCTGCGAGGTGGCGATCCCGCTGAAGGTGAAGGACCGGTTCAAGGGAGTGCTGCTGCTGGGGATGGAGGCCGGGGTGTACTCCCGGGACCAGATCAACGTCCTCGACATCCTCGTCAACAACGCCGCCACGTCCTACGACAGCGCCATCATGCACTCCATGCTCTCCATCGAGGCCAAGTCGCTCAAGACGGAGGTGGAGAAGCTCAAGGAGCGCGAGGACTTCCTCCTGGGGTTCCACAACATCCTCGGCAAGTCGAAGAAGATGGTGGGGATCTTCCACGTGATCGAGGAGGTGGCCAAGCACGATACCAACATCCTCATCCAGGGGGAGAGCGGAACCGGGAAGGAACTCGTCTCGCGCGCCATCCACCGGCAGAGCCAGCGACACGAGAAGCGTTTCGTCGACGTCAACTGCGCCGCCATCCCGGGGACCCTCCTGGAGAGCGAGCTGTTCGGCTACGAGGCGGGGGCTTTCACCGATGCGCGCAAGCGCAAGATCGGTCTTCTGGAGTACGCCAGCGGGGGCACGCTGTTTCTCGACGAAATCGGCGACATGAGCCTGCCGCTGCAGGCGAAATTCCTGCGAATGCTCGAGGACGGCTACATCCGGCGCCTCGGCGGCAACGAGTCCATCTCCGTCGACGTGCGGTTCATCTTTGCGACCAACCGGGACCTCTCGAAGATGGTCGCGGAAGGCTCCTTCCGCGAAGACCTCTACTACCGAATCAGCGTCGTGCCGATCATCCTGCCCCCGCTGCGCGAGCGGGGCGACGATCTGCTGCTGCTGGCGCGCAACTACGTGGAGGAGTTCAACCGGAAGTTCAACAAGAAGGTCAAGGGGATTGCGAAGGAGGCCGAGGAGATCCTCCGCCGGTACTCCTGGCCCGGAAACGTCCGCGAGCTGAAGAACATCATCGAGCGAATCATGATCCTGCGCGACGTTGGGAGGGTCATCACGCCGGAGAATATCCCCGCCGAGATCAAGGCGTCGGCGGCACAGGATCCCGTCGTACAGGTCGACGAGCTGCTCCCTCTCACGTCGGCATCGGACCGGATCGACTACAAGCAGGCCGTCGACAAGCTCACGGGAAAAATCAAAGGGCGCATTCTCAACCGTGCCCTGCAGCTGAGCGGGGGGAACAAGACGAAAGCGGCGCAGTTGCTGAACCTTTCCCGGTACGCGCTCATCCGTGAACTGAAGAAAGTTGGAAAGGACGCCGAAACGGGCACTTAGACTGGGAAGTGCTTAATTCGCACACTGTGTGCGAACATGGAACATCTGAGGAAACGTCGAAGGAGAGGACTTGTTGAGGAAATGCCCGTCAGTTTGTGCGTAAATCGCACAAGATAAAAGCCCCCGCCGCTCGCCTGTTTTTTCAATTTATTGGAATAATTAAGTAATTTATATTGGCACTCTTATTGCTAAATAAGAGAACGAGACCTTTGGATGACTCACCTTTAACATAAAGAGAGATAAAGAATTTATCGAATAGGAAAGGTAGATCCTCTCCGAAGGTCTCATACATAGACGCCCAGCATCAATGATCGTGCTTTAGGTTTGCGCATCGGCGGAGGGTGTGTGGTTCCCTCCTTTCCATCCGCCGACCCACTGAAAGAAATGGGAGGGGGTTGGGGACCAGCCTGTGTTTTTAAGATAGAATTGGTGTATGAGCCGTCCGTCATCCACCAATTTTTTTTGCCCGCTTCATGAGATGGAAGTTAAGAAGCTGTGAAGTTATGAAGTTCGGACAAGCCGAAGTGTTTGAATGATTGGAGGCTCATCCGAGCTTCTCAACTTCACAACTTCTCTGTCTGTCAGAGCCTGCCTTCCGCCTTCAGCTTCTCCAGTGCTGCCTTTACCTGCGGCATCGCCTCCAGCGCCGCCTTCTCGCCTTCCAGGACCGCCTCGTGGCGCTTGGAAAAATCCGTTGACCCGATGTGGCTCACGCGGGGCCGTATGACGATATCGGCCCGGCTCAGCTGGTTCTGCGAAATCTTCGCGTACATGATGACGACGGACTGCATGATCGTCTCCATGATCGTCTTCGGCGGCGGGCTCTCCACGCCTATGGAGATATCCACGGCGATGACCAGATCGGCGCCTTTCTTCTTCGCGAAATCGACGGCCACGGGGCTCACGATGCCCCCGTCGACATAGATCCGGG
>CAYZKT010000155.1:0-6115 GCA_964478885.1 uncultured Syntrophaceae bacterium | reverse complement strand
AGGAGGTTCGCCGGGAAGCTGCGGATCTTGACGTTGTAGGCCTGGACGGCCTCGTTGTAGCGGCGCCGCTCCGTGGCGATCCGGTTTTCCGTGCCGGCCAGCTCATCCTGCAGCTTGAGGAAGTTCTGGTTGGATTTCAGCTCGGGGTAGTTCTCCACGACGACGAGCAGGCGGCTCAGCGCCGAGGTGAGTTCGTTGTTTGCCTGGATCTTGTCCGGGATCGTTCCTGCGCCGCCCACCTTCGCCCGTGCGTTGGTCACCTCGATGAAGACCTCCTTCTCCTGCCTGGCGTAGCCCTTCACCGTCTCCACGAGGTTCGGGATCAGGTCGAAGCGCCGCTGGAGCTGGTTCTCCACCTGAGCCCACGAGGACTTGACCTTTTCGTCGAGGGTGACGAAGTCGTTGTATGTCCCCTTGACGAACCCGTACAGCGAGACGGCGATGACGACCGCCACGGCCAGCGCAATCAGCAGACCCTTCTTAGCCATATGACCTCCTGCAGAAATCCGTTCTTTTCGTTTGTTGCGGTTTCTTCGTTCGTGCGGACCTGTCCGGTCAAATCCTCATAAAAAAGGGGCTGACAGGGGGGTGCCTCTCATGCCGGCAGCTTGTCGACGGCGGCGATCAATTTTGCGATCTCTGCCGTGTAGGGCCGGAAGATGGCGTTCAGCTCCCCGAACGGCAACCCTTTCCTCCCCTCCCGCAGGTCGATGCAGCGCAGGAAAGGCCCGGCGTCGATCCCGTATGCATCGGCCGCGGCCGCCACGATCTCCCTCCTCCCCGAGGGGGCCTCTTTTCCCTGCATGTGAAGCAGGGCGTTGAAGACCGAGAGGAAGGCCGTGATCGATGCCGCGAGCAGCCTCTGCAGTTCCTCGGCCCTGCCCTCCGTTCCCAGGAACCCCGTGCGGAGCAGCAGCAATTTCCCCTTCAGCTCCCGTTCGCACTGGGGCCGCAGGGTCCTGCTCTCGAAAGCGAGCCCCTTCAGCACGTCCTCGCCGTACACGACCTCGTAGTGCCGTTTCATGTTGAGGAACTCCACGGGATAGACGTCGATCGAGGAAGCGATGAGGGCCTTTGTCATGATCACGGGGGTCGCCACCGCCCGCGTTTTCCACTTGGGGACGCGGGGCAGGAGTTTCTCCAGGTCGTCGGCCTCATCGCCGGAGACAACGACGAGGAAGTTGATGTCCGACTTCCCGGCGACGTACTCCCCACGGGCGCCGCTGCCGTACAGGATGACCGACTGAAGCGTCTCTCCGTAGATGCCCTTGAGATCCCCGACGATCTCCGGGAAAACCTCCTGCGGTGTCTTCGGTGCCTTCGCCATGGGCTCTTCCTCCGTCATGCCCCGTCTTTTTTCTTACCTTCACACCTTCTTACCTTCTCAACTTCTGTCTTTTTAAAAGTCCCCCCCTGCCCCGCCGCCGCCGCTCATCCCGCCGCCGAACCCGCCGAAGCCCCCGCCGAAGCCCCCGAAGCCGCCGGAGGAGCCTCCTCCCCAGCCCCGGCCGTAGTAGGTTCCCCCGTGACGGCGTCCCCCGCTGCCCGCCCCGTCGAAGAGCAGCAAGGCAAGCAGATGCCTGCCCGTCTCCGTGAAGAGCAGCAGCAGGACGACAACGAAGAGCAGCAGCAGGGTGAAGGGGCTCACCGGCGTTTCCCCCGTCGGCCGCGCCGGCTGCATCTGCGGCCTGCCCGTGAGCGTCACGCCGGCGTTGCGGGCGATCACGTCCGACACGGCCGTCACGGCATTGGAAAGGCCCTTTCCGTAGTCGCCCTGCTTCAGATGCGGGATGACATGAAGGCGGAGGATCTCGCCGACGACCCCGTCGGGTAAAATGCCCTCGACGCCGTAGCCCGTCTCGATCCGCACGCGCCTCTCCTTCAGGGCAAGCAGAATGAGCACCCCCTTGTCCTCGCCCTTCTTCCCGATGCCCCAGGACTCGTAGAGGCGGGTGGCGTAGTCGTCGGCCGGCCTGTCCCCCACGGTGGGCACCGTGGCCACGACGACGGCCGTCCCCGTCTTCTGCAGCACTTCCCGGGCGAGGTTCTCCATGGCATCGCGCTCGGCCGCGGAGATCACGTTTGCGAAGTCGTTCACGGCGCCCGCGGGACGCGGGAAAACGGGCTCCGCGGTGGCCGGGCCTGCGAGGCACAGGATCGCAAGGATTAGAAGAAGCGCGGGAGCCGGGCTTCTTTTCATATCGACGGACCTCTCGACAATTCAGAAGTTGAAAAGCTGTGAAGTTGGGAAGTTCGGAAAAGCCCGGGTGATGCGATAGAGGTTCTATGTATCCAAGCTTCTCAAGTTCTGAACTTCCGAACTTCATTTTTTGATTCAGAGGAGCCCCAGCGTCAGAGGACCGTATCGCCGGGTCGGGTTGCTGACGCCCGACGAGGGTATATCCTACGCATCGCGGGGGCGGAAGTCAAACTTTTCCGCGCAATTCCGAAGGGATAGCAGAGGGCCGCCCGGCGGCCCGGTCGGGGGTTTTCTTGGCAGAGTATTTGCACGATTGCGGGTACCCAGCCGCACCGTTTCCCGATGCACATGCCGCACACAAAACCTGTCTTTCCGAGAGGGTAGATGGCCGCCCCCAGCAGAAAAACGAAACAGCAGCTCATCGAAGAGGTCGAGGCCCTCCGGAAACAGCTCGACTCCGGGGAACCCCCCCGCGGCGCGGAACCGGCCGAATCCCGCCGGCTCTACGAGATCCTCGCCCAGAGTTCCCACACCGGCGTCTACGTTATCCTCGACGGCCGCTTCGATTTCCTCAACGACAAGGCCGCCCTGCTCGCGGGTTACACCGCCGAGGAGATGATCGGCATGAAGAGCATCGACATCGTCCACCCCGAGGACCGCGAGGCGATCCTCGAGCAGGCCGTAGAGATGCTCAAGGGCCGAAGGTCGATCCCCTACGAGTATCGCATCCTCACCCGCGACGGGTCGGTCCGGTGGATCATGGAGACGGTCACGCCCGTTCGGTACAAGGGCCGGAGGGCCATCCTGGGCAACTCCATGGACATCACGGCCCAGAAGGAGCGCAGCCGCAAGCTCCAGGAGATGGAAGCCCTGGAGGCCTCGATCCTCGACGCCATCCCGCACGCCGTGGTGGGGCTCGCCAAGCGCCACGTCATCTTTGCCAACGACGCCGTCGACGCCGTCTTCGGGTGGCGTCCCGAGGAGCTCATCGGCAAGACGACGCGCATCCTCTACCGCAGCGACGGGGAGTACACCGACATCGGCAAGTTCCTCTACTCGACGCTGCGCCGGCAGCGCACCTGCAGCGCCGAGATCCCCTGCCGCCGTATGGACGGCCGCGAGATCGTCGTGCGGCTCCACGCTTCCCGCATCGGCGAGTCCCTTCGCGAGGGGCGCATCATCGCCGTCTACGAGGACATCACCCAGCGGCGGCGCAGCGAGAAGGCCCTGCGCGAGTCCGAGCGGTTCAACAAGGAGATCATCTCCAGCGCCAACGAGGGGATCATCGTCTACGACCGCGAGTTCCGCTACATCGTCTGGAACCGCTTCATGGAGGAGCTGACGGGGCTGCCCGCCGAGGAGGTGCTGGGCATGAGCGCCTTCGACGTCTTTCCCCACCTGCGCGACCAGGGCGTGGACCTCCTGCTCGACCGGGCCCTCGACGGGGCCACGATCGCGGCGCCGGACCTCACCTACTATGTTCCCCAGAGCGGCAAGACGGGGTGGATCGCGGGCACCTATGCCCCCTACCGCAACTCCCGCGGGGAGATCGTCGGCGTCATCGCCATGGTCCACGACATCACGGAGCGCAAGCTCGCCGAGGAAGCCCTGCGCAAGAGCGAGGAGAACTTCCGCGCCATCTTCGAGACGGCCCCGGACTGCATCTTCATCAAGGACCGCGCGCTGAAGTACGTGCTCGTCAACCCCAGCGTCGAGGCGCTCTTCGGGAAGCCCGCCGCCGATATTGTGGGGTTCTCCGACCGGGAACTGCTCGGGGAGGCAGCCGAACAGCGCAACCGGGAGATGGACTACCGCGTCCTCGACGGCGAGATGGTCGAGGTCGAGTCCGCCGAGGTCATCAACGGGGCGGCCGTGACGCTGCACGTCGTCAAGGTCCCCATGTTCGACGACGCGGGGGAGATCACCGGCATCTGCGGCATCGCCCGCGACATCACGCAGACCCGCCAGCTCGAGGCGCAGCTTCTGCAGGCGCAGAAGATGGAGGCCGTCGGGACGCTCGCCGGCGGGATTGCGCACGACTTCAACAACCTGCTCATGGGCATCCAGGGCCACGTGTCGCTCATGCTCATGGACGTCACCCAGGAGCACCCCCACGCCGTCCACCTCACGGGCATCGAGGACATGATCCGCAGCGGCGCCACGCTGACCCGGCAGCTCCTGGGTTTCGCCCGAGGGGGCAAGTACGAGGTCAAGCCCACGGACCTCAACGACCTCATCCGGAAGTCGTCGGAGATGTTCGGTCGGACCAAGAAAGAGATCAAGATCACCCGGCGCGAGCAGGAGGGCCTGTGGGTCGTCGACGCGGACCGCGGCCAGATCGAGCAGGTGTTCCTCAATATGTACGTCAACGCCTGGCAGGCCATGCCCGGCGGCGGCGAGCTGACCCTCTCGACGCAGAACATGATCCTCGACGAGCAGTACGTGAAACCCCACAAGGCCAAGCCCGGCCGCTACGTGAAAATCTGCATCACCGACACCGGGATCGGCATGGACGCGGCGACCCGCCAGCGCGTCTTCGAGCCCTTCTTCACGACGAAGGGCAGGGGCCGCGGGACGGGCCTCGGCCTGGCCTCGGCCTACGGGATCATCCGCAACCACGGCGGCTTTATCACCCTGTACAGCGAGCGCGGCCAGGGCACGACCTTCAACCTCTACCTGCCCGTCTCCGTGAGCGGGGCTGTAGCGGACGCCGCGCTGGAGCGACAGGTCATCAAGGGCACCGAGACGATCCTGATCGTCGACGACGAGGACATCGTTCTCGACGTGGGGGTCGAGGTGCTGAAGACGCTGGGGTATCGGGTGCTTTCGGCCCGGAGCGGGCCCGAGGCGATCGAGATCTACCGGCAGAAGGCCGGCGAGATCGACATGGTGATCCTCGACATGATCATGCCCGAGATGGGCGGCGGGCGCGTGTTCGACGCGATGAAGGGCGTCAACCCCTCCGTGAAGGTCCTCCTGGCAAGCGGCTACAGCCTCAACGGGCAGGCCTCGAACATCCTCTCGCGCGGCTGCGGCGGCTTCATCCAGAAGCCCTTCAGCATCATCGACCTCTCCAGGAAGATCCGCGAAGTGCTGGGCAAGCCGGCCGAGAAGCGCGCCGTGGCGTGATTTCAACAAAGAAAAATCCCCCTTTCATCCCCCTTTTGCAAAGGGGGAAAGAGGGGGATTTCATGTTCCGAACGGCATCGCCCGAGGCTGTCATCAGCCCCGGCCCGGAGGCGGCTTGAGGTGCGAGAACTCGTACTCCTTCTCCTGGATCTTGAAGACGATTTTTTCCTGCGCGTTCTCCAGCATCTTCCCCTCGATCACCCGCTTGCAGCCGAAGTCGTAGAACGTGATCTGGTGGGTGGGCATGTCCTTCTCGGCGAGGTCCTTGAAGGAGGCTTTCCGCTCCTCCGGGCTCAGCTCCCGGACGGTGAGCTTCTGGGCCCGCTCCCGGGTCTCCCAGTCCTTCGTGCGGATGATGACCCTGTAGTTGGCGTGGAAAAGAATGGGCATCTTGATTTCGGTCATCGGCGTCCCTCCTCAACCGTTGTCTTCTTGCGTTCCCTGGACCCCTGAACCCTGGCCCGGATCCATCTCCTCTTCTTCCTCTGACCCTTGACCCGAGCCCCTATACCCGATACCCCTCTTCTTATTATGGGTTGTACTCCCCCCGCCCCTGTGCTACCATCTGCCCGCCGATGGGTTTTCTTTCTCAACCTGGCTCGTTGTCGGCGGCGGTGTCGGTCCGAAGACCCGATGAGACAACCCGCAAGGAGCAGCGCCATGGAACTCGGCGATTTCGTCGTCGTCACCCATCCCGGCCACCCGATGAAGGGCGCCCGGGGGAAGATCGTCGGCCGTCGCGGGGAGTATCGCCCCGACGACCCCTGGTACCTGGTCTACCTGCCC